>CADEGN010000014.1:30421-50533 GCA_902826865.1 uncultured Myxococcales bacterium
CGGGTGATCGTAGGTGGCCTTCTCAGCGGCCCACTGCGCGACGACTTCGCTAGAGGTCGCGCCGTGCGACTTCCAGAACAGATTCTCGCCGTAGCTGTCGCCGGTGCGGTGGGCAAGGGTGCAGTTGTTGGCCGCGAGTTGATTGGCCCACGCTTGCGCGTAGGCGGCGAGCTCGGGCGACCATTGGAGTGCTGCCACGCCGACGTCCGCTCGCGCCTGATTGTGCGCGGCGGTGAGGCCCACGAGCTTGCCGACCTCGCCAGTTGCCTGACATTTGCCGGCGTCATCACGCTTGCTGCGATTGCCCTGGTAGACGTACCCACCGCTATCGGAGCCGACGCCCCACGTCTTCGCGGGGCCCCTGCAGAAGTAGCGCTCGGCGACTTGCCTCGGTTTGGCGGTCGTACCCGGTTTGCCGATCGGCAGGCTGCCGATCGCACCGGCGACCGGCTGCGGCTCCACGACGGTGCAGCCAAGCAACGCGGACACAAGCGCGAGCACTGAGAGGCGGCGGGGCATCGTAGAATAGTAGAGCCGTCTTTTGCCGAATGTGACACGCGATCGAGAGGCTGATGCCGAACCGCCCGCCATCGCCGCAACGACTCGCACCGGCACGCCGCCGCCCCCACAATGGGGAGATGTGTGCGATCGCCAGATGCCGGGCACAGGCGCGCGAATGCGCAGGGTCAGGGGCCGAGCCGTTCCAGCTCTGCGCGCGCCTTCGCGATGGCTTCGTCGCTGCGGACTTCCGCGGGAAGCCCCTCGAGGGTGGCGAGAGCAGCGCGTCGCGCAGTGTGCTCGGCTTTGACATCACCCGCCGCGCGCGCGACGTCCGCGAGCAGTCCCTGCGCCCGGGCCTTACGAGGGCCATACGCCTTGTTCGCAGCGGTCTCCGCCCAGACCCGCGCATCTTGGGGCTTTCCCGCCTGCAAGAGCAACCATGCGAGGCGATACGGAGGATCGTATTCGTCCGGTAGATCCTTCGCGTTGCGCTCGAGCGCCGCGACCAACTCGAGGGGCGCCCCGAGATACGCGTGCACCTCCGCGCGCGGCCAGTTGTACATCATGACCTCGCGCGGGTCGCCGATCTTCGCCACCGCTTGGTCGAGCAGCGTCCGCTGGCGACTCGCGACCGTCCTCGCCTCATCCTTACGGCCAAGCGCGTCGAGTGCCACACGGAGGTTTAGTAAGGCGTCGCTACGATCGTCGATCGACAGCGGCGCCCCGACGTCATCGACGAGCACCGACAGTCGCTTCACCACGGACTCGCGCAACGAAGCCGCACGCTCGGGGTCCTTCTGCTCGGCGGCACAGCTAAGCACGCTGACGGAGAAGTCCGTGGCGCTCGCCGACGATCCGGTTCTTGTCATGTAAGTGTCCGCAACCTCGCGACACTTCACCCAATCAGCGGCACGGACGTTGGCAGCGATCATGGAGACCATCACGTCGGGCCCACGCGACCACTCGGCGGGCGCGTCACGCAACGCGGCGGCGTAGGCCTCCGCCGCCGTCGCCCACTCTTTTGTCGCAGCAGCACGATCACCACGACGCGCAGCGGCTTCGTGGCCGGCCAACGCGCTGTCCTCCAGCGCTCGCGCCCCACGATCGCCGTCATCGAGGAACTGCTGAAACTGTTCGACGGTCGCCGCACCCACGAATCGACCTGCGACTGATTCGTCGATCGACGATACCACGAAGAAAGTAGGCCAAGCCGCGGGCGCGAACTTTGCCACCACCGGCGCGTTGCCATCGCGATCGGTGTCGAGCGCCGCGAACACGAACCGCCGGTCAGCATCAGCGAGACGCGGGTCGGTCAACACGTACGCCTGCATCGACAGGCATGTGTGACACCACGGTGCCCATAGGTCGAGCACCAAGGGCACTTGTTTCGCGCGAGCGCACGCAAGCGCAGCAGGATAATCGTCGGTGAACCAGTGCAGCTCACCGCCGTGGCGCTCGGCCTTGGCGCAAGCGTTGGCACCGTGCTGCGGCGCCGCGCCTGCAGCTGCGGCGGTGCGCGCCGGCGGCGACTCGGCGACAATGGCGGGGGTCGGGGTTGCGCCCGCCCGATCGGCGTCGCAGCCGATGATCACGAGCGCGCACGATGCGACGCGAAGGCGGCCGTTCATGGGTGGACGCTACCGCGCTTCGGTGAGGGCGGTGCGGTGCGTCAGCTCTCGCAGTGCCCGTTCCCTCTGCAGACGTCGCAGGATTGTGTTCCGCCTCATTCGAGCTCTGCGGCCAGCGGTGCCCCGCAAGCGAGCCACTCACCCAAGAGCGCGCGCTCTTCGTCCCCGGGGGCGCCGGCGGGCGGCATCGTCAGATTCTGATCGGCCGCACGCGCCCAGATCCGATCCGCATGCGTGCGCACTTGTTCGACGCGCTCGAAGTCGAGGCCGACCGGCGCTTTCTGACGCATGTCGGCCGGCAGCGCGCTGCCGTGGCAGCTCGTACAGTACGACAGCATGTAGGGCCCGCCAAAGCTCTCCCACGACAGGATCGAGTCCTCGGGGCACGGCCGTGCGTCGAGACTCGACCACTCGCTCGGCCCGTCACTCTCGCTGCCCCCTTCACTCTCGCTGCCCCCTTCACTCTCGCTGCCCGCGTCGTCGTCGCCCGCAGCCTCGGCGTGGCACCCGAGCACCAGCGCGAGGATCGCTCCGCAATGTCTAACCACGCAGGGCATGCAGCGGCTCCGAGTTGGGCAGGTAGAGGCTTGCGTCGACGCCGATGGCATCGAGCAGCCCCGCTGCGAAGTTGTGGTACGCGAGCGTTGTGCCACCCGCGGTCGGTTGTCCCGTCGCGAGGTCGATGGGCCTGCCAGAGAGCGCGTCGTCGGTCGCGCCCAGCACACGCCCACCCGGCAGTCCTCCTCCGATCAGCAAGGCGCTCGTCACGGGCCAGTGATCCTTTCCGAGCCCCTCGTTGAGCAGCGGCGTTCGCCCCATCTCGGAGACCACGGCGATCACCGTCTCGTCGAGCAGCGTGCCGCCACCGCGCTTGCCGGGCTTGCCAGCGAGCGCGTCGAGCAACACGGAGAGCCCGGCGAAAAGCAGCTCGTGCTGCACGGTCTGTTGCTCGTTGGCGTTGTGCGTGTCGAAGCTGCCGGTCTCGATCTGCACGGCCCATGACAGCTCGCGCTCCAACGCCGACACGGCCAAACCCGCCTGCACACCGAGGTCGCGGGTGTAGTTGAAGCTCCCAAGCCCCCCGATCGCGCGCAGGTCATCGCCGCGCTGGAGACTTGCGATGAAGTCGTCGAGCTTCGCACGGTTGCTGCCGATCACGCCACGCTCGGATCGCCGTCGCTCCGCCCGCGCCAGCACGTGGGCGCGGACAAGCTTCTGCTCTTCGCCGTCGATACCGAACGGTGTGATCCCGGTGAGCGGAAATCCGATCGTCGGCTCAAGCACCGTGCCGAGCTGGTTGGCGGTGCCCGCCCGCGCCGCGATCGATGCGAACGGCCCCGCGTACGAGGTCTGGCCCATTACAAAGTACGGCACCGGCCGGTCGCTGCCGAGCTCGAACGCCGCGATCGCACCGACGTCGGGACTGGTGTCCGACTGCGTGCCGGTCAACACGCGCTTGCTGCAGTCATTGTGGACCAACGACTGCACCTGCAGCCCGTGCACCAAGGTCACGCGATCGCCATGGGCGGCGAAGAACGCGCGCGTGTTTGGCCGACTCGCATGGTCGAAGATCGGCACGCCGAGCTCGACGATCTCGCCGTCGGGTGCATCGATGCCGGCGATGCCGGGCTTCGGGTCGAGCACGTAGGTCGTGTCCCAGCCGCCGTAGGCGACCACGAGCACGAGATTCTTCGCGGGCGCCGGGGCAGCCCAGGCGCGCGTGCGAGGCAGCGCGCCTGTGATCCCGAGCGCCGCCGCCGAGCCCGTCATCAGAGATCTTCGTGTGATTGCCAAGGTGGTGTCTCCTGTCAGTAGTAGGCGATGCGCACGTCCTGCAGGAGGGCCACAAGCGTCACCTTCCATGCACGCACCGGATCCCCGGCGTACCCGTGGGCCCCCGACCACAGCGCCCAGCCGTCGTCGATGTCTGGTGAGTCGCTCGCGACTCGCTCGCCGAAAAGCCGCAGGTGCAGGGCGACCAGTTGATCGCGGATTGCTTCCTCTTCGATCGTGTTGGGTTCGACCAGCCCCAGCAACCGCCGCTCGGCCGCCGGTGCGGTGAAGTCGGAGTCGACTACGACGCCCGCTGACAGCTGGGCGAGCGTCCGGAGCACGAGGCTCACCGTCGCGCTGTAGGTGTGGGAGGCACGAGTGACGTAGAGCGAGTCAAGCCCGCCAGCGAGCACTGCGTAGCCGAGGAACGAGTCGTCGAGCAGCGAAACGCGACCGAGCCCATTCGGCGCATCCTCGCTGGTTGCAGCCGAGAGATCGGTGCGCCAGTCAAAACCGGTGAGGTCGAAGAACATGCGACGCAGCTGCATCGGGCGCGCCTTTTTCACACCGACGACGTCGGGCTCCGGGTCTAGCTCGCCCTCGAAGCCTTCCGGCAGATCAACGTGCGAGGCGGCGAATTCCTCGGAGAACACGATCTCCCGCACGAGCGCCTTCGCGTCCATGCCGCTGCCATCCAACACCTGCTGGAGCGTGGCAAGGGCGTCCGCTGGCACGTCTTCGAGATCGACCTGGTGGAAGTAGGCGTAGAAGCGCCGCGCCGTGCAGAGCGAAAAGCGCGGGTCCTCTGCGATCATCTTCCCGAGGCCCACGAGCCCGCTCGCCGGCTTGCCGAAGTACGACGGGTCGCGCATCGGCACGCCGAGGATCGTCGCGAACACTCCTGGGTACCAGGTGCGCAGCGGGTACGCGAGCTCGTACTGGCCGGTCGGCACCTCGACGATGTCCGCCGGAACGTAGAGCGGGAAGAAGTCGCCAAAGAAGCTCGCGAGCGGATCGAGACCCTGGTGGCAGCTCGCGCAGGCCGGGTTCGCGACGACTGCATCGGCGACCGCGTCGGGATCGGCCAGATCGATGGTTGCGTCGAGATCGATGTCGCGCGCGGCAAAGTCGTAGCAGAGCAGGGCGCGCGCGACCGCGTTCGCGCGCCCGCGATTCGCGTTGGACTCCGTGCTTGAGTGGCGCTGAAACAGCCAACCGTCGGAGAGGATGCCCGCGTGCTCGCGACCGTCGACCCACTGCGCCTCGGCCCACTGCCCCTCGCCGCCGCCGCCCTCTAGCCCCCACACGGCGGCCACCTGGGCGTCAGCGACGGTGTAGGCGGCGGTGACGATCTCGCTGTAGGGGCGGTCGTTCATCACAACGTGCTCGACGAGCCGCAGCGGCGCTTCGGTGATCGCACGGTTGAGCTCGTAGGGGTCGCGTCCGGCCAGCGGCCCGAGCGCGGGGTAGCCGGCGGGATAGATGAAGTAGTCGGTGAGAGAGAGCAGCGACTCGTTGTGGAGGTCGCGGATCGTCTCGCCGAACCCGGGATCGTCGAGATACCCATCGACGATCGGCTCCAACGCGCTGGGATCGGCCTCCACGCGCCCGAGTTCCTCGGCGCTTGGGCGGATGCCACGCAGCGCCATCGAGATCCGCACGAGCCGCTCGGCGGGGGACAGGACAACGACCGTGGGGTCTTCGGGATCGCCGTCGCCTTCGCCGTCGGCTGCGTCTTCGCCAGCCTCGGCCTCGCTGCCTGAACCCTGCGGGCAGGCCGAGAGGACGAGCGGCAGCGTCAGCAGGCGGATCGCGCGCGTCATGCGTATCGAGCGATCGCAAGCCGCGGGCCAACTGCCACACAGCCGATCGGTGGCTCCGGAACTGCGATCCCAGCGAACGGCCGTGGTCGCTTTTCGCCCGCGTGGCGATCTACGACGTGGTGGACCGCGACAGTGCGAGGCGAACGGCGGGCGCCATCACGGGTCGCACGGGCCGGTCACGCGGAGTTCGACGCAGCTTTTCACCGGCCAGTTGTTCACGATGATCTCCAGATTGGCCGAGTCGGAAAACGCGTGCGCCCACCTTGCGCCTCCGTCGTAGTCGGCTTCGAGCGAGCTCGAATACTCCCGGTCAGGCGCCTCCGAAACCTTCAGTGTGGCGCTGTAGTCACTCGGCTCAGAGGCCTGGAGCTCGATCACGGAGATACCGTGACGCGCATTGAGATCGATTTCAAGGGTAGATCCGTGCACGGACGGGTACCACCCAACCAATTCTCTTCCACCTTCGCGTTCGACTCGCATCGTGCCGATGGTCGCGCTCGCCAATGTGAATGCGATCCCGCCTCCGCACTCGGCGGTCGATGCTTCACCGACGAACGTCGGGGGTGTTTCTCCGCACGAATCCAGCTGAACGTCATCGCCCGCGCAGGCCAATCCGCAGCACATCGCCAACAGGCACCACCCGCGGACGATCGGAACCCAAGCCACTCGGCGTGCCATTTTGGCCAATAGAACACGGCCCCACGCGGCCTACAAGGTCCACGCAGACGAACTGGCGCCAGATGTACTCCGGACCTGGTCCTGTGCCGTAGACGGGCGATCCACACCATTCGAGTATCCGGCCTTGGACGATTCCTCGGATCCCTAGCACCTCGAACTTCGCCCGCTGCTCGGTGCTCAACTCGCCATCGTCGTCGACGTCGAGAACAGACCGCGCCGAACCTCCTCCGCTCTGCATCCGCAGGTAGGATCGCGCCCCACCCCGTCACCTCGTCAGAAACGCCGTAACTTTGCGCTGGGACGCAACGGTTGCTCTAACGTAAGCGTGGCCAAGACATCACGCAGCCATCGCAATCGCCCTCGGCGCTCGCATGCAGTGTCGATGGCGGAGTTTCTCCCTCCGCGCGAGCTCGTTGGCATCCAGGGGATGGTGGACCTCGATGCTCACCTCCGCATCCGCCTGGTGCGGCTCTACGTCGAGCATGGGCTCGACGTGCGGGATCTCGACATCGCGATCAGTCAAGGGCGCGTACGCATTTCGGGAAAGGTCCCGGACGAGCTCACCCGCTTGATGGTGGAGGATTTGGCGTGGTCGCTCGACGGCGTGAAGGTCTGCGTCGGCGCGATGCGGCTCGCACGTTCGGCGGCCTCGGACGCCTTCAGCGTAGCGCTGTAGGCGTCCGGCGACACCACCCGACCAGTTCTCTTCCACCTTCGCTTGCGACTCGCATCGTGTCGATGGGCCCGAGTTGGTCCGCACGCTCCCCCGCAAGACGAACAACCACTCGTCACGCCCACCTGTTACACCAACTTGTTACGCTCGGTGCCATGTTCGCCGGTCGGCATTCGCTTCCCGTGCTCGTGTGGTTCGCAGCAGCATGCGGTCCGGACGTCACTGAACCCATCGATTGCAGCGCTGCAGTCACACCACTGCTCGCCCTAGATCCCGGGGACAAGCTGCATGGATTCAGACGCATCGGTGATGGGATTGCAGTCGCGAGGTCGCTCGACGACGCGGACCCAAACGCCCCGCTGGAAATCGTCGTGTCTGAGGGCTGCGGCGCCGAACCCCGGATCGTCGTCGACCAGCTCGCCGCGATCAGCGTGCCGCCTCGCGACGACCTCCCATGGGTGGTGACCTTCCGACCGAATGCGCGGTGGTCCGGCAGTTGGCTGTTGGATCCGACCGCGGAAGCGCCCCTCGTCGAGCCGATTTCGGAGCGGTGGGCCCAGGTCGCGGCGTGGATCGATGGGGGCGTGCTCGTTACGCACTCGCACTCCGGCGAGGCGCCATTGATGGTGGAGGCGATCACGCGCGTACCCGGCGGGTTTGACCGCGTGATTCTTCGCGACGACCTCGCGGAACCCGCGTCGTCGAAGGGAATCGCGAGTGCAGTTGCATTCGCGACTACGTCAGATCAGGCGGTGGTCCTCGACCTCTCGTCTGGGAAGTCGGTCGTGGTGGACGAAGGAATCGACTGGGTGGGAGCGTTGGATGCCGACGCGCGCTCTCTCTTCGTCGGCTACCTCGACGCCCCAATAAGATACGCCGTGCACGATCGCAGTGCGGGCCTCAAGATCCCCCTTGGGGCTCCCGATCGGCGGGGATACGGGTACAGGACCACGTACGACGAGATCTGCGTGACGAGTCTCGGCGAGCGGCGTGGCGAGCCACGTAGCGAGGGACACTGTGTCTTCCTGCCGGACATGCGCGAGCTGAGGTTCACGGAACCGACGTGGGTCTCTAGCGAGGTCGTGGACGGCGGCGCGCGCTTGCTCAGTATCGGCGAGCAGCTCCACCACTGGGCGCCGGCGTCCGAGACACCCCGGCCTTTGGGCATCGACGACGCACATGTGGTCTTCGCGAGCGCGACGGATTTCTACGTGAGACGACGCGACCCGATGGACCCTCGATCGACCCGGCTGCTTCGAGTTCCCTCCGATGCCTCGGCCTTCGTCGACGTGTTGGAGCGCGGGCTCTACGATGTCGCGCCGGCGGGAAACGATCGCTGGTTCTATGTCGAGTCGAACGATGGAAGTGCGCCACTCGCCCTGCGGATCTACGACCAACGCTCGGGGGTCGATCGGTTCGTGGCAACCGATCTCGTGGCGGACGTCAACACTGACGGGGTCTGGACGGCACTGCAGTATGCCGTTGGTGCTCGCCAGAGCGATGCGTTCGCACGACCCCTCGAGGATCTCGTCTTTCTGCGCGACACTGGGGGGTCCACGGGATTCTGGCGCGCCGACATCAAACGCATCCTTGAATGAAGGGTGGCTGCACGGCTTCCTGCACCTGGCGCGCATCACCTGCGCTTGCTACGATCAGAAGTACATGTCGACCTCCGCGGCAGGCATGCGCATGGCACTGGATCTCTCCGAGTTGGCAGAGGTGGTCATGCGCGAGAACCTCCGTCGGCGGCACCCAGATGCCGCGCCGGATGCGATCGAGGCACTGCTCACCGAGAGTGGTTCGCGACGCGCCCCGGAGCATGGCGACGCCGAGGGACGCCCCATCGATGCGTCGCGGTTCGGATGAGCAAGCTCATCGCGTCCCTGCGACGCGCAAGCGCGGACCTTCGCGCCGTTGGCGCGCGGTCCGCATTGATCGGTGGTCTCGCGGTCAGCGTTCGCACCGAGCCACGGACGACGCGTGATGCCGACTTCGTCGAGATGGGAGACCTGTCGGCATTGGATGCGAACGCGCGATGGGTGCTGATGCTGCAGCTGGATGCGGCCTGGGTGTCGAGCCGCGCCGACCCGACCGCCCTGCGACGCCTTCGCCTGCCCGCCGCCGCCGCAGGGCGATTGCGGCGGCCCGCCGGTGTGCTCAAGGGATCGGTCGCTGTCGTCCGCGTGGGCGATCGCCTCGGCGCGTTCCCGCGGGACTGACCACCCCCGCGCTCCCTGGGTCGACTCAGCCTTGGCGCTCACGCACCGCGCGCGCAACATGTTGCGGGGCTTCGGAACTCGATGGACCTTCGTTCTCGAGCGGGTCGCAAGGATACGTAACCCACAGCTGGAGCGCCGCGAATCGGCGCAGTGATCCGCCGTGGCCGATGCGTGCAGCCTCCCGCTCCAGCCCCTCTCGGAGGAAGTTGCGACCGGTCTCGCATGCGCCCTCGGCCATGAGCAGCCTGCCCCAAACCTCGACCATGCGGGGGTAAACCCTGCCGTCAATTCCGAGAATCCTTGCTTCCTCGATCAGCGCGCGTGCCTGCTCGTCATCGCCCTCGTTAAGCTCGACTTCGGCTTGGAGCAACTTGGTGATCGCACCGTGCTGCCAATCACCAAGCTCGGCGCGACTTGCGACCCAATCACCGGCACTCAAACGGGTTTCTACCACCGTCCACGTCGCGTAGTCGAGTGCATCCAGCATTGCGTTTCTGCCGATAAGATCCGCGATACCCAACGGCGCGGCGAGATCGAGGGAGTGCCAGGGAATTCCGGCGCTGGCGTGAGCGCGTAGACTCTCAGCTAGCTCGGCAGCAAGTGCGTCATCGGCAAGATCGAGCGCGAGACGGGCGCGCCGGGCAAGGATCGTTAGTGGGGCGATCTCCGGCATGATGTCGTCCTCGGCGACGAGCAGCTGCTGGTCGGCTCGCGTCGGTTCGGATCTCCACGCCAACACGTCGGCCACAACGAGCCGGGCCAGCGCGATTCGGCCCGCAGGTGCGTCGTTGCGATCGAGCGTCGCCACTCGGGTCTCGGCGACTTGTAACGCCTCGTCGGTGCTCTTGGAGAGGACGAGCGCCTCCACTTCCAGCGCGTGGCGAGTGTCGTCCAACATGGGATCGCTCGCGAGCGCCTGAACCGCGACTTCATCCAATTCGCGTAGCAGCGACGTCGCCTCGCTGGGCCTTTCCGCCTCAAGAGCACGATAGGCGTTCGCGAGAACGAGCAGCGCGCGGGCTAAATCGTCCCGTTGCTCCGGAATGATTCGGCCAGCGTGGTCGACGACCGCGGAGCTACCTTCACGTTCCTGCGCGGCATGAAGTGCCGATATCGCCTCGAGGCGCGCCTGCAATCCGGCGTCGCCAGTCTGTTTGGCGGCCGCGATTCCGACGTTTAGAATCGCTTTTGTGGTGCGCTGGAACTCTGGGCCCTCCGCACCTATCACGAAATCGCGACCCCAGCGCTGGAAACCCACAGTTGTTGGGAGTGCAACTCGCGCGACGCCCCAGACCCACGCGGCGTGGGCGCGAACGTTTAGATCGGGGTCGTCGAGGCTGCGTCCCACCTCGCGGAGGACCGCGCCGTAGTCGTAGCGAGCGAGGGCGGCCTGGAGAAGATCGATGCGTTCGGAACGCGCTGCGCCGGTGACGTCGCTGGGGGCGGTGTCCGGATCGGGCTTGGCAGCGAAGCCAGCTGCCCAAGCGGTCGTGACGAGCAGCGGTAGTGCCAGGAGCGCAGCGGTGCGCGGCCGGCTCCAGCGGCGGCGCTCGTAAGCCGACCGCAAGGCATCCGCGAAATCTCGACAGGACGGGAAACGGCGGTCGGCGCATCGATCCAGCGCGCGCATGATGGTGGCATCGATACGCTGGCTTACCGCCGCGACGCGCGAGGGTGGCTCGACGTTGCCGAAGGGCAGATGCCCTGTCAGGAGTTCATAGAGAACGACCCCGACCGAGAACTGGTCTGCGCGATGGTCTACGACCACGTGACCATCAAACTGCTCCGGAGCCATGTAGAGCGGCGTGCCGACGACAACACTCCCTGTTGGCTCGGTCGGTGCGGCAGCTTGGCAGCATCTGACCAGGCCAAAGTCAGCGAGCTTCACGCGGCCGTCGTTGGTGACCAGAATGTTCTCGGGTTTGACGTCGCGGTGCACGATGCCCACCTCGTGGGCGACCTGAAGCGCTGCCAGCAACTGCCCGGTCACGTCCATGGCAACGGCGGGCGCGAGTCGCTGGCGTGCCAACTGGCGCAGGGTAGTGCCTGCGACGTATTCCATCGCGAGGTACTCCCAGCCAGCTCGCACACCAAACCCACGGAAGCCGACGATGCCGGGATGGTCCAGGCGCGCAAGCGCTTCACCCTCTCGTTGCAACCGCGACAGAGCGTGCCGCTGGCTCGCCTTTGCAGGATCAAGAAGCTTCAACGCCAAGTCGGCCGAACCCCATGACGTGGGATCGCGTGGGGACACATGGAACACGGCGCCCATGGCCCCGCGGCCCAGAAAGCTGCGTACTTCGAACTCGGGAAACGCGTCGGCAACCCGCTCCAGTTCTGGGGGCCACGTCGCGTCGAGCAAGGCGGGGCACAGCGCAAGCCGCCACAATTCGACGCCTTCAGCCGGGAGCGAATCGAGAGGTGCGTCGGCCACGATCAACCCTTTGGAGTTCCTCTGCCTCGGTTACACCGGCGCCTGCAGCGCGGAGAATATCGACTGCAATTCGTCCTCGAGTTCCGCTGGATCGGTGAGCGTGCTCAACACTTCCTCCCGTACGAGCTGTCCGAATCTGGTTCGCAACCGGTGCACCGCGACTTTGGCGGCCACGGCCGTGATTCCGAGGGCAAGCGCTGCCGCCTCGTAGTTCTCGCGTGTGGCCCCGACCAGATACTGATGCAGCACGGCGAATCGTTCGCTCTGCCCCCGCGCGTGACATTCCTCGCCGAGCCGTCGCCAAGCGTGCTGCAGCAGCGCGTGTCCCCAGCTGCGCAGATAGAGCTCGTCGAGTTGTGCTCCGGCACTCGCGACCTCGGCAACGTCGGCCGGGCTCAAGACTGCGTCGCCGCCCCGCTTTTGTGCCATGCAGTGCACGCGATCCGCCGCGATATGTCGCCGCAAACCGCCGAGCAGGTATTGGCGCAGGCGCCCCTTCGCCGCGTCGGGTCGGCTCAGACTCTCGGATCGGAGGAGAGATGCCGCGAAGCCCTGGACGATGTCCTGCGCCGAGTCCTCGTCGTACCCCAGCTTGCGCGCGTATCCGTGGAGTGGGGCCCAGTAGCGACGAAAGAAAGACTCGCGCGCCTTCCGAGCCTCATTGGCGTCGGGGCCCCCGGCGCGTTGGACCTCACTCCAGTGGGTCGTCGGAAACCGTGCCACGTTGGGGTCGCAGCATAGCCCCTTTCCGTGCCCGCACCACCCGACGTCTTCCCCCGGGGCGAGACAGTTCACATGCGAACGGCCCGGGCCGTGCAGAAGCTCTCGACGGGCGCCGGCGACGACGCGATCCAACGTCCCTCAGACCCCAACCGCAACTCCACTGAATTCGTTACTGCCCCACGGGCGCCGTCTGTCTGCGCACGAAGATCATCACGAAGTTCTCACGAAGCAGGTCGGGCTCTGCCACCAACTCAAACCCCGCCGCCTCGATCTCAGCCCGAAACTCGGCGGGATCGGCTCGCACGTGTTCCTGCCGAAAACGACTGCGCACGCGCGTGCCATCGTAGTCGACGACAACCAGGCGCCCGCCAGCACGGAGGGCGCGGTGAAGATCGGCCAGGTATGTACGCGGCAGCTCAAGGTGGTGATACGCGTCGCACATGAACACGACGTCGACGGAGTCGGGCGCTAGTCCGCTGGCGCGCTGCGAGGCTTGCACCGTCTGCACGTTCGTCAGTCCATCGCTGATCGCCCGCGCGCGTATGTGGGCGAGGAATGCCTCCTGCGGATCCACGGCAAACACCCGACCCTTCGGGCCCACCGAGCGTGCGAACTCGACGGTGAACAGCCCCGTGCCCGCGCCAACATCGGCGACGATATTCCCGGGTGTGAGACCCACGGCGGTCACGATCTTCGCCTTGTGGACGAAGGCCTCGCGTGTGCCGCTCTCGAAGTTCTTGGTCCATTCGTCGACGCGATCGGCGTCACCGTAGGCGGCGTTGATCCGCACCGCCACCGGTTGCGGTGTCTCGGCAGGCTTCTCCTCCGCTGGCTCCCGAGGTGTCGACGATTCGGGAACCGGTGGAGGCGTCGCCAACCCACCCGCGTCGTGCACCACCTGCGATGATTCCCGGACAGTGGCGGCGCAGCCCAGCCACGCCAACGTAGCCCACACGCTCAGCCCTCGCGGCGGTCGCATTCGATCACGTCTACCACGAGCGTGGCTATCGCGGCCTGCGCCAACCCAAAGACGAGAGCACCGACGAACGGGATCGCCATGACGAACACGAACGGGAGACTAAATCCCAGCACAGCGGCCTGGTGGTATCGCAAAAGCGCACGCTGCGCGGGACGATCGAGGCGGAGCTTGTCGAAGTATGGATCGAGAAGCTCCCACCCCAGCGTCACCGCACTTCGCCACGTTTGCAGGACCGGCCCGGCGATCGAGCCGATCACCGGTACGAACGAAAGCAGCACCAGGGCGAATCCGATCACCAGGAATGTCGCCAACCGCAAGAGCGCGTTGACAACGACTTGGGCGAGCGGCAGACCGGGCGCCATCTCAAGCTCCTGAGCCCTCGCGGGCGCGCGCTGGCGCATGCCGGCCATGAACACCCGATCGCCAAGAAACGGAAGCACAACATTGACCACCAGGAGCGCGATGATCGGCGCGACGAGCAACACGATCGCGATGCCGGCGATCCGCAGAAACATCAGCGCCACGACACTCCACCACGGGGCGTCGCTCGCTCGCGTCCACATCCACACCGCCCAGATGCCGGCGACATCGAGGGCCGTCGCAAAGAAAAACAGCGCCGCAACCAGCTGCGCGTAGGTCTTGCGCACCTCGGGGCTGGTCCACGCCTGCGTCAACCCCCGACGCGCCGCGCCGAGCCCAGCGGTCAGCGACGGGGTCATCTGCACTCCTGGCCGCTCCGAGCCCATTCCAAGCGAGAATAGCGCCGAGCCAAGACCCGCGTGTCGACCCTGGATTGGCCCGCGCGACGGAGGCATTTGCCTCGGTTCCCGCATCTCATCTCGATCCCAGTGATCATCAACGCGTGCGAAGATAGGCGATCAACGCCAGGCGATCCTCGGACGCCAGGTTGGTGCCGAAGCTGTGGCCGACGACGGGGCCGAGGCCCCGCACCCCACGGCGATACTCTCCACTAAGCCGGGCAGGATCCAGAAGGTCGTCCAGGGTCGGAACCGTTCCGTCGTGGAGGTAGGGCGCAGCACGAGCGACGTCGACCAGTGGCGAGGGCCGGTAGCGCCCGGTTCCTCGGGCTTCACTATCGGCGAGTGAAGGATCGGTACCGACGCGCGTCGCTGCAACGGGTGGGCCGCTCCCGACTTCGCCGGCATGGCAACGCTTGCAGTTGTCCGCGAACAACCGCGAACCCCGCGCGATCGCCGGGTCGGCGATCTTTGCTCGCGCGGGCGGACGTAGGTCCGCAACGAACTCGGCCAATGCCCAGGCAAGCTCCCGCGGCGGACGGATCCGTTCGCCCGCGGCCTGGATGATCTGCGTTTCCTGCCGGATCGCGAGGATCGCGAGATCGTGTTCCCGCTTGAGAGCAGGATCGGCCTCGCCCGATAGCTGTAGCGTCCCCGCCTGGGTGAGCGCGTCGAGCTCGAGCAGCCGCCAGAGATCAGGGATCGCGACCGGGTCCTCGTCGTCGTCGCCGGTGATGTCCGCGCGCCCTGGTCCCCATCGCTTCATCCGCGCGGCCAACTCAGCCGGCAACGCAACGCCGGTGTCACCGTGCCACCTCATACGGATCCGCCCATAGTCGAGATCGCGGCGCGCTCGCCCGATCTCGACCGAGCCATCGACTTGGGTGGCGGCATGGCATAGCCCGCACGTGATGCCGAGCTTGGCGACACCATCGACGTCCTCAAACAACACGAGACCCGGATAGGTGCCGTCCTCCGCGGGCACGAGGCCAACCCGCGCGGCAAAGGCCGCGTCGGTGAGCGCGTGGGCGATCGATGGATCCGCCCGCAGCGGAAACCGCTCGAATACCCGGGCGCCCAGTGCACGCCAAGCGCCATCGGCGGGCCGCTCACCGTTCCAGATACGCGCGACGCCGCGATCGAGCTCGAGCGCCTCGCCGCGCGCAAGCGCGTCGGCATGGGCACGGGTGA
Source organism: uncultured Myxococcales bacterium (assembly GCA_902826865.1). GTDB lineage: Bacteria > Myxococcota_A > Polyangia > Nannocystales > Nannocystaceae > Xiheibacterium. Next base: position 45,802 of record CADEGN010000014.1, read on the forward strand.
ACGGAGCCGCGCGTGGATTCCACTCGGGCAGACCATCCCACCCTCCATCGGCCGTCGCGTACGATCCCAGGCGATCCCGCGAGTAGGTGTTGCTCGGGCGCGTTAGCGAGGCCACGAGCATCTGGCGGCGAAAGTCGGCGTCGCCGAGAAACCGCTCGCGCGCCGAAGGTTGCGACCGCGAGGCCCCGGCGTCGCGCGCGTTGCGATCTTCTGGCGCGTCGCAGCCAAGCAGGCCCAAGGCGATGAGCACCGCGTGTGCCAATCGAGCGGTCACGGTCCGACCTGGTCAGGTGACGACGACGTGGGGCCGTTCGCGCTGGAACGTTGACGAACGCAGCGTGATGGTTCGCCCCTCGAACACGACGTCGACCTCCAACACCAGATCGCGGCCATATCCGTCGGGCGCGACCTCCGGCGCCTTCCAATCGGGCAAGCCGACGCGGTAGCTCGCCTTCACTTCCGACCCCGCCGGAATCGTCTGGTCCCAAGCGCTGTAACGGCCGTCCGCCTCCCAACGCTGCGGCGCGCGAACCGAGACCTTGCCGACGGCCTTCCCGCTCGCCACCACACGGACCTCAGCAATGGCGATCGGCAGCGTCGTTCGACCGTCGTGCGCGAGGGTGAGCTGGACCGTCGACTGGGTGCAGCCCGGCCCGAAGCCAGGCCCCGGCTCGCCATAGAGCGCCGCGCCCGGCGCAACGTCGGCAGACGGCTTGGCTGCCTGCTCGGCTGGAATCGCGGGCGTTTCGGGCTCCGGGCAGTCGTCGACGAGATTCACCGAAGAAACAGCGCCGCGAAGTTGGACCGCCGGCGTCGTCGGTGAGGTCGGCGCCGTTCCATCCGTCGGAGGCTCGTGGGACGCGCAGGCGAGGGCGAAACAGGGGATGAAGAGTAGCGAGCGCATGGCGATGGCATTGTCGCAAGGCTGAGGGCCGCGGTGTTGCTCGGGGATCAAAACGCTGCTACCTGCGGATCGGCCTGCCGCGCGGGAATATCCCGCGCATTTGGCGGTATCCTCGCCCGCGTCGATGTCTTTGCTCGGAAACATCATCTGGCTGGTATTCGGCGGGCTGCTCTCGGGTCTTGCCTACATCGTCGCCGGCGTGCTCCTGTGCTTGACGGTGGTCGGCGCGCCGTTCGGCGTGCAGGCGATCAAGATTGGGGCCGCCACGCTCGCGCCGTTCGGCAAGGAGGTCGTCGAGCTTCCGAGGGCCAATAGCCCGCTTCGGATCGTGTTCAACGTGCTGTGGCTGGCATTGGCAGGCTGGGAGATCGCCTTGGCCCACCTGGTGTGGGCCGGTGTGCTCGCCCTCACCGTCGTCGGAATCCCGTTCGCGCTGCAGCACCTCAAGCTCATCCCCCTGGCGCTGGTCCCGTTCGGCCGCGATCTCCGCTGACGCGAAACCACCCGCGCGCCCGTGCTGCTCGCGCACTCCGTGCTGCCCGTGCTCCCCCGAGCTGATCCATCTCTGCGGTCGCTCGTTGAACTGCGCGAGCGCGCTGCTACGCTGATCAATCGTGCGCGACGATCGCCTTGGCTTGACGTGGAGCGTTCGCGACCCGGGTGGCGACGAGGTCGAATGCGGGCGCGTCGTCAGGGATCTGACGCGTCTGTGCCGCCAAAGCTGCGGCGACGCGTTTCCCGCTGACGCAGGCTACTCGATCATCATGAAGCGCCAGTCGGGCCCGCTCGACGGCGCGTCGCTGACGATCTCGCGCCGGGGATTTCGCGCTCAGATCGCAATCCAGCGTTTCCCGCGTCCTGAAGGCGAATCCAGCCGCATCGAGATCCGGCTGGTGGCGTGGGCCGAGCACATTCCCGTCGCTCTCGACCATCGCGATCGCAGCGCATCACACTGGTCGATCGTCGCGGCCCTGGCGGGAACGACCGGGCTGGGCTTGGCGTTTTTTCAGGTCATCGGGCTCTTGTCGAGTTGGGGCCAGCTGTTGGCGCTCTTGCCAACGCTCATGGCTTGGCGCATGGCAATCGCGATGCGCTTCGCCAACGAGCTACGCGCACAGGCCAAGGCTCTCATGCCCGCTTCAGAGTCCCAAACGCGCGAGGTCCACGATGATCTACGCCGTTGGACCGAGGTGCTCGATCGGATAGCGATCGAGCGCGACGCGGTCGCCGAGCGCTTCCTCGGCCGTGGGTTTCGCATCCCCGGTGCGATCCCTGGCAGCGTCGCAGAGTTGACCGATCCCCCGGTTGAGCGGCAGGCGCCAGCGCGCGTGCTTCCGGTGCCGAACCTGGCCCTGCCACCATTGGGCCGCACGACGGCGGTGTAGTTTCAGCTCCTCCGCGAAGCCCGCCGGCGGTCACGTCGCGTTACATGCAGATGTGATGTGCTTCGCTGGATTTTCAGCTGCGACGCGAAGCTGAGCACAGATTTCTCCGATCGGTTCGAGATGGCCCCCTCGACCGAACGGCCGATCCGGCATACTGGCTGCGCGTGGTGACGCCGTCTCCCCCACGGGGCTGCCCGACTCGGAGGTATCGCTGCTGGCTCGTGGCCGCTGTGCTCCTCGCCGGCTGCTACCGCGGCGCCGACAACAGCGCCAACGATGAAGGAGGAGGGGGAGGAGGAAGCGACGGGGAGTCGGGCGGCGTCGAGCTGCGTTGCGATCCCGATGCCCCGCGCGGCTCCCTCCGCGAGGGTCGCCGCCTAACCCGCGAGGAGTACCGCAACGTCATCGGCGACCTGTTCGACGTGGCCCCCAGCGACCGTTTCCCGGGCCCTTCCGGCAAGCCGATCACGGGCTACTCCACGGAGCCGGCGCTTGGGATCGTCGGCGAGCAGAGCGTAGAGGACATGATGTACGCCGCCGAAGACGTGGCTGAAGCCGTGGCTCCACGTCTTGCGGAGCTGCTGCCCTGCGCCGCCCAAGCCGCTGACGACGCGTGCGCGCAGAGCTACCTAGCGACGTTCGGCCGCCGCGCGTTCCGCCGCAGCCTGACTGACTCCGAACAGTCGTTGCTGATGGCGATCTACTCCTCGGAGCGTGCCGACGACGCGCCGTTTGCCGACGCGGTGGCGGTGATGACCGCCGAGATGCTGCAGATGCCGGGCTTCGTCTATCTCATGGAGGCCCCGGCCGAAGCGGACGAAGACCGCAAACTGACCGGGCTCGAAATCGCCACGCGGCTTTCCTTTTACCTGTGGGCCTCGATCCCCGACGATACCTTGCTCGATCGCGCCGAAGCCGGCGAGCTAGAGACCGCCGAGGCCGTCATGTCCGAGGCCCGGCGTATGTTCGACGATCCGCGGGCACGCCGCGGCCTCACGCGCTTCTTCCGCGAATGGACCGAGTCCCCTGCCCTGCAGCTGAGCGACAAGACCGCGGCGCTGTTCCCCTACTTCGACGAAGATTTCGTCGCCGCCGTCAATACCTCGTTCGATCTCTATATAGATGATCTCGTTGGCTCTGACGGCACCCTCCGCGAGCTGTTGACGTCGCCCCACAGTTTCGCGAACACCGCGCTGGCCGAGTTCTACGGCGTCGACGCCGTAGACGATTGGACGCGGATCGACTTACCCGCCGAGCGCTACGTCGGGATCATCACCCATCCGATGGTGCTCGCCGGCCTCGCCCACGCGACTGAGCCTTCCTACGTGTTTCGCGGCCGCTTCGTGCGGCGCCGGTTGCTGTGCGAGTCCCCGCTCCCTCCACCTGGCAACGCGATGAGTGCATTCAATCAGCTCGAGAAACCAGAGGATCCCACCGCCCGCGACCTCTCCGATCTCGTTCGCGCACGCCCGGATTGCTCGGCTTGCCACGACCTCATCGATCCACCGGGTCTCGCGTTCGAGCATTTCGATGCCGTGGGCGCCTACCGCGATGCCTACCCCAGCGGCAAGGCCATCGACACCGAGGATCAACTCCTCGGCGCGAGCGCTGAACCGTTGTCGTTTGCTGGTCCCGTTGAACTCGTCGCCAAGATCGTCGAGACACCGCAGGTCTCGGAGTGCTTCAGCCGCCAGGTCTTCCGCTACTCCGTGGCGCGCATGGAGACCGAAGCAGACGGCTGCGCATTGGTGGGCATCGACGATGCTCTTGGTGACGTCGACGGATCACTCGCGGATGCGTTCCTTGCCGTGCCGGCCACCGACGGATTCATGTATCGGAGGGGCGAGTGACGCATCCGACGACCCGCAAGTCCCGCGCGATCCAACGCATTGATCGCCGGCGGTTTCTCCTGGGCGCCGGCGGTGCCACGCTAGCGTTGCCGATGCTGCAAGCCTTTCAACCCCGCGAGGCACGCAGCGGCGGGGGCGCTGTGGCGCCGAAGCGCCTCATCATCGTGCAGCACTATCACGGGCGGATGACTGGAGGGGAACCCGATGGCACTGGCGCGAGCCCTGAAGTCGCCGACAACTGGTCTCCCCGGGCCACAACGGGGCCCCTGCCGGAGACTGGTGACATCTCGCCGCTTTTGGCCGCCGTCGGGCCGGTGCGCAACGAGATCGTGACGATAGATCGCATCGATAACCTCGTGCGCCACATGACCGGAGAGCCCGATGGACACATCTCGGCGAATCTCACCGGTCTCACGTGCGTACCACCCACCGCTGGCCTCTCGCCCGGTGGCCCCTCGTTCGACTACGCCGCGGGTCTGCAACTGCGTGCGTCATCGTCCCAGCGCGCGTCAATCATCTTTCCTGCTTCGGTTGGTGCGTCTGAGGAGCACTACTTCAAGTATCCGTTCTTCGGCTCCGACGTGACGCCTGCC
>CADEGN010000015.1:0-11977 GCA_902826865.1 uncultured Myxococcales bacterium
GGCACGGAGCAGGGTGTCCGGAAGAACGCTTCGCGTTCTTCCGCACCCTGCTAGCTGAGCTGCGGCGAGGCAATGCCCCGAAGTTGCGGGATCTTCGTCCGCAGTCTCCGCTCGATGCCCTGCCGAAGCGTTGCCTGCGAGCTCGGGCAGCCGACGCAGTTCCCGGTGAGTTGAACGTGCACGACGTCGTCCTGAATGTCGAGCAGCTCAACGTCGCCGCCGTCGCGCTGGATCGTCGGCCGGCACTCATCGAGTACCTCGCGTACGCGGGCGATCAGCGCTTCCCCCTCGAGCGTCCCGTGGGTCGCATCGTCAGATTCATCGAGTAGCGCCTCGAATGGCGAGCGTTGCGGGTGAATGACGGGCAGCCGCATCGCCTCAGGGCGTCGAACGCGAGGCGGGGTGGTTCCCGCGCGCACGACCACGCCGCCTACGGCTCTCCACGCCACGATCCCGCCGCGTAGGCTAACCACCGACCGGAAACCGCGCTCACGCATCAACTCAACCGCACGCAGGCTGCGGATGCCGGAGTGACAGTAGACGACCCACACACCGTCGCGGTCGAGCTGGTCGAGCACCGCGGTGATCTCGTCGATCGGGCTGTGCAGCGCGTGTGCGAGCACGCCGGTGGTGTCGACTTCGGCGCGGCTCCGAACGTCGAGAAGGAGGACCTGACCACCCTCGTTGATCCGCGCACGGAGATCGGCGACGTCGATTTCGTCGTCGATGACCGTGCTCGGTGCCGCCGGGGTCACGCCACCTTGCGACGCGGCCGCGAGCCGACGGGCGAGCTCACCCGAGCTGTCGAGGGCACGCAGCTCGTCGTATCCACCGATTGGATCGCCGGCGAGGAAGATCTGCGGGGTCGTGCGCCGACCCGTCACGATCTCCAGCCATTCGAGTTTGGCGGCGTCGCCCTTGATGTCGTGCTCAACGAATGCGATCTCACGCTCGCGCAAGAGATCGAGAGCAGCGCGCGCATACGGACAGCCACGCTTGTAGTAGACCTCGATCGTCGGCGCCGTCGGTTTGGTGCTCGACGCCTCGGCGTCGCCCTCGCGAATGATCCCTTGTTCGCGCTGCCACTTGTTCAGCTTCTTGCGATCCGATTCCCACATCGGTCGTTCAGGCTGCACCGACGACCACGCAGGCAGATCGACCGAGGTAGCGACCTCGGCCAGGCCTATCGCCGCCCGAACACGATCGAGTGCGACCGCCGCTGCGCGCACGGGGGCGCGGGGCGAACGCCGGCCGCGAGAGACGAACACGTCGAGCGTGCGCACGGTGATACGGCGGACCAGGATACCGAGCATGGACGAGGGCGTACTCGCTGCCCGGTGACCCCGTCAAGCGCGCGCCCACCGGCGGCCGAGGAATCCAGTGCAGAGCCCGCTTCGGACGGCTCGAGAGCGCCTCTGGGGGCGGCCACCAACATCGACCCCACGGCGACGGCAGCGGTGCCCCAGCATCTGCGTTTGCGCTCGCGGCACGAAAGGGCGCCTCGCGGCACCGGCGTGCGGCGAGGCGCTAGCGTACTCGAACGCTCAGCCGATGCAGTCGATCATCGGCGCTTCAGCCGTGAAGCACAGACACTCGCTGCAGCCGCCGGAGTCACATCCGGCGTTCTCAGCCGACATCTCGCAGGCGGTTTGACCGTTCGTGGCTGCCTCGATCTCATCGGCTCCGCAGACTTGCCAGGTCATGTCGATCGGGATCCCCTCGCATCCGGTCACGGTACAGGAGCATTCCCAGACTGTCGGCGGGAGCTCGCATTCGCCGCACGCCAGCATGTTGACCTCGACTACGCAGTTCGCGTCCCACTGCGTCTCGCAGCAGAACGCATCCTCGGCGCATACGCAGTCACTGACCTCAGTGACCTCACAACCGGCCTCGCGGCGGGGCTCGCAGCAGTTGCCGATCGCGTTGCCACCGGTGGAGTCACCGGCACTGGAACCGCTGCCGGCACTCTCATCGGCCGCCGTGCCAGCTGTCGTGCCGTCGCCCGAGCTCCCCTCCATGCCCGTGGTCATGTTGTTGGTGGTGCCCTGGCTCATGCCAGTGGTCATGTTGGCGGTGGTTGCGTCGTCGGTGGTCGCATTGTTGGTGCCGGCGGAAGTGTCGTCGTCATTGCCGCCGTTGGTGGTGATAACGCAGGCGGGCGCCGCCAACAGGGGTGCGGCCAACAAGGCCGTAAGGGCTACGAAGCGGTCGAGATCGATCTGCATGCCACAAGCTCCCGGGTAGAAGGAAGAAATTGCGTTGGGTTCGGGCCGTTGTCTAGCTCGAAGCGGACGACGGAGACAATTCTGATCACATCCGCATGAGTCGCCATGTGCTACAGAGCACGACGCTGCCGAGCCTTTCGTGTCGCGTGTCGGGTTTGCTGCAGGCCGCACGGCCCACGCGCGGCGGCGGGTGGCAGGGATGTGAGGAACAACCCACGCTGTAAGCCGCCCTCGCCTGACCGAAGGCGCCCATGGCATGATCGCGCCCATGCCCGGAGTCGACGGTGGTTGCCTGTGCGGCGCGATTCGCTATCGTGTCGAATTCCCGACGATATGGTTCGCCCACTGCCACTGCAGCATGTGCCGTCGGGCACACGGAGCCGCATTCGTCAGTTATTGCGGCGTGCCCGAGGCGCAGTTTCGCATCGAAACAGGCGCGGACATGCTCGTTCGCTATGATTCCTCGCCCACCGCGTGGCGCCAGTTTTGTCGCCGTTGCGGTAGCACCCTGACGTTCGCCGGTGAGCGATGGCCCGGCGAGGTTCACGTCGTCGTCGCCAATCTCAACGGGCCGCTCGATCGGGAGCCCGCCGCTCATTGTTACTACGACGCCAAGGTGCCCTGGGTGGACGCGGCGGACCACCTGCCGCGGCTAGGTGGTCCCACCGGCACTCAGCCCCTGTGAGCCACGGGCATCACAGGGGGTGGTACTTGCGCACAACCGCGTTGGCTTGCTCGCCCATGCGGAACCCGTAGCCCACGGCGATCACGTCGCCTGCACTGTCGACGGCTACCGCGCGGAACGACTGATCGAAGTCATTGTCATCGTCGGTATAACGGTCGGACCAGATCGGGGTGCCATCGGTCGCGAACGCCGCGACGAAGGCGTTGAGCCCCTGCGGCGGGTGCGAGGAGTCGCCAACCTGGACGATCGTGCCGTCGGTCGCGACCGCGATCCCGAGGCCAAAGTCATCGCCCCCTGCGGGGTCGTTGATGACCTGCATCCAGTCTTGGGTCCACGCATCGTCGAACGCCACCAGCGCGGCGTCGAGGGCATCCGCGGTGCTCCCGCTGACAAGGCGCGAACCGTCGTCACGGAACTGCCAGTCCCGGCCGATCATGTCGAGCACCGTGGGGTCGGCCGGGTCCGCCATTCCGCTGCTGTCGTAGGTCAAGACCACGGTCTGCGACTCGTTGTTGGCCAAGCTTTCACGGACGAGGACGTGGATCGTTCCGTCCTCGTCAATATGGAGGTCGCGCCCGGTGTCTTGACGGCCGGCGGCACCGGCGAAGGTCGCCTCCCAAACCTGGTCGCCGTCGGGGGAGTATTGCGCAACCCAAGCGTCCCAGTTGAGCGAGCCCACGCGAACCTCTCCAGTGACGATGATGTTGCCGTCGGCGTCGACCATCACGTCGTGCCCCTGGTCGACGTCATCGTTCTCGTTGGGCCCGAAGCCAGGTCCGTCGATCACCTCCACCCAATCGGCGCCGCTGCCGTCAGACAAGACGCGCATCAGGAGGATGTCCTCTCCCGTCGACTCGGGTTCGGATTCGGTATAGCCGGTGATGATGAAGTCGCCGTCGGGGGTGCGGGCGATCGCCAACCCGGAATCGTCGAGTGAATCGGGTCCATCGAAGGTGAACGTCCAGCCCTCGGTACCGTCTGCCATGTACTGGCGAAGCCACACGTTGGACGCCTCGTTGGCAACGCGATGGCTACCGAGTACGTAGACGTTGTCATCCTCGTCGAGGACGACGTCGCTGGCGACGTCGTTGCTCGACATCTCTGCGTTGTAGATGGCCTCCCAAGCGATCTCAAATGCCAGGGTGCAATCGGCGTGGCAAGCGTCGCCCTCTTCGTTGTTGGCGTCGTCGCAAGCCTCGCCTTCGTCGAGATCGCCGTTGCCGCACAGGTTCTCTCCGGTGCTCCCGCTACTCGCGCTTCCGCCGGTTGTGTCGCCCGACGTCGCTGCAGCCGTTGTCTCTCCTCCGCTGGTGTCGGCCGGAGCCGTGGTCGGGGAACCCCCGGTTGACTCGGATGAACCGCCGGTCGATTCAGAGCCGGTGTCCGCGGTGCTCGGTTCGTCCCCTCCGCAAGCGGAGCCGCACAAGGAAAGGATGGCGATCGAAGTAACAGTCCTTCGCATGCGGCGCATCGTGCTGCAGCGATGGCGCCGGCGCAAGTCCCGGGGCGCTGATGACCAAGGAAGGGCCCTGATTGCCTCCGATCGGTGTTCACTCAGCGCTCGCGGGGATCATCAACACCTGTTCGGAAGCCTTGCCACTGTGCTTGATCGTCACGGTGATGCGCGCCCCTACGCCGCACAACTGTGTGCGATAGGCAACGTCGGATACGCGGGTGATCGGGGAGTCGTCGATCGCCAAGATGAAGTCTCCGGGGACGATCCCAGCCTTGGCGGCGGGACCGGTCTCGTCGACGGAAGTGACGCGCACCGCGGATCCTCGGCCCGGTAGCGCCCCGGCCTCGCTGTTCTCGGCACTGAGCCCGAGCCGCGCATGGCGGACACGGCCATAGGTCCAGACTTCGTCGAGAAAACGCTTGGCCATGGCGGCTGGAATGGCGAACGCCAGACCCTGACCATCGTTGCGCACCGCCGTGGTGATGCCGAGAACGTTGCCATCCGCGTCCACCAACGGACCGCCCGAATTGCCGACGTTGATCGATGCGTCGGTCTGGATGAAGTTCCAGATCCCATCGGGTCGCAGGCCTTCGGGGCGTCCCAAGTCGTCGTGATCACGACCCAGTCCGCCGACAACGCCCACGGTTACCGTGTTGCCGAGACCGAAGGGTTGGCCCACCGCCATGACCCATTCGCCGGGTTGCGGGACGCGCTCGCCGAACGGCAGCGGCTCGAGCCGCGATGGCGCCCCCTCGAGCTCGAGCAAGGCCAGATCCAGCAGGTCATCGGCATACAGCACCCGGGCCCGGACACGGTCCCGTGAGGCGAGATCGACTTCGACCGCGGTCGCTCCCGCAACGACGTGTTCGTTGGTGAGCACCTGTCCGTTGGCCGTCACGATCACACCGCTGCCGACGCCGCGAATCGCTTTGCCGCGCGAGCTCGGCGAACCGGGGAGGGTGGCGATCACGGTGACGACAGACGGGCCAACTCGGCGCGCCACCGCAGAGAAGTCGGGTACGACGATGGTGCCAGCCGATTGCGGGGCTTCGGCGGGGCTCGACGGTGTCGTCGACCCCGCCGCAACCGGTAGCGGGCGCGGATCGGCTTCATCCACGCGGCGACAACCGACGATCCCCAGCGCCAGCGCCAGGAGCAACTGAGCCGTGACGCTAGGCTTCGACGTCGCCGGCATTGCCGCCGTCGCCGGGAGTGCCGCCGTCGCCGGGAGTGCCGCCGTCGCCGGGAGTGCCGCCGTCGCCGGGAGTGCCGCCTTCGCCGGCACTGTCGTCGTCGTCGTCGTCGTCGTCGTCGTCGTCGTCGACGTCGTCCTCGTCGTCGAGGTCGTCGTCGTCATCGTCATCGTCATCGTCATCGTCGCGGCGAACGCGGATGATGGGTAGCGGCAGGGGGATCCGGCGGGCGGGCTCGTTTGCGGCGGAGATCGGCCGATCGTAGCCGTCGTCATCGCCGCCCTCGTCGCGGGCTTTGATGTTCTCCGACGCGTCCGGAAGCGACTCCAGGTGGGCGGCGTACTCTTCCTTCGTCACCCGGCCTGCGCCGATATTACGCGCCACGACCCGCTGGTCGAACACACGCTCGTTCTTTCCGGTCGTCACCATCGGGCACCGCTTTTAGCGAGGCCTGGCCCGGCCGTCAAACCGCTAGCTGCGGCCGACTACGAATTGCCCCCGCCCGGGGATCCACGCCCGACGAGCGGGTTGCAGGGTGGGTTGCCCGTGGCAATATTGCGCTGCGCCTGCGGGTTCGCCGGGCCCGGCCCCTGCAGGCGCCCGGCCCGCCCGTTCCCTGGGCGGTTGCCGACAGCTCGGGCGCGCCGGCCTGATTAGGGCGACCGCCTGCTCGGATCGAGAGAAGCCACACCTGACCATGAGCGTTGCAGCCTACGACATCCGCGTGGTGAGTGACCTTGTCGAGCGCGAGTCCGCGTTCCTCGAGCGTCTGTTCACCGAGATCCACAAGGTCATCGTCGGTCAAGACGAGATGATCGAACGCGTCTTCATCGGCCTACTGTGCGGCGGCCACGTGTTGCTCGAGGGCGCACCTGGCCTAGCCAAGACGCTCACGGTCAACACGCTGGCCGACAGCTTGCACATGCAGTTCAAGCGCGTGCAGTTCACGCCCGACTTGCTCCCATCCGACATTCTCGGCACGGTGATCTACAACCACCAGCTGGGGACGTTCACGAACAAGCAGGGGCCGATCTTCACCAACCTGCTCCTTGCCGACGAAATCAACCGCGCCCCTGCGAAGGTCCAGAGCGCGCTGCTCGAGGCGATGGCCGAGCGGCATGTGACGATCGGTGATACCACCTACGCGCTGCCGAACCCATTCCTCGTGCTCGCGACGCAGAACCCGATCGAGCAGGAAGGCACCTACAACCTTCCCGAGGCCCAACTCGATCGCTTCATGTTCAAGATCAAGGTGGAGTATCCCTCGCCCGATGACGAGCTGAAGATCATGCGGAGGATGGGCACGGGCAGCGAGGCCGCCAAGGCGAAGGCCGGGCCCGTACTCGATCCCGCCGAGCTGGAGCGCGTTCGCCGGACGATCGAGGAGATCATCGTCGAAGAACCAGTTCAGCGATACATCGTCGACGTCGTCGGGGCGACGCGCAAGCCGACGGCGGCCGGGCTCGCCGATCTTCAGCCGTTTATCGACTTCGGTGCCTCTCCGCGGGCTTCAATCGCGTTGCTGCAAGCCGCGCGGGCCCACGCCTTCCTGCGCCGACGCGGCTACGTTAGCCCCGAGGACATCAAGGCTATCGCCCCCGATGTCCTACGCCACCGGATCATCCTTTCATATGAAGCCGAGGCCGAGGGCAAGACCGTCGAGCACGTCGTGCGGCAGATTCTCGAGCACGTGAAGGTGCCGTAATGCACTCGCTCTCCCCCGAGGACGCGCGCGCGCGGACGACGGAGCTGCTGCGCGAGATCCGGCGCATCGAGATCCAGACGTCACGTCTGGTCGAGCAGCACCTGGCCGGGTCGTACCAGTCGGTGTTCAAGGGGCAGGGCATCGCCTTCTCGGAGGTCCGCGCATACGAGCCGGGCGACGACGTTCGAACCATCGACTGGAACGTTACGGCGCGGACTGGTGTCCCGCACGTCAAGCTGTTCTCCGAGGAGCGCGAACTGACGGTAATGCTCCTGGTCGACATGTCTGCGAGTCTCGATCTCGGGAGTCGCGAATACGACAAGCGCAATCTCGTGGCCCGGCTGGCCGCGACATTCGCGTTTTCGGCGATCAGCAACAACGATCGCGTTGGCCTGATCGGGTTCACCGACAAGGTCGAGGTTTTCGTGCCGCCCCGCAGCGGGCGCAAGCACGTGTTGGCGGTTGTGCAGCGCGTCTTGACGCACGCACCTGAGCAGCGCGGCACCCGACCAAGCGCTGCGCTCGAATACCTCGCGCGCATCGCCAAGGGCCACGCCGTCGCGGTCCTCATCTCTGACTTCGTCGACGCCGTGGCGCCCGATGGAAGGGGGTGGGATCCCCGCTTTGAGCACGCCCTCAAGGTCGCGCGCCGCCGCCACGACGTGATTCCGATCCGCGTGGAAGATCCGATCGAACTCGAGCTGCCGCCGCTCGGGTTGGTAGCGGTCGAGGATCTTGAGTTGCTCGGATTTGCCGACGACCTGGTGATCGATCTCGGGCGCGGCGCGGCGACGCGCTATCGTGAGCAGGTCCAGCGCGAGCGCAACGCGTTTGAGCGACTCATGCGCAAACTGTCGTTGGCGACCGTCAACGTCCGCTGCGGCGACGACTGGCAGCAGCCGCTCGTGGCCTACTTCGCCCGGCGCAATCGGAGGATGCGACATTGATCGCCGCACTTCTGACCCTGGTGCTCGCAGCCGCGCCCGCGCCTGCATCCGCGTCTGCCCCGGCGCCCGAGCGGGTCGACGCGCCAGTGGCCGTGACGACCAAGGTGAGCCCCGATCCGTCCAACGTCGGCGACCTGCTGACGCTCGAGATCATGGCCGCCTACCCGCGCGGCTACACGGTCAACCTGCCGATCGGCGTGAAGTTCGATCCTCTATACACCGTCGGGGTCACGGAGTCGGCCGCGGAAGCCACCGGCGAGGGTCTGCGCAAGACCTTCACCGTCACGCTGCAGCATTTCGCCCCTGGGCCGGCCAGTGTGCCGGGTTTCGATCTTACTTGGGTGGACGAGCAGGGCGCTGTGCAGCAGCTCGCGGTTGCCCCAACCGCCTTCACCGTCAATGCGCTGCTTGCCAACGAGCCCGACCCGCAGCGCAAGCCCGATGATCCACCCGTCTCCATCGAATACCCGAACACGACCGCAGAGATCGCGATCTACTCCACACTGGCCACCCTTGCTGGCGCTGCGCTCCTTGCCTGGGCCGCGCGCAGATGGCTGCGCCGTCGGCGGCCGGCGATCGTCGTCCCACCGATTCCGCCGCATCGCCTCGCGCTCGACGCACTTGCCGAGCTCGAGCTCAGCAGCTTGCTCGCCGATGGCAGGGTGCAGGACTACTACGTTGAGCTCACCGAGATCGGCAAGGGCTACATCCAGGGGCGATTCGGCATTGAGGCGCTCGAACGCACGACCGAGGAGATCCGCCGTGCGCTCCTGCGCGACGAGGCGAGGATCGCTCCGCTTTCGGCCAGCGAGGTTATCGCGTTCTTGCAGCGCTGCGATCTCGTCAAGTTCGCGCGGCAGCTTCCCGATACCGACGACGCGCGTGGAGCGCTGGGCTACGTACGAGGCGTCGTCGAGCGGACAAGCGAGACAGTGCCGGTGTCGGCTGCCAACGCGGCGCCGGAGCAGCCGGCGAGCGAGCGGGAGGTTGGATCGTGAGCGCGATGATCCAACCCGTGGTGTGGGCGCTCGTCTCGCTGGCCGCGGTCGCGGTGGGCTGGGTCGCCCTGATGCGCAACGGGATCCGCCACGTGCGGTTCGAAGACCCGTGGTGGTTCGTCGCTGCATTGGTGCCGCTCGTCGCCCTGGTGATTCGTTGTCGATTGGCGCCGCGGCGAGCGACGATGCAATTCTCGCGCGTGGCGACGCTGCGACGGTTGCAGGCCGGATGGGCTGCACGGCTCGTCGACCTTCCCGATGGTTTGCGCCTTGCTGCGGCCATGCTACTCGCGGTCGCGCTGGCACGTCCGCAGTCCACGCATGGAGCGGATCAGATCAAGCACCAGGGCATCGATATCGCCATCGCGCTCGACCTGTCGGAGTCGATGGAGCTGCCGGATTTGGCGCCGAGTCGGCTCGTGGCGGCGCAAACGGTGATCGACTCCTTCATTACGCGGCGTCCACGCGATCGCATCGGCCTCGTCGTGTTCGGTTCGCACGCCTCCACGATCTCGCCGCTCACGATCGATCACGGCGTGCTTCGGGCCTTGGTGCGACGGCTGTCCCTGCGCACGATGGACGGAACCACGACGGCGATCGGCGCGGGCTTGGGTATGGCGCTCAACCGGTTGGCGGATTCAGAGGCGACGAGCAAGGTCATCGTGTTGCTGACCGATGGCGTGCACAACGCCGAGGGGCTCGATCCGGACACCGTGGCGACGGAAGCCGCGACTCGTGGGGTCAAGATTTACACGGTGTTGATGGGAGATCACAGCCGCAGTGGCGAGGGTTCCGTTGATCCCGCGCGACTTGAGCGCGCGGCGGCGACCACCGGCGGGTTCGCGTATACGGCCATCGACCAGGCAGCGTTGACGGGCAGCTTTCAGGATCTGCTCGACAAGCTCGACAAGTCGGAGATCTCGGGCCAGACGGTATTACCTGAGCTGTTTGCGTGGCTGCTGTGGCCCGCGCTCGCCCTGATCGTGCTCGACGTCCTGCTGCGCAGCACGCGGTTGCGGAGGTTCCCATGACGACGTTTTTTTGGGTGGCGTTCGCTGAACCCACCGAGACGCTGTCGACACTCGACGAGTTCGCCTGGGGCCGGCTCGACTGGTGGTGGGCTGCCCTGACGATCCCGCTGGCGATCGCGGCAATCGTCTGGGCTGGACGTGCTCGCCAACGCGCCGCCGAAGCATTGGGACGTCGAACCGCGATCGATAGACTGCTCGCGTCCGTCCACCGCGGCAATCGCCTCGCCGCGGCGATCTGCACGATCGTCGCGATGGCGTGCGTAGTAGCGGCGTTGCTTCGGCCTCAGTACGGTGGCAAAGCCAATGTTGTCCCGGCCAGTGGTCTCGATGTTGTGCTGGCGGTGGACTACAGCAAGTCGATGTTGGTGTCGGATGTGTACCCGACCCGAAGCGAGCGACTCGAGGCCGAGCTCGCGCACTTCCTCGACGACGCTGCGCGGCGAGGTGATCGCGTGGGCGTGGTCGTGTTCGCCGGGATGGCGCGCGGGTTTCCGGTCACCGCCGATGTCCGGTTGCTCAAGAGCTATCTCAATGCGGCCGATCCTCGCACGGAGAAGCCGGGGGGCACTGCCATCGGTCGTGCGCTCAAACTCGCCTTGACGTTCCTCGTCGACGCGCGTCGCGGGGATGCGGACGACGTCGAGATCCTGAGTGATTCCGAAGCCGCTCTCACGCCCGAGCAGATCCCGCCCGCCGAGAACGATCAGGCCATCATCTTGCTGACCGACGGTGAGGACACCGAGAGTCGCCCGCAGGAAATGGCCCAGGAGGCGGCCAAGCTTGGCGTTCGCGTATACACGGTCGGGATTGGATCGCGATCGGGTGAACCGGTCCAGAAGTTCGACGACAACGGTGATCCCGATGGCTTCGTGACCGACGAGAACGGCAACTATGTAATGACGAGGCTGGATGAGGACCTTCTCCAGCAGATCGCCAAGACCACCGGGGGCAGTTACATACGCGTTGAGCCCGAGTCGTTTGGACTTGATGAGGTGCGCACCATGCTCGAGGGTCTTTCCCGGTCGCGTCGTGACGTGACGATCGAGATCCTTCGCGACGAGGGGTTCACGTTTTTCGTGGTGCCGGCATTGCTGCTCCTCGCCTTCGCGCTTGCGCTGCCCGAGCGCCGGAGGTCGGCATGATCGGGGCTGTGCGCATCGGCCTCGCGGTGCTCGTCGCGGGTTGGCTTGCCGACAAGCTCGCGGGGACCGATGCCGACGTCGAGGCGGGAATCGAGGCGTTCGAAGCCGGCGAGCACGACACGGCGCTAGGGCATTACGACGCGGCGATCGCTCGACTCGGCGAACGGGCTGAGATCAGCTTCGATCGCGGTCTCGCGTTGCTCGGTAAAGAGGACAAAGAAGGGGCGAAAACCGCCTTCGAGCGCGCCAGTGAGGCCGAGGACGCCGAAGTGCGCGCGAGCGCGTTCTACCAGCTCGGAAATCTCGCCTTCGACGCCGAGCAGTGGGACGTGGCGATCGCCCACTACACCGATTGTCTCAAGGCCAGGCCGGAGCACGCCAACGCCAAGTGGAACCTCGAGCTCGCCCTCCTGCGCAAAGAGAAGAAGAAGGAGGAGGAGGAGGAGGACAACGAGAGCTCGTCGTCCGACGACGGCGGCAGCGAGGGCGGATCCGAGGACGGCGGCTCGGACGGCGGCGAAACGGGCGGCCAGGACGACGAGAAGCAAGACGATCAGAAGCAAGACGATCAGAAGCAAGACGACCAGAAGCAAGG
>CADEGN010000015.1:12077-50347 GCA_902826865.1 uncultured Myxococcales bacterium
AGAAGCAAGACGATCAGAAGCAAGACGATCAGAAGCAAGACGACCAGAAGCAAGGCGACCAGAAGCAAGACGACCAGAAGCAAGACGACCAGGGCGAGCCGCCACCCGGCCGGATCGACCGCGCCGATCTCCAGCGAGCCCTCGAACAGCTCGATGAGCAGGACGACTTCCCGCTCGATCGTCCACGCGTTCGCGTGGCGCCACCGGCCAGGGACTGGTGACCGATGGCCACCGGGACACGTCGGCGATTCGTTCTCGGCGCGGCCATGGCCGCATCCGTCGCGTCCGTGGGAAGCAGGGCGCGGGCGGCAGGTGCCGGTCTCACCGCGACGATCGCGGCAAGCCAAGAGCGGGCGAGGGTCGGAGATGAAATCGTGCTCGAGTTGGCCGTGACCCGCACCGGCAGTGGCGCGGTTACGCCGCCCACCATGCCGGAGGGGCTCGCGGATGCGTTCGAGGTGGTGTCGCAGCACCCCAGGAAGTGGCGAGAGTTCGGGCTCGGAGGATCCTCGCGCACTCTCATGAAGGTGACGCTGGGCGTGGTCGCCCTCAAGGCCGGCAAGCACGAACTGGTGTTCACGGCCGGAGAAGGGGACGACCGCGTCACATCCAACAAACTCGCGATCGTGGTCGAGGACGAAGCGGCGGCGACGTCGCCGGCCGAGGTTGCGCCGAGTACGGCTAAGCCCACCGAGGCCACGGGCGACGTATTTCTGTGGGTGACCACCGATAAGAGCACCGCTTGGGTCGGCGAACAGGTCACCTTCGAGCTCAATGTCTATGAGCGCTCGATGGCGACCGTCGCGTTGCGTTCGCCGCCCAACTTCGCAGACTTTTACACCTACGATTTGCCCGAGGGCGATGGTTCCCTCGAGGAAGTCGCCGGCGTCCTCTATCGCGTGCGGCCGGGCATGCGGCGCGCCCTGTTCCCGCAGAAAGCTGGCAGGTTGATCGTTGGCCCGGCCGAGATCGCGATCGGCCGGCGACGCCGCGACCGCGGTCCAGCGATCGCGCTCGACGTCAAGCCGCTGCCGGCCGAAGGCCAGCCGAAGGGGTTTTCGGCCAACAACGTCGGCAAGTTCGAGATCAAGTCGTCGGTCGACCGCAACGCGGTGGATGCCGGGCAGCCGTTCACCTGGACGGTGCAGCTAAGCGGCCGCGGCAACGTGGCGCAGATCGATCCGGGTCCGCTCCCCAAGCTGGCCGGTGCTCGGACCTATGAGCCCAAGGTCGAGACGAAGATGGAGGTCAGCGTCGGCGTCGGCGGAACGCGGACGTATGCGATGTTGGTCATCCCTGAACGCACTGGCACCCTCGAACTTCCCGCGCTCGAGTTTCCGTACTTCGACCCCGAAGCAGGCGCGTATGTCGTTGCGCGGAGTGAGCCGATTCGCATCGAGGTGACCGGCGAGAGCAAGCCAGTGGAGGAGGCCGCACCCTCGCCCGAGGCACTCTCCGACGATCGCGAGCAGCTCGCGCCGATCGTGGTGGGCGACACAGTCCCGCGCGATCCTCCGCCGCGACAGCTGCTCACGCCCGGGCGCTGGCTCGCGGGGATGATCGGTGTCGGATCCACTGCGGTCATCGCGGCGCTCGGTACATTGGCATGGCGTCGTTTCGGTCCCGATGATGCGGCACGGAGAACCGCCCGGGATCGTGCGCGCGTTCGCGAGCAACTCGACCAAGCCCGCGCGGCCGTTGACGGCGGCGAGGCGTTTCATGTCGTCGTCGCGGGCCTGTTGCACGAGTGTGCGGTGGCCCGCGCCGGTGCCGATGGGGTCGGACTCGCCCGACCGGAGCTCATGCGGTTGCTCCTCCGCCGCGGCGTCGCGGCCGAAGATGTTCGCAAGCTCGACTCGTTGCTCGAGCGCTGTGATGCCGCCCGTTTCGCCGCGCAACGTGGTTCGGCCGAGGACCGACGCACGATGTTAGACGCTGCGATCGCGCTCATCGGACGTTCCAGCCTGCGCAAGGGGGCTGCGACATGAACGTCGCGCGAACCGTCGCCGCCGCCGTGCTGTTGGGCTTGGCGTTCCTTCCGCGGCCGGCGGTCGCCGACGTCGTCGACGAACAGTTTGCCGGAGGCAACGCCGCGGCCGCGGCGAGCAACTGGGCCGAGGCGGTCGCCGCCTACCGCCGCGCGGCCGGCTTGCTCGCCCATCCGAGTGCGGTGCTTGAACACAACCTGGGAACAGCCTACGCAGAGATTGGAGATCTCGGGCGAGCAACATTGCACCTGCGCCAAGCCCTCGACGCGCGGGCGCGCCCGAGCACCGAGGTGGCCGAGGCCGCGCGCGCCAATCTCCTGATCGTGCGACGGCGCGCCGAGCTTCAGGCCACCACGAGCGGCGCGGTAATCGACCGCCCGGAGAACTGGTGGGATCTCCTGGTCGAGACGCTGCGCGCGCCGGCAATGGCGTGGTTGTCGCTCTTGGCCGGTGCGTCTGCCTTGGTCACGTACGCCGTACACCTACGGCGAAGCGCGCTCGGAAGGCCGACGATCGTGACCCGGGTCGCGCTCGGATCGATGGCCGCATGCTACGTCGTTGCAGGCGTGCTCCATGGACTCTCGCTGCGGGCCGAACGTGTTGCGCCCGCGGCGGTTGTGCTCGACGCCGACCTCGCGGCCCACGAGCGTCCGGGCACCCACGGCAGGATCGAGTTCACGCTGCAGGCCGGCGCACGTGTGCGTGTAGTGGATCGCGCGCCGGGTTGGACGCTGGTGAGGTTGCCAGGGGGCCTGGAGGGATGGGTGGTGGATACCGGCGTGGCGGGATTGGACGACGCATTCGGGGGGCCGATCGGCCACCGAGGCGCGCGCAGCTGAGGGGCGGGCGGAAGCGCGACATGGAGGGCACCGCGCTGAGCAACGGTCGTGCCAAGGGATTCGTCGGTCGATTTCAAGCTCGGTAGAGCCAGCGGCGATGGCGTCGCCGGACGACAATTGCGCCCGTATCGTTGCGGCGGTGCGCCCGGCGGGGCGGTGGCGCGCCCCCGAACCCGGGGATAAGCTAACGATCAGTCGTGCTTTCCGTCGTCGCCACGAAGATCCGGACCTCGCGTGACCCAATGGGCGTCACCTCGACGGTCGGCCGGATCTACGAGGGGTACCTCCTCTCGGAACCGGTGGTCGGGCGAGGGATGGTCATCTTCCGCGATCCAAACGGCCGCCGGATGGTGACCACCGCGGTGCGTCGGGTACTCGCTACGTCGGAGTCGAACGTGCTCTACGTGGAGACCGAGAACAGCGTGTATCGGATCTCGATTCGCGAACAGCATGTTGCCGCAGCCACAGCCTAGTCCCCTGGAAACTGATCGCTTGTAAAAGAACGGCGTCATTGGCCGCGAGGGTAAGGCGCGCGTGGGTGCTGTTTGTTTAGCGGCGTTGGTAGACGTTCACACGCAGGTATTCGCCCTCTTTGTGGCAGGGCCAGATCGGATGATCCGCTCCGGCACCGAGTGCTCGCACGCGGGTGAGGGCGCGGGGGGCCTCGGCGGCGAGACGATCGAGTTGTTCCCGACCGATGTGATGGCTGCAGCTGCACACAACGAGGTGGCCCCCCTGGTCTAGCCTCTCGACCAAGGCTCGGAGCGCGTGGGCCATCGCCCCCAGCGCGCGGTCGGCGTCCGAGCGGCGGGCGGCCAGCTTCGGCGGATCAAACACGATCGTCCCGAAGCTGCGGTCGAGCTCCGGCGCTTGCAGCGGCGCGAACATGTCGGCCTCGACCCAGGTGATCCCGGAAAGCTCGTTGCGCTCCGCGTTGCGCCGACCGAGCTCGAGCACCGTACGCGAGCGGTCGAGCGCGACAACCTCGACACCAGCCCGCCGGGCGTGCAGGGCGAACCCACCGACGTGGCACCCGACGTCCAGCATGGCACCCCCATGTGCCCGCGCCAGCGCAGCAATGCTGCGGCGATTGGCCCGCTGATCGAAATACGCGCCGGTCTTCTGCGAAGGCGGCGCTGGGACGGCGAAGTGCAGACCGTACTCGCTGAACTCAAGGAGCTCGGTATCGCCGTCGACCTTGACTGCCCCCGGCATGCCCTCGTGGCGCGCGGCGGTGTCCGGTACGACCACGTGGATCGGCCCCGACCAGCGTTTGCGTAGCTCGGCGTGAATTAGGTCTTCGCGCGCTGCCATCGGCGCCGTCGTGATCTGAACGACAAGGTGCTCGCCGTAGCGGTCGATCACCAGCCCCGGCAATCCGTCGCCCTCGCTGTTGACCAAGCGGTACCCGTCCGTTCCGGCGCCGACGAAGTCGTAGCGCTCGCGGGCGGCAAACGCCCCGGAAATGCGTTGCTCGAGCCAGTCGGTCGGCGGCGGTACCGGGCCGAACGACAACATGCGCACCGTGATGGTCGAGACCGTCGAGATGAGCCCGTGGCCGATGACCTCGCCGTGCCGATCAATCACGGCCACGATGTCGTGCGGATCGGGCGTGCCGAGGAAGCGCGCGATCTGGTTGCGACGTAGCCAGGGGCCAGACGCAGGACCGATCCGACCAGCGTCGCGCCGGATCTCTACGCGGGCGGTCACGGTGGGCCTGCCTGGCCGCGAGAGATCGTCTTGATGTGAAAGCGCTCGGCCAAGAGCGAGGTCGCCAACGACCGGCATGCGCCCTCAGGGTCGCCACCGGTGCCGCAGGTGAACACGTCTGCGGCAGCGTAGCAATGCTCGGGCCACGTGTGCACCGAGATGTGGGACTCGGCGAGCAGCCCCACAACGGTCACACCGTGGGGAGAAAACCTGTGCTCGCACTCGCCGAGGAGTGTTCCGCGGGAGATTGCCACCGCGGCGCGCATCGCTTCGCGCACCACGGCAATGTCATCGAGCATCTCGGCCGGGCAGCCGTAGAGCTCGATCATGCTGTGCATCCCGAGTGGGGTCATACGCGGCCTAGCCCTCGCGAACTGAGAACCTGACTTTGGCCCCCCACAGCTCGTTGGGATAGACCTGGAGCCCCTGCTTGGCGGGGCCCTTGATGAGCTTGCCGTCATCGGCGAACTCTGAGCCATGACATGGGCATCGCAGCAGCTGTTTCTCATTGTCCCAGCGCACGACGCAGCCAATGTGCGGGCAGCGCGACGACAACACGCGGAACTGGTCGCCCTCGAGTCTCATCACGATCACCGGCTTGCGCATTCCCGCGGGGAGTACCGCGGCCATGCCCCCTGCCGTCGCCAACTCGGGGAAGTCCTTAAGCTCTAGCTCAACGGTGCCCTCGGTGGCGGGGACGGGCTTCGTCTTCCACTTCCCACCGCCGCAACCGAAGAGGACCGTACCTGCTGCTGCACCAACGAAGCCGCGTCGGCTGAGCGCGCACAGAGGCACGTCGGGGGTCGCGCGGCGGTGTCGATCACTCGGATCCATGTGCTAGATGGCACCACCAAACTACCAGCCGCGGCAAGCGCCATGGATCCGGTTGGGTTCTGGGGCGACAACCGAGGGCATCCATGGCCTGCTCGCTCGCTGTGATCCCCGCCGCCGGTGCCGGCTCGCGACTCGATCGCCTGTGCACCCCGAAGCCCCTGGTGGAAGTCGGGGGCGTGCCGATCGTTGTGCGTCTTCTGGAGCAGCTGCGGGCCGCCGGTGTGGAACGGGCGGTGGTGGTCACGGGCGCCGAGGCCGAGTTGGTGGAGCGCGCGCTTGCGGTCGATACCCGCGTCCGGATTCCCCTCACGTTCGTCCGCGCGTCCCGCTGGCGTGAAGGGCTCGCGGTGTCGCTGCTGGCCGCTGCGCCCCACCTCGGCGAGCCATTCGTGCTGGCGATGGCCGATCACCTGTTCGACTCCCGGCTCGTCCGACGCATGGTTGAGCAACCCCTGGTCGAGGGTGAGGTCGCGGCGCTCGTCGATCTCGACGTCGATACTGTCTTTGATCGCGCCGGGGCGACCAAGGCGCTGCTCGATCGCGAGCGGGTGCTCGCGATCGGTTCGCTGCCGACCTACGACGCCATCGACGCGGGATTGTTCGCGGCCACGCCCGCCCTCGCGACTGACCTCGTCGACGCCGTGGCTAGCGGCGGCTGTAGCCTCTCCGACGCGATGAGTCGGGTGGCCGCACGCGGGCAGCTGCGTGCGATCACGGTGGATGGGCTGCGCTGGGACGACGTGGACACGCCGGCAGGGCTCGTCCACGCCGAGTTACGGCTGCGTCGCGAGCAGCGTCGCGCCCCGCGCGTCGCGACGAAGCGTTCGACGCGGCGCGAGGCCGACTTCCGCTTCCGCTTGTCGTCGTCGACCACCACAGAAATGGTGGTGCGGCGCGGCTGTGCCAGTGGCGACGACGTCGATCTTGGAATCCGATCGGAGAGTGAAGCATCGCCGATTTTCGTCATCACCGACGAAACCGTAAATCGGATCTACGGTGAGCGTTTCGCCGCTGCGATCGCAGCGCAAGGCCACACCGTTCACAAGCTAGTCATGCCGGACGGCGAGCGCGCCAAGACGTTGCCGGCGTTCACCACCCTGGTCGAGAACGTGCTCGCGCACGGGATAGACGAGCACTCGGTGATCGTCTCCCTTGGTGGCGGCGTGGTGTGCAACGTCGCGGGATTCGCCGCTGCGACGTTGTATCGCGGTGTTGGACTCGTCCATGTGCCGACGACGCTGATGGCCCAATGTGACGCTGCGGTCAGCCACAAGCAAGCGCTCAACGGTGAGCGCGGGAAGAACCTCGTCGGGGCCTACTATGCCCCTCGGCGGATCGTCGTCGATATCGACTTTCTCGCGACACTCGACGATCGGCGACTGCGCGACGGCTTGGCGGAGGCGCTGAAACACGCGTTGGCCCAGGATCGGGATTATCTCGCGTGGTTTCTCGCTCAGTCCCCCGATGCAATCCGTGAACCGGTGTTTCTCGAGCATGTCGTGCGCCACAACATCGAGCTCAAGTGCGCCTTGATGGCCGAGGATCCCCGGGAACACGGCCGCGCCCTGGTTTTGCAATACGCCCACAACGTCGCGCATGCGATCGAGTACCTCTCGGGGTACGCACTCACCCACGGGGAAGCGGTCGCGATCGGCATGGTGGTCGCTGCCAACGTCGCTCGTGTGCTTGGCGGATGCGACGATACCCTGGTCGCAACCCATCGCGATCTCGTCACGCGTTGGGGGTTGCCGGCGACGATCCCTGCCGACATCGAAACCGCGGATTTGGTGGCAGCGATGCGTTACGACAAGAAAACGCATGTCGAAGGCGTGCGCATGCCGCTTCTGCGCGAGGTCGGGGCGCTTTGGCGGGTAGATGGTGAGTACGCGATCCCGGTGGCAAACCCCGTGCTGGCGCGGGCGCTCGATGCGAGTCGTGCGCCATGAGTGGACGGACGTCGATCGTGACCGGGGCGTCGAGCGGGATCGGGCTTGCATCTGCCGAACGGTTGCGGCGCCGGGGCGACGCCGTGGTGCTCGTCGGTACGGATGCCGGCGAACTTACCCGGGTCGCGGAGCAACTCGGCGGCCGGGATGTCGCCCGTCCTGTTGTCGTCGATGTTGCGGATGCTGCTCGGGTTTTCGATGCCCTATCGAGACTTTCGTCGGTGCACACGATCGTGCTTGCTGCGGGGATCTGTCAGCACGCCGCGATCGATGCCCCCGATGCCGACGCGATCTGGAAGCGGGTCCTCGATGTCAACTTGCACGGCGCTTGGCACGTCCTGCGCGCGACCGTGAGCGCGATCCAGCTGGGTGGTCGGGTCATCGCGGTGTCTTCCGGCCTTGGCAAACTCGGGCGGCCGGAGTACGGGGCCTACTGCGCGTCGAAGCACGGGCTGCTTGGCCTGGTCAAGTGCGTGGCGGCCGAGTTGGCACCGCGGGGAATCACGGTGAACGCGGTGTGCCCGGGCTGGGTCAACACCCGCATGGCGCGCGCCGATCTCCAGGCGCTAGCCCAGGCGCGGGGGTGGGACATCGCGCGGGCGCGCCAAGAGATCGAGTCGGGGATTCCGATCGGTCGCATGGTTGAACCCGACGAGGTTGCGGCGCTGATCGAGTACCTGGCCTCTCCCGCCGCTGCGGCAATCACCGGTGAGGCGTACGACATCTCGGGTGGGGAGTTCTTCGCGTGAGCCCGCGGATCTTGACGGTGGGGCACGTGACGCACGATCGCTACGGTGAAGCGATCGTACCGGGCGGTAGCGCGTACTACGGCGTGCGGACCCATCTCGAGCTCGGTGCGCAGGCGCGGTTGGTGTCCGTCATCGGTTGCGACTTCGCCTGTGATGACGCGTTGGCTCAGATTCCCCGCAACTTGGTGCGCAGTGGAGCGACGACGACGTTCACCAATCGGTACTCGGCCGGGCGCACGCGCGTGCAATACATCGATGCGATCGCTCCGTCGGTGGCGCCCGCCCTGTGTCCGGCGTCGTATCGCGGCTGCGACTTCCTCCATCTCGCCCCGGTGATTGGCGAAGTTGAAGTCACCCCGTGGATCGAAGCCGCCGCGCCGCGCATGGTGGGAATCGGCGTGCAGGGCTGGATCAAGCGCCCCGAGGGTCGCGACGTGGTTTCGCAGCGCTGGGACGTGTCATCCGCCGAGCTTACGAAGGTCGACGTGGCGTGCTTGGGGGAAGAGGATCTCGAGGATCAAGGGGACTTGCTGACGCGCTTGATCAAGATGGTGCCGATTGTCGCCCTCACTCGCGGTCGCGAGGGCTGCGAGCTGTTCATCCGCGGCCGCCCGATTCGCCTGGGGATCCACCCGGCAGTGGAGGTCGATCCGACCGGCGCTGGTGATGTTTTCGCCGCCGCGCTCTTCGGCGCGCTTGCTGACGGTGTGGATCCGGTCGTGGCGGCTCGTCGTGCAGCAGCCGCGGCATCGATCGCGGTGGAGGCCCGTGGCGCGGACGCGCTGCATCGCCTCGGCGAATCGCATGCGCGGGCGGAACGGGTGCCCGTCTATTGATCGAACGATCGCGCCGACCCGCGGCACAATCGCAACCCGTCGGCGTCGGCTCTACCCGCGCACGATCGTCAGCGACAGGGACTCCACCTCGCGGAGCGTCTCCCGGTCAGCGCGACGGGGTCGCTGTGGGGCGCTGCGCGGGGGCGGAGGCTCGGGGCAGGGCGTCTCCTCCTGTGCGTCGAATGACCCGCCCGCAGCGGCCTGACGATCGCTCGAGATCATCGTGCAAGGTGGCGCCTGGAAGTACATCCGGGGTCGGGCCATGTTCTCTCCTGTTGCCGATCGGCCAAGAAGGTTACAGAGCGTGAACTGCCGATTGTGCCTGATACTGGGGGCGGGGGTGGCGCTTTCGTAGGTCGATCCTCGCGGGCGTGTTCGCGCGGCGCGACATCGCTCGTGTACACTCGACGGGCTGTCGAGGAGTTGGCCTGTGTCGATCCCGTTTATCGTTTTGCTCGCCGCGCTTGCGCCGTCCACGATCGCCGCTGGCACGTTCCCCCATCCGCACTACCGCCCACCGCGCGGGCCAAAGGTGCTCGATGCCCGCACACTTGCTCCTCGCGAGCGGCACGAAGAAGAACGTCGCTTGACGTTCGAAGATCTCGACGCGTTCGCGCGCGAACCATCGCGAGCAGTGCCGCCACCGACAAAGCGCGTGCCAGGGGACAACGCTCGTCTACCCGAAGGGTGGGTGCAGCGGGGCAACAGCGTGCTCCCTCGCGCGCTGGTCGAAGACGGTCTGACCGTCGAGCCCGTGCCCCTCGCTGCATTCGAGGACACGCCCGGAAACAAGTACCCACGCAAGCACACGCTCTACCTGAACTTTGTCGGCGCGACGCTCAGCAGTGAGGGCGTTATCGACAACTCGGCCGAGGGCTGGTCCACGCTGGCCAAAGATGGCGACTATCCCGTGTTTAGCGGCGGGGAGACGCTTGCGCTCGCGGTGGTGCAAGCGGTGGAGAACGACCTGGCCGCCTACGGCGTACGCGTCGTCTATCTCGATCGCCCGCCCAAAATGCTCCCATACACGATGGAGATGGTTGCGGGGCAATGGACGGATACAGCCCTCGACACACCGGCGGGGGGCGTGGCATCAGGGGTGGATTGTGGCGCCCTCAACCAGCGGCGGGTTGTCTACACCTTCGCGGAAGGGGTCAATAGCGCCTCGGTGTTGGCCAACACAGCCAGCCAGGAGGCCGCGCACGCATGGGGCCTCGATCACTCGGTCAACTGCGACAGCGTGATGTCTTACTGTGGGGGCTTCTCCGATCAGTATTTCTCGACCGAGTGCGATCCGCTGTGCGAAGAGCAATGCCAGGGCGCGGGGACGATCGGATGCGGCTACGTCCATGAGATGTACTGCGGGGAAGGAAGTGCGCAGCAAAACGAGGACGCCGAGCTCTCGTTCTTGTTTGGGACGAGCGATCCGGATCTCGAGCCACCGACCTGTGACATCCTCTCGCCTGAGGATGGCGCGCAGCTTGAACCCGGGGCAGACGTGGAGATCCGCGTGGCGCTCGACGACGACTATGGCGGCATGGGTTGGCAGATCACCGTCGCGAAAGACGGTGAGGTCATCTTCGACGACATCGACTACGCCAAAGAGTTCATCGATGGTGAGTCCAACGCGGCGATCAACCTGAACATGCTGCCTGAGGGTGTGTACGAGATCACCGCGGTCGCGATGGACCACGCGGATCACACCACGATGGACAAGGTCACCGTGGTGGTTGGAGACGCGCCGGCGCCCGGGGACAGCACCGGTGCAGTCGACTCGACCGGGACAAGCACGGGTCCTACCGATGAAAGCACCGGCGTGATGACGACCGGTGACGGAGATTCGTCCGGTGCGACCGAAGGGGGGACCACCACCGTGATGCAGGACGACGGCGGCGAAAAGGGTTGCGCCTGCACGAGCGCGCCTGGATCCGATGGGGGCCGGTGGCTCGTATTCCTGCTCCCGGCGACGGGTTGGCTGTTACGCCGGCGGCGCGATCGAGCAACTTAGCACCCGAGTCCAACCGCCTGATCGAGCGGACAACTACTCGCCCTTGCGCTGCAGTTCGAGCTCGGCGTCCGCATAGTGAACAACGAGCGCCTCGGGCCGGCCGTCCTTGTCGACGACGAATCGCAGGTAGTTGCCGCTGTTGTCCTTGAAGAAGAAGCGGTGCTTGCCCATCGGGTGCATCCAGGTCGAGCCATGGCCAGGTACATCGAAGTACAACCGCTCGCCGATCTGCTTGACGTAGACCGTGGCAAGTGGGTCGAACTGGCGTTGCGTGTCGACGTCGGTGCCGTGCACGGCGATGGTGTCGTCGGTGATCCCGTAGGTCCCCAAATAGCGGGCAAACGTTCCCGGCGCGACCTGGACCTCGGGATACTCGATGCGTGGCGGCGGAGCTTCGCCGAACACCATCATCGCGACGTCTTGGGCGACCCGCGCGGCCGGAACAACCTCCGTGTTGCACAGCACGACGATCAGCGTGCGATCGTCGGCGAAACGCATGATCGCGCCGTTGAAGCCGTCGATGGCCCCTGGGAAGCTCGCCACCGGCTGGCCGAAAGCCTCGCCGAGCAACCATCCGAAGCCGTAGCCGTAGCGATTGCCATCGAGCATCTGCTCGACGCTGCTTCGGCTAAGCACCGTGTTGTCCGCCAGTGCTCGCTCCCAACGCGCGAGGTCCGTCGGTGTCGAGATCAGCCCACCGGCACCGCCGAATACACTCATGTCGATCGGATCAGGTGGATCGAGCTCTTCTTCCTCGTTCCACACGTGGCCGCGAGCCTGTGCTCCGACAGGCGCATCGCCGAACTGCGTCCGCGACATGCCGGCGGGCCTAAACACATACTGCTGCATGTAGTCGGCGTAACTCATGCCCGACAGGCGCTCGATGATCGCCCCGAGCAGGAAGTATCCCGAGTTGGTCGGGTTGAAGTCGGAGCCGGGCGCAAACTCGAGCGGGAGCTCGGAGAACCGTCCGATCAACTCGTCGGTGCGGTGGGGCAACTGCTTCCACCGGTGGAAACCCGGCAGGTCCGTGTAGTTCGGGATCCCCGACGTGTGATCGAGCAGCTGCTCGATGGTGATCTTGCGCCCGTTGGGGTAACCCGGAATGTGCTTCGCCACCGGGTCGTCAAGGTCGAGCATTCCCGCATCTCGGAGCTGAAGAATCGCCGCAGCGGTGAAATGCTCGGTCAACATACCGATGCGGAATCGAGTATCCGCGTCGTTCAGGAGATCGAGGGTAGGATCGGCGACCCCGAACCCCTCAGCGAAGTGGACCTCGCCCGCCCGGGCGACCAGGATCGCTCCATGAAACTCGAAGGTCGGTCCGAAGTGCCGGCCGTAATCGTGGAGGTAGCTCGCGATCTGATCCCCGAGGTTGTCGGGGATCGGCGGCGGCGCGCTCGGCAGCTCGTCGTCGATGGCATGCGCTGCGGCCGGGGCGTCGGCCATCGCGTCGCGGGTGATGGCCGAGTCGGGAACCCGTCCCCAGACGACGGCGAGCACGGTGCATGCGATCGCGGCGGCGCCAAGTGCCCACGGCCATCTGCGCGCGCGCGGTGAGGTGAACGCGGGTGGGGGCGGCGCGTCGTCGATCGCGGCCAGTACTGAGATCGGAAGGATCGATGACTCCACCGACATCACGCGCTCGGCGAATCCCTCCTCGACACCACCTGGCAGCTCGCGCTCATCGTCATCTTCGGTTCGCCATGCCGCAAGGGCGTGCGCCTCGAGTGTGTCAAGCTCAGCCTCGCTCGGCCCGTCCTCACGCACGGTGCACCTCGCCGAGTGCCTCCCGGAGACGGGTGCGCGCGCGATTGAGTCGCGACTTCACAGTGCCGAGATCGACATCGAGGATCTCCGCGATCTCGGTGTACTCGAGCCCATGGACCTCGCGAAGCACGAACGTCGCCTTGTATTCCGGGGCGAGGGAGTCGATCGCGCGGTCGATCACGCGCGCGAGCATACGCCGTTCGGCATTCTCGTCGGCGCGATCGTTGGCAGCCAACTCGTGCGATCCTGTTTCGAGCGGGCTCAGCTCGAGGCGGCGCCGACGCAGCTCATCGATGGCTCGATGGCACGCGATCGTGAGGATCCAGGTCGACAGTCGTGCCGGTCCATTGCGGTCGAATCGGGGCAAGGCCCGAAACACCCGGAGAAACGTCTCCTGAGCCACGTCCTCGATGAGCGCCGAGTCGCCATAACCGCGCAGCAACCGCGCCACGAGGGCGAGAACCGGGCGTTGATAGCGATCCACGAGGGCGCGCTTGGCCCGAACGCTACCGCGTTGGGCGCTGGCGAGCGTGACTTCATCGAGTTCTGGGAACCGATCCCTGGCGATGTCGGGCGGGAGCGGAGCGGCCACAGTCACCGCAGCGGTGATACGGCCGAGGTCGCCTGGAGTTCCCGGTCGATCGCGATCGGCCACCAATGGCTAGATTAGGCGCCGAGGCGGTCGATCGCCGGCGATCCGTGTCTGCGGGCGCTGGCATCGGGGGCGGACGGACGGGGTGGCCGGGGAAGTGCGACGCCGCGCTGGTTGCGCGCTCGGCGAATCCCCCGCGTGCGTCTCAAGCCGGGTCGTGGCAGCAAGCTTCGATGTTGTGACCGTCTGGGTCCAGCACGAACGCGCCGTAGTAGTTGGGGTGATAGTGCGGCCGGATTCCGGGTGGGCCGTTGTCGGTGCGGCCCGCGACGATCGCAGCGCGATAGAAGGCGTCGACCACCGCCCGGTTGTTCGCGCGAAAGGCCACATGCAATCGTGGTGATTGCGGCGTGCCCTGTTTGATCCAAAAATCGGGCTTGGGCGCAACGCCGAGACCGAGCACCACTGCGCCGCCGGTGAACTCGCGTGGCACCTCCATCAGGACTTCGTAGCCAAGTGGCGCGAGGGCCTGCTCATAGAACCGACGGCTCTTGATCGGGTCGCTCACGGCGAGTCCGGTATGGTCGATCATCGGCGCGCAGTTTCGCACCCACGGTTTGCCTCGGGGCATCAGCTACGACAAGATTCCTCCTCTATGGCGGTCGAGCGTACAAGGGCGACGAGGGCGAAGCGCCCAGCAACGGGCGCGGCGGCACGGCCGAAAAACGCCACTTCAGCTCGCTCGGAGGGCGACGTGCTAGCCCGGCTGCGCCAGATCTGCATGGCGATCCCAGGGGCGTTCGAGAAGCTCTCTCACGGAGAGCCCACCTGGTTCACGGGGCCCAGTGGCAAGGTGTTCGCGATGTTCGATAACCACCACCACGGCGCCGCTCGCATCTCGGTCCACCTCGCCGGAACGATCGAACAACAAGAAGCGCTGGTCGCCTCCGATCCCGCGCGCTACTGGGTGCCGCCGTACGTCGGTCACCGCGGTTGGATCGGCGTCGTTTTGGATACGGACCCCAACTGGGACGAGGTCGCGTCGTTGGTCCGTGATGCCCACGCGCTGGTGTCGGCGCCGCGATCTCGTCGCTGATGGATTGAGACCGTCGGCCGGGCCGGCGCCGCGAGCAATCCGCCGGATCTACCGGCCGCGGGCCCCGCTCCCGAGCGGGACAGCGGCGTCGCGCGTCTCGATGATCGCGATCAACTCTCTGCCTCCGGTAGTTCGGGGAGCGCTAGGCCCAGGCTCTCTCGCGCTTTTTTTGGAGCCCGATGATCGCGTTAGCGACGCGCAGCTTGTGCTTGACCGCCTCGAGTTCCTTGGTGAGGGCGAGCAGTTGCGCGACGTCAGGCCCGCCACGCCGCCGCCGAGAAGCGGTCGACGCCAGCTCGACAACTGCGAGCTGTAGATCCCTTCGCTGCGAAGCATGGCCTCGAGCGCGCCACGTCGACCGGTGGCGATGGCGGCGTCGGCCGCCTTGACCGGCCACGGGCACGACCGACGCGGACTCCGGCGCGAGATCTCGCGCTGCATCGCCGGCTGCGACGCGCGCACGACGTTGAGTCTTGGTTGAGGATGGCTTCGGCAAGGTGAGGCGATCGTTCCGGGCTCTCCATGAAAAGAGCCCAGCACCCGAGTCCGAATCAGCGTCGCCTGAACTTTCGCTTACGCCCGGCGATTCAACGTCGCCGCATGCAGGAAATCCAAGCAGCGCAATCGCGAGCACGCAACGCTTCATGTTCGCACGAGACCATGACGGGGGCTGCAAGGCAAGGCAGCGTTGCACGTCGTGCCGAGTCGCATGGATGCGCACCCGGTCAAAGTCCGTGCTTCTTCATGCGATCGATGAACGTAACCCTCGACATGCCCAGGCGCCGGGCGGCCTCGCTCTGGTTGCCCTCACTCGCCCGAAGTGCGTCTGCCAGCAAGCGACGCTCGAATGCGGCCACTTGCTGACGAAACGTGCCGCCCTCGGTGGCGCCGGTCTGCTCGGGGCTCGCGAGCGCGTCGCGACCGATCGCACCACCGCCGGAGAGCGCCACGAGCCTCGCGATAGTGTTGTCGAGCTCGCGGATGTTGCCGGGCCAGGGCTGCGCGTGGAGGGCTTCGAGCAGGTCTGGAGCGAGCTCAACGTCGTCTACACCGAAACGTGCTGCGTGACGACGTGCGAATGCCTGGGCGAGCGCGACGATATCTTCCCTGCGCTCGCGCAGCGGCGGGACGACAAGCTCAACGACCGCGAGTCGGTAGTACAAATCCTCGCGGAAGCGGCCGGCCGAGACCTCCGCGCGGAGATCGCGATGGGTGCACGCGACGAGTCGAACACTCACGCGGTGGGCGGCGTCTGCACCGACCCTGCGAACTTCGCCATCTTGGGCGGCGCGCAGCAGTTTGGCCTGCAGCCCGAGCGGGAGCTCGCCGGCTTCATCCAGCACTAGCGTGCCGCTGCTAGCCTGATCGAAGTAGCCGCGGCGGTCGGCAACTGCACCGGTGTACGCACCGCGCACGTGGCCGAACAACTCTGTCTCGGCAAGTGACTCTGGCACTGCCGCGCAGTTGAAGCGAACGAGCGGGCCGTTCGCATGCGGGCTGTGGGCGTGCAGGAGCGCGGCGATCGCTTCCTTTCCGGTACCCGTTTCCCCGCGAACGAGAACGTGCACGTCCCTCGGAGCGATACGCTCGACCGTGGCGAGAAGTCGGCGCAGCGCGGGCGAAGTCCCGATAATAGGGTGCCCGATCACGCGCTCGGCCGCGGCGATGCGGTCGCGCCGGCGTAAGACAGAGAGTTCGGCCGCGCGACCAACGACGTGCCGCAACTCGTCGATGTCGAATGGCTTGGTCAAATAGTCATGGGCGCCGGCCTTCATGGCCGCCACTGCGGTTCGTTCGGACCCACGCGCCGTCAGCAGGATGACCGGGACGCCCGGCTGCTCGTCGCGGATCCGTCGCAGCAAATCGAGGCCATCCATGCCTGGCATCGAGAGGTCTGTCACCACCACGTCGATTCCGTCGAGTCGCGACAAGGCCTCTTCGGCCGACGCAGCCGCGACGCACTCGTGGCGGTCGAGCACCTCCGCGAGCGCGTAGGTGACGGCCGGTTCATCATCGACGAGGAGGATTTTCGCCATGGCCGCTTCCCAGTGGTAGCGATATCCCGATCACGGTACCGTGGCCGGGAGTCGAGGAGATCGTCAGCTCGCCGCCGTACATGCGAGCCACGCTGCGTGCGAGCACCAACCCGAGGCCGGTGCCTCCGGCGCGATCGCTGCGGAACGGCTCGCCCGCCCGGGCGACCGCGTCGGCGGACATTCCGATGCCGGTGTCTCTCACGAGAACAGCGACACACGAGTTGTCCCGAACACTTGCCAACGTCAACGTACCCCCCTTGGGCATCGCCTCGATCGCGTTCGCGCATAGGTTGGTCAGGGCTTCGCGCAGGCGACGTGGATCCGCGAGTACCCAGGGACTTGCCCCGTCGATCCGGATCGCGACGCCCGACTCTGCGGCGCGAGACTCAAACACGAGGGCGAGGTCATCGAATAGCGCGGCGAGATCGACGAGTTCGGGCGAGACGTCTGCTAGAGGTCGCGCGAGGGAGAGGTAGTCGGATAGCGTGCGCTCAACCCGATCGATCTCGGACAGGGCGACACGCATGCGCTGTTGTTCGCGCTCGTTGGCTGGAGCTGACGCCGCCAGCTGCACCATCGCCTTGATCGACGTGAGTGGGTTGCGAATCTCGTGCGCCACCTTGGCGCCAAGCGCCTCGGTCTCCCGCGCCCGTGCTGCCGCCTCGGCGATCGCCCCGCGCCGCAGAGCATCGAGCGCCGCTCCGGCGCGGACGTGCGCGTCGCCCAACCCTACGATCGCCAACCAAGCTAGCGCGAGTGCGATCAGCCATGAGACAGCGGTGATCTGTGGAGCTGTGCCGGGCACCGGCCCGAGCGGAGGCGCCACGAGGAGAATCGCTGCAACGCCGGCCCCTGCGGCGATCATGATCCGCGCTTGACGTGCGCGGCCAAAGGCCGCGAGCGCCACCACGACGGGGGCGGAGCACGCGGGCAGCAATGGGCTGGCGATCCCACCGGTCCATGCGCTCGCGAACGCAAGGGCGGCAAGCGTCAATAGCAGCGAGGTCAACAGCCAGCGCTCGCTGACCAGCCGTCGTCGCAGGGCGAGTGATTCGAGCGTGAACGCAGCGAGGCCGATTCCCATGATCGTCCCAACCGCCAGGAGTTGCTGGCGTGGTGCACCGCCGTTGGCTAGTAACGTTCCGTTGGCGAGCACACCGCATGCAACGACAGCCGGGCGCACGCGCAGGAACGCCGTCGAAGCCGCTCGCAGCTGCTCGGCGCGCAGTCGGTGGTGAGCCTCCATCTCGGCCAGCATGCAGCGAAGCGAGCCGCTTGAAAACCGGCTCACGAGCGTTGTCGAGCCGGCGACAGCTGTCGGAAATCCGACAGATTTCCGAGTGCGGCGGTCGAGGCCATGCATCGCCAATTTCCTCGGCATGGACGATGCACAGCGCTGGCGAACATGAACGAGTCGACCTCAGACACAACCACAGCGAAAGCACGTGTCGCCCTCGGCTTCGCCCTCTGGCTTGTCGCCGCCCTCGCCGTCGGCGCGAGCGGTGTGCTTTCCATCGATCGCCGTGGCCTCATTCCCCTCATACTTCTGGGATCGACAGTTGTCCTGGTCGTGCTCGGCCGCGGCCGCGGCCCACTTGGCGTCATCGCCCGGAACGTCGATCCGCGCCTGCTGATCCTATTTCATGGGATTCGCGCCCCGATTGGCGCAAGCTTCTTGGTGCTGGCCGCTACCGACCGGCTCGACCCGGTGTTTGCGTCGGTCGCCGGCTGGGGCGACATCTTGGTGGGTCTCACCGCTCCGCTGGCCGCCGCGGGTGGAATGCGTCCCGGGCGGGCGTGGACATGGGTTCGTCTGGCGTGGAATGCACTTGGCTTGGCCGACATCCTCGTGGTGGTCGTGATCGCCCAGTCGATTCTGATCGCCTCGGGCCACCCCGAGACAATGGCCGAACTGCTGACGATTCCATGGCTCGTGATCCCTCTGTTCATTGTTCCGATCGTGTTTGCCACCCATGGTCTGCTGTTCACGCGGTTACGCGCCACGCGGGAGACCCCGACAACCGGCTTCGCTCCCGCGCCGGGAACGTGACCGAGACACGCAACGTCGGCGTAGCCAGCGGCCCTCAGTGCGCGTAAGGTGATCGCGTGCGGTTGCCCGAGATCGGCGAGATCGAGCTCTACCCGCGCGTGACGATCGAGGTCTCGCGCTGGAGCTTCACCAAGCGGCGGCCCGATGGCAGCGTCGACTTCGTGTCGCCGCTACCATGCCCTTACAACTATGGCAGCGTCGCTGGTCACTCGGCCCCCGACGGCGATCCACTTGATGCGCTTATCCTCGGTCGTCGGTTACCTCGCGGCATCACCGTAACGTCAACGCTTCGGGCGGTTTTCGAATTCCGGGACGACGGATTGCTCGACCCTAAGCTTGTGTGCAGTCCGCATCCGTTGACGGACAACGAACGCCGCGGAGTCGAGCGATTCTTCGCGGTGTTCGCCGCGCTCAAGCGCACGCTTCACCGTGCACGTGGGCGCAGCGGCGATACGCGTGATGTCGGTTGGATGTGGCCGCACCCGGTGACCCGCGAGCCGTCGCCGTAGCACGCGAGGTCGTCGCCGTTTTTTCGCTGTTGGTCAACGATCGTACTCGTCGAGACGCGCGCGCAGATGCGCGGCCCCGATGGCCACCGCGGGGCGAAACAGGAGGTTCAACCCGGGGACCGCCAACAGCAACACCACGCCGGCCCCGACGCCCGCCGCCAACGCGGGTTCGCGTTCGACGATCGCGATCTCGCGCGACCAGGTTCGGCCGAGGCTCTCGATGATTTCGCCGAGCATCCGGAGGGGCGTAAGGAGGGTCCGGGCCCAGGGCTGCTTTACGCGCGCGACGCCGCGGACGAACCAGGGCGAGCCTCGCGCGGCGGTCTCTTCGCACTCGACCGCCGCAACCGTGGTGCCCGGTCTCAGGGTGCGGCCGTTGTCGAGCGCTTCGACAACCATCCAGTGCAGCGTCCAGCCAGCCTGAATCACCCACGCCCACAACGCGCCGAGCTCGGTAATGGCGCCGACGACGAGCGTGATCGGCACCACACCGATCGCGATGATGATGGTCTGTGCCAGGGTCTCGCCCGCGGCGCGACCCCAGCCTTTGATGTACGGCTCGCGCGGGCCGAACCCGAGAAGTGTGCGACCACGTGCTGCGATGCGCGCGTACAAGCGGGCGAACAAAAACGGCGGGATCGGGGCCATGGCCACAAACGTGCCGAAGAAGAGGGCGAGGAAGTAGAAGCCCGACGACATCCCGCTGCTCGCACGCAGGTCATCGGTCTGTAGCGCAACGAGTGTGCAAACGGCAGCGAGGAGGAGCACAGGCGCGAGTGATTCACCGAGGATCGTCTGATCGCGGAGCATGACGCGGACCCCGACGAACGGCTGCGCGAGTCCGTAGGTGAAGCGCTCGCGCGGCCCACCGCGCGGGATCGGTCCGGGGGAGCGCACGATGTCGACGAGCCCGCGCCAGAACCCGCGCAGATCGCCCATTGCGTCCTTGCGCGGCCCTTCGACATCGGCGACGCCGGTCGACCCCGTGGTTGTGCCGCCCCTGGTACGCGCCGTCGGATAGGGCGCCGTGGTACGGGCGCCCGGGTCAGGCGGCGCGGCCGGCGGGCTGCCAGACATGCGGGGCCACATTACCGTGGGGATTGGCCCATTGTTCCAGGCAGAGGTATCGGCCACGGGAAGCGCCGCGGCGTCCTTCGCGGGCCTACGGCGGTGTTGTCGCGTCGCGGGGATGCCCGCCCACGTCTAGCTTACCCCGCTAACGTACACGGCGGGTCACCCCCAAGAGATTCGCCAAGCCCTACTCCAGCCGGTCGGTCCGAAACCCGCTCGATCCGCTCATGTGTCCGTACCGCAAGCCGGAGCGGGTCGAGAAATACGCCACGACTGCCGACGGCACGATGAAGATGGTAGCGATCAGGAGGAACACCGGGAAATCCTCCCAGGCGTCCAACGCAATTGCACCGACGACCGATGCATACACGATCATGATATGCACGCGCATAGCACTGCGTGCGAGCGCCGCGCAGCGGTCGAATGGCAGCGCGAGCGGATCGCGCCGTCGGCGGAAATGCGCGTAGACCATGGCAGGCATAATGCAAGAGCCGGCAATCGCAAGAATGAGATACAAGAGCCCCGCCAACGTGCCGGATACCCCACCGAGCGCACGGTTCAGGATCTCGATCAGCCCGAACACGATGACCGTGCCGACTGTCTGAAGCCCGACAAGGCCAGCCACTTCACGAGCGTCTCGGTCCCACGCGAACGGCACACGAAGTTGCATGACGGAGACATTGCTAGGTATGCATGGGCGTGCCCCGTGATGCAAGTGCGTCTAGGAACATAAGCGCCACCGATTTGGCGCTCGGCGACGTCGTTCGGGATGCTGTGTGCCTTGCGACGATGCGCGCAATCATGCGTCGCGCTCGCTCGGGTCGCGCAGGCCGCGCTCGTCGATCGCCTCGAGCCGCCGCTTTGTTAGTTCGACGCCGTGCGTGAGGCGCTGTCCGAACACGCGGAGGAGCGCACCGGGTACCTCGCCGCCAACCCGCCGCATGCCCAGGCCTGCTACGCTGCTTCCGATGTTCGGAACCCTGAGGGCGCGCGCGAGCGCCCGACGCGTGTTGCGAGCGGTCGCCCGGTTGCCCAGCCCGCGGCTACCGATGTCACCGCGGGCCGTGCAGGCGCTTTTCGACGCGCGTCGACGCGCATCCGGACTCACCCGTCGCCGCGTGCGGTTGGGTGGCTTCGACCTTCCCTATCTCGAGGGCGGTCGCGGCGATCCGGTGGTGATGCTTCACGGCTTCGGCGACAACAAGGACAGTTTCGTCGAGGTCGCTGGAGAGTTGGTCGAACACCATCGAGTCGTGCTTCCGGATCTGCCGGGGTTTGGCGACTCGATCGCACCGCCCGGCACCGAGTTCAAGTTCGCCACCTTCGTCGAGGTGATGCGCCGATTTCTCGAGGAAGTCGTGTCGGGCCCGCTGCATTTGGCGGGCAACTCGCTGGGCGGTGCGATCGCAACTGCAATTGCGCTGGATGTCCCACAACGAGTTCGGTCGTTGGCGCTGATCGGCGCCGCGGGGTTAACTATGCCGACACCGAGCCCGCTCCAGGAGCGGATTGAAGCCGGCGAGAACCCGTTTGCCGTTCGAGATCCCGATGCCTATCACGCGTGGATTCGGTTCGTGCTCGAGCGACCCCCGGCGATCCCCTGGGGCGTTTCGCGACACCTGGCCGAACAGTTTGTCCGCCGCGCGGATGAGCACGAGCGAATCCTCGGCGATCTTCTGCGGGAGCACACTGATCTTACGGACCGGCTGCCCCACATGGACGTCCCTACCCTGGTACTGTGGGGATCCCATGATCGATTGATCCACCGCTCGGTGGCCCACGTGTTCCATCGCGAGATCGCACGCGCCAGGCTGGTCGTGTTGCACGGCATCGGCCACTGCCCCCAGTATGAGGATCCGAGCCGGACGGCCTGGTTGTTGCGCCGGTTGTTCAGCGGCGGCTAGGCGGCGCAGACCGTCGCGACGCGGGGGCCTCGGACGCGAAAAACAGGTCGTGGCACCGACCCGGATTCCAGCGTCCGTTTCTTGGACACGAAGCGCGACATCGTTGTCACCCCGTCCGCGAACCGGCCACAGCGAGAGGTCCCCCCACGAAGCGATGGGATGCGATGGGATGCGACGGGATGCGACGGGATGCGATGCGATGCGATGCGATGAGATGCAACGCGCTCCGCTGCAGCCAATCGATCACGGGTGCTGGCCGATCGATCGCGACGGCCTTTCAGCCAGGACCGACGGCGCCACTTCTGTGACTCGCTGCTTCTTCTTCGCCGACAAAACACGTTATTGTGATTGCCTGGACACCACGTGTTGACCAAGGATGGCACCGGCTCGTCGATGAGAAGCACGTTCCACGTGGCGCAGCCCAGTACGAGTCCGTGGATGGCCATGTTGGAGTCGGCGAGCGATGCGATGTTGTGGCTTGACGAACATGGGCGTGTTCGCTGGGCAAACCTCGCCGCGTCGCGCGTGTTTTGTCGGCCAGGAGAGTCGTTGGCAGGTCACGAGATCTCGCGCTGGTTCCCGCGGACGAGCGGCTCAACCCGGGATGACGCACGCCCTGTCCTGTTCCAAGGTGCTCGGTTCGAGCAGGCGGAGTTCCATCGGTTGCCTGCCATCGGCGCTGACGGGAGCAACTTTATCGCGGAGGTCACGCTCTCGCCGTTTCATCACAGCAATGAGTACGGCCTGCTCGTGGTGTGTCGCGACGGGAGCGAGCATCAGCGGCTCGTGAGCGAGCTCCGCCAGGCCCAGAAGATGGAGTCCATCGGTCGGTTGTCTGGCGGTATCGC
This sequence comes from uncultured Myxococcales bacterium, assembly GCA_902826865.1. Classification (GTDB taxonomy): domain Bacteria; phylum Myxococcota_A; class Polyangia; order Nannocystales; family Nannocystaceae; genus Xiheibacterium. The sequence continues at coordinate 34,864 of CADEGN010000015.1, forward strand.
GCACGATCTGAACAACGTCCTTACGGTGGTCAAGAGTTTCGGCGACCTCGCGCAGGAGGCGTGCGAGCCAGACTCTGTCGCCCACGAGCAAGTCGGGCAGATGCTCTCGGCGGCCGAGCGTGCGGCCTCGCTTACTCGCCAACTGTTGGCGTTTGCGCGCCGACAACCGCTGGCCCCGCGGGTCGTCACATTCAACGACATCTTGAAGGACACAACACGGATGCTCCGCCGAATCATCGGGGAGGCGATCGACTTCAGGATGGTGCTTACGAGCGTTCCATGGCCGGTTCGCGTCGATCCCACCCAGTTCCAGCAGGTCTTGCTCAACCTCGTCGTCAACGCTCGCGATGCGATGACGACGGGTGGTCAGATCTCGATTCGCACAGGCAATCGCGAGGTCGATGATCGCGACGCGAGGGAGTTCGGCGGATCGGCTGCTGCAGGTGCATACGCGATGGTCTCCGTCAGCGATACCGGCGCAGGGATCGCGCCGGAGCTGCGGGCACGTATCTTCGAGCCGTTCTTCACCACGAAGGACGAAGGCAAGGGCACAGGACTCGGGTTGTCAACCTGTCAGGAGATCGTGCGACAGTGCCAAGGGTTCATCGTGGTGGAGAGTCAGGTCGGGCGCGGCACCACCTTCCGGATCTACATTCCGCGGGTGCATGCCACGGCCGAGGAGCGTGTCGTGCCGGTCACCACCGCGCCCTCGCGCGGCGGCTGCGAAACCGTCCTCGTGGTCGAGGATGACTCGCAAGTGCGGCGCGTCATCGCGGAGACGCTCTTTCGGCACGGATACCGCGTCCTCGTGGCTCAGCACGGTATCGAGGCGATTCGCGTTGTTTCCGATTTTGCTGGTCCAATCGACCTCCTTCTGACCGACGTCGTCATGCCGAAGATGGGAGGGCCGGAGTTAGCGAGCTACCTGCGACCGTCGATGCCTGACATGCGGGTGCTCTATCTCTCCGGTTACTGCGAGGAGGTGGTCGCCAACGAGCTCGACGGTGCCCGAGAAGTCGTCCTGGAGAAACCGTTCAGTCGTGGGCGCCTGCTCGACCGAGTTCGCGCGCTTCTCGACCAACGCGCGCACGTGTGATCAGTCGGGTGGGGTCCAGGCGGCCTGTAGCTTGCCAGGAAACAGCACGTAGACCGCTGGGATAACCACCAAGGTCAGCAGTGTCGCCGACGACAATCCACTCATGATCGAGACTGCCAACGGTTGACGTAGGGCGGCTCCGTCACCAAGACCGAACGACATCGGCAACAGGCCGAGGACGGTGGTCAGAGTCGTCATCAGAATTGGCCGCAGGCGAACGCGTCCCGCATCGATTACGGCCTCGCGCAAGTCCATGCCTGCTCCACGCCGGTCGTTGATCGCTGAGATCAACACGATTGCGTTGTTGACGACGATGCCGCCCAAAACGATGACACCAATGCCGACCATGGCCGATATCGGTAATGCTGCGATGTCGCAGCCGATCGCCACGCCGGCGACCGCGAGCGGAACGGTGAACAAGATCAGCAGGGGGTGAAGCAAGCTCTCGAACGTTGCAGCCATGACCACGTAGACGAGGAAGATCGAAAGCGCGGCGGTGAAGAGGATGCTGGTGAGTGACGACTCGAGCTGACCGGCCTGTCCAGAGAGCACGGCGGAAACCCCTGGGTCATCACCATGGTGGGCGTCGAGCACTGCCTGGACCTCATCGGCGACTCCGCCGAGATTTACGCCGTCCACGCGGGCGCGCAGGCGCTGGCCACGGCGGCCGTCGATGCGGCGGATCTCTGCGGCTCCACGACCCGGTCGTACCTCCGCCACAGCGTCGAGTCGCACCGGCACGCCGCCCGCGAAGCCAACGATGATGGCGGCGACGTCGTCGGCATTCGTGCGATCGGCCAGCGGCAAACGCACACGGACATCGAGCTGCCGGTCCGCGGTGTGGAGCTGCGTAGCGACCTCGCCGGCGATAGCACGCGAGACCGCCTTTGCGGCCATGTCGACCGTGAGGCCGATTCGACCGAGCCGCTCGCGGTCGAACGCCACGCGGACCTCGGGCCGACCCTCGAGGTCGTCGGGAATCACCTCGGCGAGCGCCGGGATGCGGCGCAGCTCCGGCAGTATCGCTTTTGCGAGGTTAGCGCTGCGGCGTTCGTCGTCAGCGAACAAGCGGATCTCGATCGGTGGACCGAACGCGACCAACGTCGGGTAGCCGACCGATAGCTTGGCCTCCGACTCGGGGTTGGCGGCAACGATCTGCCCGATCAATCGAGACTCGATGGTCGTCGGTGTGGCGCCGCGCTCAACCCGGATGCGGACGTCGAGCTGGCCGAGGTGTGTCCCGAGCACCTCGCCGCCGGCGCTTCCAGCTTGGGTGACGCTCCCGACCCGAGCAAACTGCAACTCGACCTCGGGATCGCCGGCGATCGCTTGGCTCGCGGCCTCGATGGCGGCAGCCGTGCGCGCGAGCGGTGCACCCTGGGGCAGCTCAAACTGGACATGGAACTCGCGTTGATCGAGTTCCGGGAGCACCGTTCGACCGTGGCGATCGGCGAGCGGAACTGCGAACACGCATACCCCCAACGCGATCATCAAGATCAACCACGGGCGCCGGACGGCAGCCCGCACGACGTGCGGGTAGCTGCGCTCGACCGCGTCCCAAGCGGAGGTAACGGGGCGCGCGACGGTCGATAGGATCCACCCGGTCGCGCGTACCGCCATGGCGACGCCACGGACGATCAGGGCCACGGGGATCGTCAGCAGGCCGGCGATCGACCAACGCGGCGCTGGAGTATCGGTGGGCGTGCCATCACCGCCGCCGATACCCTGTATGACAGGCACCAACGTGAGGCTCAGCAACATCGACGATACGATGCTGAAGCTGACCGATAGGCTGAGGTCGCGGACCAGCTGGCCGGCGATACCTTCGACGAAGGCCATCGGTAAGAACACCGCGACGGTGGTCAACGTGGAAGCGATCACAGAAGCAGCGACCTGGGCGGTGCCGTCCACGGCGATGCGGCGGCGGGCGGCCCCGTCGAGCACTGCACCCGTCGCGACCCGCTCGTCCCTGACCCGAGCGATCGCCTCGAGCACCACGATGCTGTTGTCGACCAGCATCCCGACCCCAAGCGCGAGGCCGCCGAGGCTCATGACGTTGAGCGAGACCCCGAACGCGCGTAACGGCACGAACGTCGCGAGCAGCGAGACGGGGATCGCCAAGGCGATCACCAGCGTTGCTCGTAGCTCGCGCAGAAAGAACAGCAGCACCGCGATTGCGAGCAGACTCCCGATCAGAGTGTTGTCGATGACTTCGTCGATCGATGACTCGATGAACTCCGCGTGATCTGCGAGCACGATCAATTCGTGACCGGAAGGCACCGGCACGCGGGGCATGGCCTGGCGCACCGCCTCGGCCACGGCGACCAGATTCGCGTCGCCCTCGCGAAAGATCGCGAGTTCAACCGCGAGCGCCCCATTGACGAGGGACATCTCCTCGCGCTCGACCGGTGCGCGGCGCACGGTGGCGACGTCGCGGATCCGCAGTTCGCGGCCGCCTGCACTCCGGACGATGATCTCCGCCAGCTCCTCTGGCGTGCGGGCTTCGTGCAGCGTGCGCACGAGATAGCGATTATCGCCCTCGTCGACGGCGCCTCCCGGCATGTTGATGTTGTCGCGTTGCAGCGCGGCGACGACCGCTTCGGCACCGACATCGAGCGCCTGCAAACGCGCGGGATCGAGGATGACAGCGACCTCTTCCTCCTCGCCGCCGTGGATCTCCACGGCGGCCACGCCGGCGATCTTCTCGAGCGCGCGCTTCACCGTTCGATCGGCCGCGTCGCGGAGCACCGCAAGATCGCCGGCATCGAGCGCGGCCGCGGAGGCGCGGTCACGGGGAACCAGAGCCAGGCGCATGACCGGTTCCTGCGAAGGATCGTAGCGCAGCAGCACCGGGCGCGCCGCCGTCGTCGGCAGGGTGACTCGATCGAGTTTCTCGCGTACGTCGGCGAGCGCTTGATCCATCGGCGTGCCCCAAGCGAAGTCGAGGATCACGTCCGATTGGCCCTCGCGCGAGACCGACTCGACCTTGACGATCCCCGGCACTGCGCCCACGCGCTCCTCGATCGGCCGCGTGACGAGCTCCTCGATCTCGACCGGTGCTGCGTCCGCATGGATCGTGCGAACCGTGATTGTCGGATACGACAGCTCCGGCAACAGCTCGATTGGCAACCTCAGGGCCGCGACCAAGCCGAACACCAGCACGGTCAAGGTCACCATGGTGGTCGTGACCGGGCGGACCACCGTGGCTGCGATAAACGCCCTGATCACCGTCGTCTACCTCAGCCTGGGCCGGGCGGGGTGTTTGCGTTGGCGCTGGCGTCGGGGTTGTTGTCAGCGGCCGCGAGGAGCGGCATTCCCTCGGTGATCCCGGCGCTACCGTCCGTGACGACGACGTCGTCGGACCCGATGCCCCCGGTGACCTCCACAAACGCTTCGCCCTGGAGCCCGAGTGTTACGGGCTTGCGATGGGCCTTGCCATCCTCGATCGCATAGACGTGGGGTTTGCCTTCGACTTCGAAAACCGCGGAACGCGGAAGGCTCGGGGCGGCGGGGCGAGCGTCGACCTCGACGTGCGCGCGCGCGAATGCACCCGGTGCGGCGTTGCTTGGGAACTCGCGCGATCGGATCGTGAACTTCACGGTGCCGGTGGCCGCGTCGACGATTGGGGCGCGGCGCACCACCTTGCCGATGAACTGACTACCATCGACGAGTTCGACGTCGACGACGGCGTCGAGTTTTACGGTGGCGGCCTCGAGCTCGGGCAGGTAGAGATCGAGTTCGAGCACATCGAGGTCGGCCAGGCTAAATAGTGGGGTTTGCGCGCCCGCGAGCGCGCCCACTTCGACCCGCCTGGCCGTAATTGTCCCGCCGAACGGTGCGCGCACGAGCGTCAAGCCGACCTGGTGCTTGGACAGCTTGAGCGATGCGCGGGCCTCCTCGACGAGATAGCGCTGTTTGTCGATCTCTTCCTTCGAGATCACACCGGGCTGGGCTGACTGCAACCGCTTGAGTTCGCGCTCGAGGTTGTCGAGCTGCACGCCGGCCTGTGCGGCTTGAAGGCCCGCGGTACGACCATCGAGCTTGGCCAGCACTTGGCCTGCCTTCACGCGATCGCCCTCTTCGACAAGTAGGTCTTGAATGATCGCCGCCGAAGGGGCCACGAGATCGGCCGAACGAACGGCGCGCAGCGTGCCCGATGTCGCATAGGTGCGCTCAAGCGGGCGCGCCTGCATGCGCGTCGTCGCGACTTTGAGCGCGGCTTGCTCGGAGCCAGCCCCCTTGCGGTCCGCGGCCCACGACTGCGAGCCAGGCCCACCGCAGGCGGCCCCGGCGAGCGCGAAGGCCAGGACCGCCGCACGCGCCGGCAAGATCAGTGACGCGCAAGCGCGCAAGCGTTCGATCGGAGGGGTCGCCATCGTTGTGCCGGGCGCTTTCGTGGCATTCTCATCGCATGGGCGAGCGCACGGATTCAACTGCACCCTCGCGCGAGCTCCTGCTCGCCAACCATGCGTTTCCCGGGGAGTATATCGTCAAAGCATTCGGCCCTGAAACCGCGTCATTCCGCGCCGCGGTGATCGCCTGTGCACACGGAGTGGTTGGAGAGGCACGCGTGACTGTCGCCGCGCGTAGCTCGCGTCATGGTCGGCGCGTCTGTGTCACCTTGGCGCTGCAGGCCGAGACTGTTGATGAGGTGTTGCAGGTCTACGCGGAGATCAGCGGTGTAACGGACTTGATGCTCATTCTGTGAGGCAAATCACTCCGTCTTCGCCACGAGTGCAGGCATCCTGCCACGGGAGCCGTCTGACATGCATATGTCATCCAGCCTAGGTCGTCTCGCGTTCTTCCTCGCTGCGTTTGCCGTCGCCCTCCCGGCGTGCAAGCCGAAGGCAATCCGCGGCGGTGAGGGGACTGAGAACCCCGATCTCGACGATGCCGCCATGAGCACCGGTCTTGATCGAACCGATCTCAACGACCTCATGAAGAAAAACATGACGGCGCTGATGACCTCGCCGCTGTGGGGGCAGTTCCGCTCGGCAGGCAAGCAGCCGGTGGTCGCGATCTGGCCGATCAAGAACGATACGACCGAACACCTCGACGACCAGATGCTGACGCTGCTCTCCGACATGGAGACGGAGCTGATCAACAGCGGCATCGTGGCCGTGGTCACGCGAGAGCGCCAATCCGAGATGATTGCCGAGGCCAACATTCAGCAGACGCCTGACTTCAACCCGGCGCTCGCGGCCCAAATCGGCAGACAAGTTGGCGCCCAATATTTCGTCACCGGGAAGCTCCAAGCCGTTGACGAACGCATCAACAAAGAACGGCGCGTGCAGTACACCTTGTTCATGCAGGTCGTCGAGGTTGAGACCAGCATCGTGAAGTTTCAGACCAAGTCCGAGCGCAGCAAGGCGATCGTCCGCTGAGCGCTGCTGTTGTCGGGGGTGGTATGGGTCGCGGGTTGCGAGCCGGCTCCGTTGCATGGGTGGCAGCGTTTGCGCTGAGTGCGTGCGCCACCTATTCAGACCGTACCGAGTCCGCTCACGCAGCGCTTGATCGCGGTGACGTGGCGGGTGGGGTTCGCGAGCTCAACCGCTTCATGAAGCTGCGCAAGAGCACGGAACTGCCAAACAAGTGGAAGAAGGACTACGAGCTGGTCGTGCTCGAGCGGGCGAGCATGTTGCAGGCGATGGGCGAGCACGAGCTGTCGGCCCGCGATTTCCAGATCGCCGACAAGCGGCTCGAATTTCTCGACCTGTCCAGCAAAGCGGATCAGATCGGCAAGTACATCTACTCCGACAGTGCGCCCAAGTATCGCAGTTCCCCGACCGAGAAGCTCATGCTCAACGCGATGAACATGTGCAACTACCTCGTGCGTGGCGACCTGAACGGCGCGAAGATCGAGGCCAAGCGCTTCACAGTGATGCGCAAGTACCTCTCCGACTATGATCCAGAGCATGAGCACGGCGCGTTGGGCTCGTATCTCGCCGGCTTCGTCTACGAGCGACTTGGGGCCGCGGATGAGGCTCTGCGCTACTACGACGAAGCGTTGCAAGAGCGAGAGTTCGCCAGCCTGCGCCGACCGATCGCGATTCTGGCGAAGCGGGGAAGCTATCGCGGCGAGCGGATCAAGGACTACCTCGGCGAGGAACCGCCAGCGCCGCCGGTGCAGCGGCCTGCCGAACCGCCGCCCGCGGCCCCCGCAGATCCGGCGCGTGCGGATATCCCGATCCAACGCCCCACCGTCGCTGAAGTCGCGATGCCCGGTGTGCGGGTGGCGGCGTGGGGGCCGGCGGCACCGGGCGCAGGCGATGGCGAGATCCTGGTGATCGCCAAGACTGGTCGCGTGCCGTACAAGGTGCCGCGGCGGATCCCGATCGGCGCCGCGATAGGCCTGGCGGGCGCGTACATCACCGGAGACACGCGGCTGCTCGAGTACGGGATGTTCAAGGTCGTCACGTACCCGGAGCTGGTCGCGACCCGAACCGTGTTTGACCACGCCGAGCTAGCGATCGATGGCCAGCCATTCGAGATGGAGCTGGCATCGGATCTGACGAGCGAGATCGTGCGCGAATACGAGGACATCAAGCCGAAGATCATCGGGGCGGCGATCTCTCGCATGATCGTCCGAGCTGCCGCGGCGGAGGGCGGGCGTGCGGCTGGTAACTCGTCCGATAGCGACGCCGCCGGGCTGATCGGTTTTTTGGCCGCTGCGACGATCGAGGCGACGATGGTGGCGCTCGATCGACCCGATACGCGCAGCTGGGCCACGCTACCGGCGCAGATCGAGGTCGCCCGTACGCCGGTGCCGCCTGGCCTGCACCAGGTCCGCCTCACCGCCCGCGGGCCTGGCGGCTCGCAGGTGTACAAGGCCGCGTGCAACGTGCCAGCGGGTGGTTTTTGCGTGGTGGACGTCACCACGTTGCGGTGACAACCCCCATGATTGCTGCCATGCGCGGACGTCGACGTCACGGTGCGTGGGTGCGGTGGTCATTCGTGTTGGTTGTCGCGTGCGGCCGCGGGAACTCGCGCGACGCGATCGAAACGATCTCGTCGGTCGATCCTCCGAGCAACCCACCCGGGCGTCCGGCGTCGCCGCCGCCTGATCTTCAGCAGGGCGCTGCAGGTGCGGCGATCAAGGTCCCGGTGGTCATCGTCCGCGATCCGATCGAGCTCGCGCGGATCGAGGCTGCCGGCTGGACGCTGGCCGGCGCTGCATTCGGTTCCGTGGCGGCGACCAACGCGGCGCTGGCCGGGGACAGTCGCTGGCGGTCGATCGTCGAGGTACTCGAGCGGGACATCGCCGATGTGGCAGCGGGCGACCCGCGCGCTGGAGTCGGGCTGCGCTTCACCCATCGTCTGTTCGATGCCACATGGTTGCGCTCCGAGCGGGCTTGGTTCGAGCTCGTTGGCGTCGTCAATCGTCTCGATCGTCGTGCGTTCCATCCCGGCACCTGCGGCGAAACCCGGTTGGTGTACCGTCTGGCCCATCGCGCCACGCTCGCGCGCCAAGAGATCCGTTCACGTTTGCCGATGACCGTGAATGTGGTGCTCTGGCAGGCCGACGACGGACGCGACTGTCGCGAGGTGGCCGCGCGGTGGATGGTCCCGAGGGGTGCCGACCCGATCGGGCCGCTCCTCGGCGACGGTGGTCCTCTGGCAGCGGCGCGCCGCGATGTGAACGCGGTCAAGTCGATCGAAGTGGATGTCCAGACCTCGCGTTGGCCCGGGACGATCCGCCCCGACCTCGGCGGTCATGCCAGCTACGTGCTTCGGGTGTTTCACCGCGATCCGGCTGGTGCGCGCATGGTTGAAGCACCGCTGGAGAACACGCCCGACGTGACTGGGATCCAGCGGTCAAAGTCGGCGAGGGACAAGTTGCTGGCGTGGATCCGCGACCCGACCACGCTCGACGCGCTCGAGCGCGGGGTCGCCAAGCTACCCGACGAGCTGTCGGCACGCGTCTCGGTGTCGGTGACGCCGCGTGGGCTCGCGCGCCTCGGTAATCGGCCGTTTTCGCAGCTTGTCACGCCACCCCAGCTCGCCGATCTTCCGCTCTCCGACCGCGAGGTAGTGGGCTCACCCGCGGCGCTGCTGCGTCGACTCGATAGCCTCTCCTGCGCGGGCTGTCACGAGAGCCGCAGCCTCGCTGGGTTTCACCTTATCGGGGATGAACCCGCCGATCCTGCGCGTGTCGACGCGCTCCATGTCGGCGCGTCGCCGCACCTGTTGGGCGATCTTCCACGCCGCATCGCATATGTCGAAGCGGTGGCCGCGGGCCGGGTGCCCGACGAACGTCGTGGGTTGCCGGATCTCGATCCACAGCCGGGCGGCTATGGCTCGCATTGCGGACTGGGCGATCCCGGTTTTGCGTCGATGACCTGCGCGCAGGGGCTCGCGTGCCTGGCGATCGATGACGCAGAGCTCGGTACCTGCGTGGGCGAATCCGCCGGCGCGGGCGATCCGTGCGAGCTCGGAAAAATGCGCGCAGCGGCTGATCCTCGCCGGGACCGGATCCGCACGACCGAGCTTCGAACCTGCACGCGCGGTGGGGTCTGCAACGGGAGCAACGTCGGCTTTCCCGCCGGCATGTGCGCGATCGGCTGCGACAGCACGACCGACGGCGAGGGCTGCGGCGTGATAGTGCAGTTGAAGCCGTTCAACGACTGCCTCGCGGCTCGCCAACCGTTCGGCGACTGCGTTCGCCGAAGCGGGAACCCTGCGGGTATGCGCGCGTGCGACGAGCGCAACGCCTGCCGCGACGACTACGTATGCGCGCGCGCCGGCGATGCTGGCGTGTGCATGCCGCCGTACTTCCTCTACCAGTTGCGGGTGGACGGGCATCCGAGCTGAACTGTGGACCCGCGTCTTGCCTCGCACGGCATTACCCTGCGAAACCGCGAAGACGAGCGCGATTGCGCAGCGGTGATTTGCCTGCCGCTGACGGGCTCGCAGCGCCCGCTGGGCGTCACCTGGGCCTTCTCCCGCCCACGGTCGTGGTAGGCTGCGGGCCCTCCGTACCTGCGAATCCCATGCGTCTGCTCGTTCTGGTCCCCGACCTGATTCAACGCGGCCCGCTGCGTTCGGCCTATGAGTTCGTCGCACGCCATCCGTTGCTCGAGCGCGTGATGACCGAGCACCGCGTGATGGTACACCCGCGCCTTTACACTGCCGTGGCGTGGGGCGGCACGCTCAACAACATGCGCCACGCCGCCCTGGCGCGGTCCCTTGGCGTCGAAGCCTGTTTGGCCTGTCCATCCGGTAGAGACACCTATGGGGAGTTCAATGTCCGAGACCTGCCATATGTTAAATGGTCCGATCGTCGGTCGGACGATGTGGTGCTGGTTCCGGATTTCTGCAGCGTCTTGGCCAACGACGTCCGCGGTCCTACCATTGTCTATCTCCAGGTTCCAACGATGCTCAAGGCCGACTTCGACTACCGGGCCGATCGCGTCGTGCTGTGGACCGATTCGCCGTTCATGCTCGAGAAGTGCCGGCGGGTCTTCCCCGGCAAGGACATCCCGATCGTCCCGAACATCGTCGACGACCGGGCCTTCCCGTTCATCCCCCAAAAGGAGCGCGAGCCCGGGTTGATCATGGCCTTTCCGCGCAAGGGGCCGGACTACATCGAGGCCACGCGGCGCCACTATGCCGAGCTCGGGGGCAAGTACTGGCGGTTCGAGCTGGTCGATGGTGTGCCGCTGGCTGAACTCGCGCGCCGCATGCGTCGTCCGCAGGCGTTTCTCGCCTCGGCGGACGTCGAAGGCTGCGCCCTGCCGCCACAGGAGTCCATGGCCGCGGGGATGATCGTCGTCGGAAAGTCTGCGCACGGGGCGAACTTCGCGATGGAGCACTGCAAGACGGCGATGGTCGCCGAGACCCCACAGGAGGCTGCTCAATCGCTCATCGAGCTTGAGGACGACGAGCTGCGGGATTCGATTTCGCGCAACGCCCACGCGTTCATCGCTCGCTACTTCCCCTCGGGCGATCCGACCGCCCTCTGGCGAAGCACGCTCGAGAAGTTCGGATTTCGGCTGAAGTCGTAGGGCGCCTGAGACGCAAGCGATGGCCAAGGTTGAGTTCAAGACCCTCGCGCGCAGCTCGGTGGTCGCGTGGCTCGCCGAAGCGTGGCGAATCGGTTCGCGGTTCGTGCTCACGCCGATCGTGCTTTCGCAGATCGGCACCGAGGGCTACGGGGTTTGGACGCTTGTCTTCAGCCTGTCGAACTATGTGTCGATGGTGAACGCCAGCTTCGGTGTGGCCTACGTCAAGGCCACGGCCGAGTGCCTGCGCACGGGCGAGCGCGACCGGCTCGAGCGCGTGCTCGGCTCGGGGATGGTGGCGATCGGCGGAGTGGCCCTGTTGGGTCTCGCGGCGACGTGGCTGCTCGGCGATGTGATCTTGGCAGCGATCAACGTTCCGCCCGAGTACGTGGCCGAGGGAAAAGTCGCGCTCCTGCTGGTCATGTTCTGTTTGGTGCTGCGCATGAGCCTGGGCTGCGCCCTCGAAGTGCTTGGGGGACTGCAGCGCTTTGATCTCGCCGCACGACTGTCGATCGTGGGGTCAATCGTCGAGTTCTGCGTGACCTTGCCGCTGCTGTATTTCGGCTTTGGTCTCGTCGGTATGGGCGTCGGCTACGCAGTCGGCCAGACGGTCACCATCCTGTCGGCCTTTGGGTTGGTCAAACGCCACGCGCCGGGCCTACGCATCTCACCCCGCTTGTGTTCGCGCGCCGGCCTTGCCGAGGTGTTTTCCGTGGGCGGGCGCTTTCAGTTGCTCGGCCTTGTCACCACGAGCGTCGGCGAAGGTGTGAAGATCCTTCTGTCGGTGATGTTCGGGGTCGGGTGGGTGGCGATCTACGATCTGTGCGACAAGCTCGTGAATCTAGGCAAGTCGCTGTCGTCGTCGGTGGTTGGGCCGCTATTGCCAGCCTTTGCCGATCTGCAAGCAGGGCGGGAGACGGCGCGCGAGCGCGAGCTGTTCGTGCACGCGAGCAAAGCCCTCGCAATCATCTCGTGCAGCACCTTTGCGTTCCTGGCCGTGCTGGCCGAGCCGATCCTCTTGGCATGGACGGCGCAGGACGTTGCGGCCGCGGCGCTGGCGCTGCAGGTGCTCGCGGTCGGCGACGTGATCATGCTTCAGACAGGTGTGGTCTCGGCCAATCTTCGGGCTCGCGGAGCCGTGATGCTCGAGTTCACCTGCGCGATCGTAGCTACGGCTGTCATCGTGGTGGCTGTCATCCCGCTTGGTCACGCGTTTGACTTCCAGGGGATTATTGTCGCGCGCCTTCTCAGCCAGGTCGTGGCTGGCATCTGGTATTTGCGCGCCTATTTCCGCGAGAGCGGCATGTCGGAGCGGGAGTACGTGTCGGGCACCGGCCTGCCGCGCGTTGTTATCGGCGTTGGGGTGGCCGCGGGCGTGCTGGTCGGCGGGCATCTGTTGCTGCCCCCGTGGCTCGGCTTTCTGCCGCCACGATGGGCCGCCGCGGTGGAGGTCGCGGTTCTCGGCCTCCCTTACGCGGCCGTGCTCGCGGCGATGATCTTCAATTGGGTGCTTGCGCCCGCGGAGCGCGAGCTGTTGTTAGCAACCGTCCGGCGGAAGCTCGGGCGCGCCTGATCGTCTGCCGCGCGGCCACGACTAAGGACGCACGATGCGACCGATCTTCTTCACGCCTCGCTTGACCCGGGCGAGGTGTTCTTGGACGCGGCGCTGGATCTTCTCCGCCGGCATCAGCACATAGGCGCGCAGGAGCTCATCGGGGCGCGCGCGGAACACCGTGGAATGCTGCTTGCCGTCCCACGCCGGCGGCGCCTCGCGCGTGTAGTAGTAGGCAGCGAACGACTGTCGCGCGACGTCGCTCGGGCACTCAACCGCGGCGACGCCGTGGTAACTGCGCTCGCTCGTCTCAAAGACCACACAGCGGTTAAACGAAGGGACGAACGCGTGATGGCAGTGCTTGACCTCACGGTCCCATAGCTCGATGTGGCCACCCCAAGCGGCCTCCCACAGCGGATTGAGGTAGATGAGGATGTTGAGCCGCCGGTGGAGCTGTCGGTCCTCGAGGAGGTTGAAGTCGACGTGCACATCCAGGCGCCCATGTGAACCCATGATGTGCATGCCACCGCCGACGAGCTGTTCGTCGGCCAGTAAGGCCGAAATCCCTGTGATGTCCGACAGCTGCGCACAGAACTGCGGCGAAGAGATCGCAGCGTTGAGGCGACGCACCGCGTCGGGGAACTTCGCCGGGTCGGTGACCTGCACCTTCTTCTTCTCGTTGACGAAGTTGAAGGTGAAGCCGCGCTCGAGTGCGTTCGAAAAGGTCGGATACGACGCTGAAACCTCGCGCGCGAACGCGTCGTCGAGGAACGGGTCGATCATCATGAACGGAAACGGCTCGGCGCTCCGGAACTCTCGGGTGAGTCGCGGGATGTCGAGGGGGCGGATCACGTCGTTCGCCATGGACCGTGGCATGCTAGCGCCTGTGGTGGACGCCCGCGAGCGCAAGAACAACGAGGGTGGTTCCGCGGCGGCATCGCGCGGAGCGCAGGGGTCAAGCCCCTAACGAATCGGGCAGGCGACGGCAGATCACTCGACGCCGAGCGCCAGCAGCTTGCGCTGGGCGTCGACGACGCGCTCGAGCGCGATCCGCATCGAGGCGGTGATCATGGTCTTGTCGGCCCGGTCGCGCACCTCAAGCGCCTCGAGAACCGCCGACAGCTCCATACGGGCGTCGCCAAGCTCGCGGGTCGCTTCGAGGACAGCCACGCGCACCTGCGCGAGATCGATCGTCTCGCTCATGTCGCCGTGACCACCAGTCCGGCGTTGAGCAGGCGGTCGAGACACTCCTTGATGTCGCCGATCGACTGGCTGCAGACCTCAAGGCCCTCGCGGAGCTGAGCGAGCGTCATCTCGCCGCGCCCGATCTCGCTGAGGTAGATGCCGTCGTCCGGCTTGAGACCGCAGCCCGCCGCCCAGCTCGCACACGCGGCCGCAAACGCGCCTTGATCGCCGCGGTGGGCGAGATGCGCGATGCCCCTGCGATAGGCTGCGGCAAGTTCCCGACCGCGACCCGAGAGGGAAAAACGCTGGCCCCGAGGCCAACGTCGGGCGGGGGAATCAGCGGACATTCGTGCTCATCATTCCTCGTTCGCGCGAGAGCGCGACCAACCCCCAGCGTACGTTGAGTTGTGCAACCGCGCACCGCGCCGCGCCGATCACCCGTAGCGAGCGGGTAGCGAGTGTCCTGGCGCGAGCATCGTGCGCCCGGCGCGGGGCCGGTCCCGCGCGCATGCGTGCGCGGTCGCGACGCACGACAGAGTTGCCGCAGCCGCGGCGGCAACGCTCAGCGGCACACCACCGGATCGCCGCTACCGCCGTCCCCTCCGCCGGAGTCGCCGGTTGGCGCGATCTTCGGAAGGCAGCTCTGTTCGACCTCGGGATGCGCGAACTCGAAGCAGCAGCGTATCGTGGAATCTACGCTCGGACACGGGGCCCCCTTCGAGTAGCAGCAGTCTCCACCGGTACGGGCCTCGTACCCACGACACGTCTTATTGTCGCACCCGACGTTGGGTTGCAACCAGGGATCGGAGCAGACGTTCGGGAACGCCTCGGAGAGCTCCTGCAGATCGAAATCGTCGCCGTCGCATAACTCGGGCAAACTCTCGGCGATGTCGGGTGGGAGCGTCACCCTGGTGGCGGGGTTCTGCTCCTCGTTGCCGCAGTAGCCACAGCCCGATCGGTCGAAGCGGCAGTTCGGTAGGCAGAAGACGGCCGTGCCGGAGGTGTAGGGCAGGACGTTGGGGTGAGGGGACACGAGCGGGTCGTAGCCGCCGCCACCGGCGCAGGGACGCCCAGTGGTGAAGCCGCCCGTGTCCCGGGGGTCGCACTCCTCGCCCTCGTCGAGGACACCATTGCCGCACTTTTCGCAGTTGCTGAAGTCGACCTGACAGGTGTCCGTGCACGACGTCGCACCGCCGGCGGGACAGCTGGCTCCGTTCACGTTGCCGTCGCACTGCTCGCCGGCGGCGTGGTGGACCACGCCATCGCCACAAAACGCGCACTGCTCGGCAGTGGCGATGATCTCGCATGTTTGCGGATCGCAATCGGCCACGCCCATCGGGAAGCCTGGGCCGCACGCGTCGACGAAACTATCGGGGTCCTCGGGATCACAGCGCTCCCCGGCGAGCGCGTCGGTGTAGCCGTCGCCGCACGCGATCTGTCGATCGAGCTGGGTCACGCACGCGTTGGCCACGATCGCTCCGGCGGCGACGATGAAGCCAAGGAAAATGAGGCGCATGACAGTGGCAGTCTACAACACGATCCACAGTGATCCAGCGGTCGGAGAAATCCGAGCCGTCCGCGGTTTTTCCTCGCGGGGCGCCGGGGCCTAGGGGGCCGTGGGGTAGCCGTAAGGTCCGGGGGGCCGTGGGG
>CADEGN010000016.1 GCA_902826865.1 uncultured Myxococcales bacterium
CGACGCACTACCCGCGCCAATGCGCGGATCGTCCGTCGTTCGTCAGGACGCACCACAGCTCAACAGGATATCATCCGCGTCGAGGTGATCGGCGCTCAACGACCTGGCGAAGGCAACGGGAGCGGCAACGCGCACGGCGACGGCAGCGCGCGGCGGTTCGAGTCGCGACGATGCAGTGACAGCGGTTGCGGACTGCGGTTTCCTGTGGACGCCGGGAGCGAGCTCGGCCGCCTCTGCCCGCACTGTGGGAGCGCCACGGTGACGGTCGAGGCGCCATTTTCCACCCACGGTGCCAATGTCAGGGGGCGCCACGGGGACCCGCCCGACCGCCCGTGTCACGAACCGAGCCGTCACGACCTCGAACCGCTCAACACCACCCCGGCCGGCCCGCGTCTGGCGGCATTGCTCGACAACGTCCGGAGTCTGCGCAACGTCGGCTCCATGCTGCGCACCGCCGACGGGGCGGGCTTCGAACTGGTCGTCTTCGGCGGTATCACGCCGCGCCCCGATCACCCCAAGATGGCGAAGACCGCACTAGGCGCCGAGCGAACGGTGCCGTGGCGAGGTTTCGCGGACGCAAGAGTCGCGGCAGCAGCGCTCGCCGGTGACGGATGGTCGCTCTGGGCGCTCGAGGGCGGCCCACGCTCGCAGTCACTGTTTGATCCTGAGCTGCTGAGGAGCGTCGCACAGGCGCGGATCGTGCTGGTCCTCGGCCACGAGCTTGCCGGGGTAGATCCGCGAATCGTCGATCTGTGCGAGCGCGTGGTCCACCTGCCGATGCTCGGGCATAAGGGCTCGCTGAACGTCTCGGTGGCCTTTGGCGCAGCAGCCTATGCGCTGCGTTTTTCGCGGCTCGGCGAGAGGACTCCCCTGCCCTAGTAGCAGCCCCTGGTGGAACGCGGGCTGCTAGCGCTAGAAACTTGCCCGGTCGATTCCTCGCGTGCCAACGTGCCGCGCGCGTGGACGGCCCGGAAACCAACGCGGGCGTTGCGAGCGACCCGGAGACGGTACGCCCGCATGAATTCCCATCGCCCGAGACCGGGCCGGAGGCCGAGGCCGGGACCACGCCGGAGGCCGGGACCAGGCCGGAGACCAACCCTCGTTGGTGGCGTCGCGCCGCGGGTGCTGCCTACCGCAATGGCTACTTGGCGGTGGTGATCGGCGCCGGCCTCGTCGCGACCCGCGTCATCGATTTCTCGCCGCCGCCCGAGGTCCGTGTCGGCCAAGCCAACGTCGCGCAGCTGGTCGGGGATGCACCGCCACAGGAATTCTCGCACGAGCTCTCCAACCCCCAGGCCGTTCAGGTCCGCGCGACGTTGCGCCTGTACCCCGACAGCGAGCTCAAGGTCTCGGCCCCAGATCCGGAGATCGACGAGCAAGGGAAAGTGCTTTCGCAGCCGGTGGTCACTACCATTCTCGGGATGAACGCGACCATCGATCAGACGGTGCGTCTCGAAAGCGGCGACCTCGAAGTGGAGCTGGCACTCGACGCCACACCGCGCGTGGTCGGATCAACCAAGCGTGGGCAGCCGCCCCCCACCCTCATCTTGGAGCACGAGCTCAGGGTTCGCAGCCGTCGCGACGTGTGGTGGCGGTCAGCGCCACAAGAGCGCGTCCACATCGACAGCCGCGGCTTCCTCGACAAGGTCGCGGACAATGGCTACCGCCTGGTGTTCACTGTCGATGAGCATCTTTTCAGCCTCGATCTCGAGCTCCACCGCAGCTCTGTCAGCGCGCCAACGCTGGCGAGTCGCAAACAATGAGCGTGCGAGCCGGGGGACTCGAACCCCCACGCCAGTGGCACTGGAACCTAAATCCAGAGCGTCTACCAATTCCGCCAGGCTCGCGCGGCGCGTAGCCTAGCAGGCTGACGCCAAGATGTCCGCCCTGTTCGGCCGGCCGTGCTCGCGGTAGCTTTCCGGGCGATGCCGATTGGAGCTGCATGGGCTCGTGGTCTCGCCTGCTCGTGGTTGGTGACCGGCGCCTGCGAAGGCAAGCCGAGTGTCGCCAAATCGGACGCCTCACCCGCGAGCAGCGCGAAGGCTCCCCATTCCCCAGAACCAGGGGCCCGGGGGCGCGTCCTCGACGGCCCACTTCCCATCACGAGCGTCATCGGCCACCCGCCGGCGGACGTGGAAGCGCTCGTGGGTGAGACACTTAGCAAGGGCATGGCACGCGACAGCTGTGTCCGCTTTGTTCCGAAGCGAGTTTGGTTCCGTTGCCAGTTCGCCATGCAGCGCTATGCCGACAAGACGGGGAAGTTCTCGGCGATCGGCATCGAGTATGAGGACGGTCTTGCCACCGCCATCTCGTTTGAGGGTCCTGCGGGAAGCGGGACGTTTACGCCTGAGAACGCCCTCGCGTTCGTCGGGCTGCAACTCCCGGGCGAGCCATCGCTGGAAACGCCCGCCGAGAACACGAAGCTCTGGTCGTGGTTTAACTCCTCGGCACAGCTGTTGATTAACAACCGACAGTATCGCGTCCGCGTTTCCGTGGTGGGCGAGGATTGGCAGCGCAGCAAGGTGGAAGTGATCCTCAATGCTCCGCTCAGCGACGACGAGCGCGCGTGGGTGTTGCCTGCGCAACCGTAGTCATTGGCTGGGCCGGACGGTAACGACAGCGCGACGACGCGTCGCTTTCCGACGTCGATCGAAGCGATGGGCCCCCGCCCACATACGGTGGCGCGCATCGCTGGAACATGCCCCGTGCCGGCGACACTGAGCCTGGGCCCTACGGGCAGCGGCGATCGCCGACAGAAGCGGCACGTCGAGGGCCTCGGGCGGTAGACAGGCACCGAGGAACCGCAGCGAATAGGCCGCGCTCATGCCGTGCACACCACGGGTAGAAAAGCGCTCGAGATCCCCGACGTGGAACGGGCAGTCCCGTCTCAGCCACCCCGCCCGCATCGCTTTGCGATGCATGAGTGGTCCTGCCCAAGCGTCCGCGGCGTGGGCACCGATCAAACGACAGTGCGACTCGCGTCGACAGATGCGAACGAGCTCCTCGGCAAGCTGAGGCTCACCAACCACGCCCGCGCCCACCGCGGATGCGACAGTTGGATCGAAAACGAGCAGGAAGAGATCGAGCAACCAGGCCAAGGGGGAACTTCCCGGATACCGCGCGGTGCCGAGCTCCGCGCCGGCGGCAGCATAGCAAACACATTCGCTCCGCCAAGCGCGCGCGACGCGTTGCCGTCACAGTTCTTGGATCGTCGCGTCGATGCACCAGTTTCCCGTCGGCACGGGTGCGGCGTCGATCACGTCGACCCAGTCAGGGACGTTGCACGGTCCCGGACCCATGCGCATGAACGACACGTTTTCGACCGCCGAGTCGGTGTCGACGGCCATGCCGAGCGCTCCCTCGCTGGCGTTCGCATCGAGGGCGAAGCCCACGCAGAATTCGTCCGAGTCGATCAAGACAGGCTCGGGCAGCGCAATGGTGTGCTCATTCGGCGAGACATCACCGCTGTCCATGTCGAACGCAGCAATGAGATCTGTGGGACCTGAGTCATCACGATGACGGATCTCGAGCACGAAGCCTTCAACCGCGACGTGGGTTGCGGCCACGCTGTAGTGGACTTCGGCCAGCTCAAATGGCGCTGCAATGGGCGCACTAAAGCACTCCATGCCGAACACGGGACCGCCGAGCGGGGAGTCGACATTGTTCGGGGCATGACACCAGAGCGGATTGTTTTCGCACGCCGTCTGCGCGGCGTTAGCGACGTGATGCTGGGTCGTTCCGCCGGTTGTACTCGACGCCGTGGTGGCGGCATCGCTCCCGCCGGTCGGCGGGGACTCAGTTCCACTCGTCGGCACACTCGTTGCCGAGGTCGCATCCGCCTGGGTCCCCTCGCTCTGCCCCTGATCGGCGGCCGTGGAGACCCCCGTTCCCGCGCTTGATTGCGAGCTCGTCGCGGTCGTCGAGGCCCCCGAGCCCGCCTCCGCAGAGCCGCCTCCGCCTCCGCCTCCGCCAGACTCGGAACCATCGAACGCGCAAGCACTCACCGTGGCAACGAAGCACAACCCGAGAAATCGGCCGTAGGTCACCGCACCATGACACCGTCGCGACGTGCCGCGGTCAAGCGCCGGCTTGAAACAGCTTGCCGGGATTGAAAAGGCCGTGCGGATCGAAGGCAAGCTTGATGGCGCGCATGGCCGCGATCTGGGCGGCATCGCGGCTGAAATGCAGGTGCTCGCGCTTGAGCAAGCCAATTCCGTGTTCGGCGGAAATGCTGCCCGAAAAGTCATGCACGAGGGCGTATGCCTCGGCGTCGTAGGTACGACATCGGGCCACGAAGGCCGCGGGCTCCATATCCGGTGGCGGAAGCACGTTGAGGTGCAGATTGCCGTCCCCGATGTGTCCAAAAACGAGCGCCTGCGCCCCCGGCAGCAACCGTCGGACCAAGGGACGCCACTGCGACATGAACTCGGCCACACGCGCGACCGGAAGCGCAATGTCGTTCTTGTGCGGACGATGTCGATGCAGCGATTCGCTGATGTCCTCGCGCAAGCTCCAAAGCTCGCGCGCTTGCACCGAGCTCGCGGAAATCACTGCATCGGTGATTTCGCCCGCAGCAGTCGCAGCCTCGAGCGTTTCCATCACGCGTGCACGCATCGCGTCCGTGGATTGGGATTCGCTCTCAACCTCAACCAGGACGTAATACTGGGCAGGCTCAGCGAATGGACCGCCGCTGCGATCGCGGTGGGCGAGCACGTGTTCGAGACACGCGTGATCGAAAAACTCGAACGCCTGGAGCACCAGCGCTCGCTGCATCCGCGCGAACAACTCGAGGATCGCCGGCTCACTCGCAACGGCGCAGAGCACCGTCACCAACCCCGGAGGTGGCTGGGTAAGGCGAAGCGTCGCCTCAACAATGACGCCAAGTGTTCCCTCGGAACCGATGAAAAGCTGCCGCAGGTCGTAGCCGGTGTTGTCCTTGACCAGGGAACCTCCGAGCTCCACTGCTTCACCGTTGGCGAGAACGACCCGCAGGCCGCTCACCCACGCGCGCGTTGAGCCATAACGCAGGACCCGCACACCCCCGGCATTTGTGGCGATCGAACCGCCGATCTGCGCGCTGCCCTTCGCGGCGAAATCGACGGGGTACAACAGGCCGTGGGCGGAAGCGGCAAGCTGCACGTCCTCGACCGTCGCACCGGCCTGTGCACGCAGCAGGCGCCCGGCGGCATCGACCGCGAGAATTCGCCGCATGCGTTCGAGTGACAGCACGCACTCGCCATTCGGCGCGGCCGCGCCCCCGGCAAGCCCGGTGCGGCCACCCGACGGAACGATCGCGACGCCCTCTTCGGCGCACACGCGAACCACACTGGTCACGCCGAGTTCGTCGATAGGCCGGGCAACAACGGTCGGGGCGATCGGCCAGTCACCGCGGCAGCGATCGCTCCCGTAGGCTGCCAGTTCCGACGGGTCTGTCAGGACAGCGTCGTCGCCGAGCGCCCGCTGCAGCCGCGCCACGAACGTCGCGGACGTCGGCACGGCGCACCCGCCCGCCTAGAGCCCATTCGGCAGTGCGTTGGGCTGCCGCAGAAGTTGACGGACCATCCGCACCACGGACTTCACGACGGGGTGGCCCTTGATGAAAACCACGCCGACGACGTGCTTCTCATCGCCCGAGACCAGCACAGCGTGATCGCCGACGAGCACGCGAACTGCGGCCTCGTTGGCGACGTGACGAAGCTTCACAGCCTCCATGACGATCGGCTGCCAACGCTCCTCGCCGACCCACGCCGGATCGCCGTTTTGAGCCTGCTCCGCCGTCATGTCGAGGACAGCTACGATCCCGTCGTGGCGGAGCACTCGCTCGATCCTGTTCGTACCCATGGTTTGGACCTTGACCCCGGGCCCGGGACACCGGGGTCGCCGTTGTACATAAAGGACCCGAGCGCGTCAATCACGCCGCGTGGAATGCACATCTGGGGGAACGGCGTTTTTTCCGGCCGTTGTGCCGGATTCCGGCCTGCGCGCCGCGGATGACGCCGGGCCCCCGACGGAACGGACCAGCTGGGACCAAGGTAGGGCCGAATGACACCGCGATGTGAGATTTTTCTCTTTCTTCCGCTGAGCGCGGCGGCACCATGGCGGTCGCTGTGCCGGGCCCGCTCCAGCATGTCCTGACGGCGCTCGTGTTCGGGGCCGTCGCCTGCGGGGAGGCGCCAACCGTCGACGCAACTGTAGATCCGCCCATCGCGGCCAGTGACGAAGCCGTCGAGCAGACCGCGGCCACCAAGCCCACGGCCGGTCGCACCCTCACGGTACTGCACCCATCCCAGCTCTCCCAGGTCGACCTCGCGCCAGTCGAACGCCTCGACCTCGCGCTCGCCGAATCGGATCGGCTCGGGCAGCTCACCGAGATCGACGCAGCGACAGCATGCGACGGCCTTGATCTCGCGAGCATTGTCGCTCGTGCGCCGCGACTCACCGCAGTCCGGCTGTCGGGATGCACGAACGCGCTCGCATCAGTAGCTGCGTTCGCGCCAGTCGTTACCGAGCTCGAGATCGCCGAGGTTGAGATCGACACCGCACGTTTGCGGGTCCTCGCGGGGTTTTCCCGCCTCCGAACGCTCACACTGTCGCGGGTGCGTGTGGCCGAGGATCTCGATCCCGAGGTGCTTCGCCCGCTTGTGCTCGAACGCATCGCCCTGATGGAACTCGAACGTGATTCGCCGCTCGCCGGTGCACTCGAGCAATGGCCGAAGTCGCTTCGAGAAATCGTGCTGGTCGGCGGTTGGGCCGGTCACGACGCGATGCAGCGGGTCGCCAAGGCCGAAGCCGTCACGCGTTTGGAGCTTCGCGATACCAGGGTGGGGAATTTCTCGCTCAACCAGATAAAGCCGCTGAGTCGGCTGGTCGAGATCGACCTGATCGGAACCACGTTCAACGACAACAGCCCGCTCTACTTCCGAGATCTCCCGGTCACCCGCTTTTCCTGCGACTGTCCAGGCTTCGGAGATGGCGGGCTGCGAACGCTGCGTCACTGCGAGAGCGTCCGCGAGCTGGCCCTCCGTCACACGCGTGTGACTGGGGCAGGCCTGGCTGCGCTTGGCCAGCTGCCCGATCTGACGGCGCTCGAGCTTGAGGGGATCGACGTGGGAGAGCCCGGGTTCACGGCGCTCGCCCAACTGCCGCGCCTGCGACGACTCGACCTTGTCGGCGCGGCCGCCGATCCGCAAATGCCGGAGCTCGGCAAGCTCGTTCGGCTCGAACATCTTCGCCTGCACTACCCCGAACTCGACGATCGAGCGGCGCCCGAACTCGCACCCCTCGTTGCCCTGCAGACACTCGATCTTTCCCGAACCAAGATCTCCGACGCCGGCCTCGTATCCCTCGCGGCGATGACGCAGCTCCGGTCCCTGGTGTTGTCGCATACGCGGATCACCAACCGCGGGTTAGCCGTCCT
Organism: uncultured Myxococcales bacterium; assembly: GCA_902826865.1. Classification (GTDB taxonomy): domain Bacteria; phylum Myxococcota_A; class Polyangia; order Nannocystales; family Nannocystaceae; genus Xiheibacterium. The sequence goes on from CADEGN010000016.1 coordinate 7,418, forward strand.
TGGCGAGCTAAAATCGCTCGAAGACCTCGAGCTCGATCACACCGATCTCGTCGACGCCGCCATGGTCCACGTCGCAAAGCTCCAGGGCCTCAAGAAGCTCCGGATCGATCATTCGCTGGTGACGGACGCGTCGGTGGATGCTCTGCTCCAACTGCACGCGCTCGAGAGGATCGACATCTCCGGCACCGCCATATCGCCCGAAGCCGAGGCGCGACTAGCCACGTTGCCGCGGATGGTTGAGATCAAGCGCGGCGACTGACGCTGTCCGCACCCGCAGGTGCGGACGCCCGTCGGGACCCGCGACCGTGTCGACGCGCGCCTCGTCAAGCCACGCGATGGCGCGCGCGCATGCATCGACAAGATCGGCGCCGCCGGCGAGCTCGCACGCGATGGCCGTCGCAAGCGCGCAGCCTGTGCCGCGCGGATCCAACCCTGGCCGACGCGGACGGTCAAACGTCACCTCGGTACTGCCCACATACAAGCGGTCGCGCACGCGCTGGAGATCAGGCCCATGTCCGTCCTTGAGCAACACCGCCAGGGGCGCATACCGTGCCGCCAGGATCGCCCCGGCGTGCGCCGCATCGTCCCCGGGCATGAGCAGCGCCGCCGCTTCCTCGAGGTTCGGCGTCAGCAAATCGACGACCTCGCACAGCGACCGAAGACCAGCGGGTGTGGCTCCCATCGCGCCGCCGTCGCTGGCGCGCAGCACTGGATCGAGGACGCGGCACTTGGGGCCACGTTGCAACGCGTCGCGGATCGGCGCGACGACACCCTCTGGCACGACACCCAGCTTGACCGCGGCGGCGCGATCGATCCCAACCAGCTCGTTGCGGAGGGCCCCCGGCTCCGCCGCCTGGGCGCGGGCCGGTCGGCCGTCGCCCTGCTGAGTCGTGGCCGTGATAACGGTGATGACCTCAAGCGTGGGTGCTCGCTCGAGTGCGGTGAAGCGATCGCGCAGCACACCGGCGCCGCCCGTCGGGTCGAGCCCGCCGACAAGCCACAACGTCATGGTGCCTCGATAACTTCGATCCGCTCGATCGTGTCGTGCGGCAAGATCCGATCGACGACGTCGAGGTCTTCGGGGCGTACGCGTCCCACTACGCTGAACCGGCCGTCGAGATGCGGTTGCCGAGTTTGCGCGACGAAAAACTGGGAGCCGCCCGTGTCCTTGCCCGCCAAGGCGATTCCGACAACACCGCGCTCGTAGCGGACGTCCGACCACTCGCACGGGATCACGAAGCCCGGACCACCGTAACCATCGCCGCGAGGATCGCCCCCTTGGACGACGAAGCCGGGGACCACACGGTGAAATCGGAGGCCGTCGAACCGGCGCGCACGCGCGAGGTCCACCAGCACCGCCTGGGCGATCGGTGCGGGTGCTCCCGCAAACGCGATCTCGATCGCTCCGGCTTCGGTGTGCAGGCGCATGCCCGCGGCGCGCGGCTTTGCGGCGGCCTCCTCCACTGCGTGCGCAAACCCCTCAGGAAAAGCAATCGGGAGCCCCTGAAGGAACTGCTCGCGCAGCTCCGGCCAGCCGGCCAAAGCCGCCCAAGCCGCACGCCGGATCGCATCGCTGCGATCGGCGCACAGAGGAACGAGCGTGCGTGCCAGCCAAACCGGCGCCTCGGCAGCAGTCGCGGTCGTGGGCAACACAGGGCCGGCGTCGGGTTCGGCCGGCCGCGCTCGCGGTTCAGCGTTGCTGCGCGCCAGGGCACCGAGCGCCTCGATCGCGCCCAGTCGGGCTTCCATTGCGTGGTCACTATCCACGCGACCAAGCAGGCCCTCCAACGCCGGCACCGCCGCCGGATCGCGGCGGTCACGATCCGCCGCGCGCGCGGCGATCGCATTGGTTGCTGCGGCCAGCGCTCCGACGTCATCACTTGCAAGGGCGTCGCGTAGGACCGCCGAAACCCGCGGATCTTCGACATCGGCGAGGGCGGCGAGGGCCGGAGCGGCCACCGCGGGCCGTGCGTCGCCCGCCCACGCCACAAGGGCATCAGCGCGCTGGCGTGCCCGCGCAGGTGTCGCGCTGCGCGCCACGATCTCGATCGCCACCGACACGCCATGGGTCGTCGGCAGCGAACCACCGGTGACACACGTTTCTACCGGTGCCACGTTGCCATCGGTCACCGCTACCAGAGCGGCGATCTCGCACCGCGCGAGATCGATGATCTTGCGCATCCGGAGGTCGGAAGGCGACGTGCCCGCGAGACGAGCATCGAAACGCCGCAGCTTCGCAACCAGCTCGGGTGCGGCTTCGACCGCGCCGCGCAGGCTCTGCAACCCCACGAGCAGTACGTGGGCGCGAGCCCCCTGCCAGACGCTCGGATCGCTGGCGACGAACTGATCAACCACATCGGCGCGCGTGCTGGCGTGCCCGGCGAGCGCTCGCACGGCTTCCACCGCAACCTCGGGAGCAACGTCGTCACTCCACCATGGAAGGACCGTCGACGGGATTTCTCCGAGGGCGGCGAGTGCCTTCCAGGCCAGGCGGGCCTCGTCAGGGTCCGACGATGCAGTCGCACGGCCGAGCCGCTCGACCCACGCAGCGCGCTCCGGCCCGGCGAACAACTCGGCGGAGGGCGTCACGCAGCGCCCGAGAGCAAACAACGCCGCCGCGCGGGCGGGTGACGAAGGCCCGGCGACCGCCTCTCCGAGCGGCTCGAGGATCGCGGCTGCAAGCGGATGCCGTCGTGCGCAAGCGACTCCAACTGCTTCCCACACGGACGCGCGGCGATCGACGTCGTCGATCGCCGCCGAGACCTCGACGGCGAACAAGCGTTGCGAGTGACGGCCGCCGAGTCGCGCCAGCGCCCAGATCGTCGCATCGGCAGTCGCGAGATCCTCGCTCACGGCGTAGCGGGTCCATAGGTGCTGCTCCAGTGCCTGCCACAGCCCATCGGGTTCGCGCGCTTCCCCGGGCGCGCCGGGCCACGGTTCGAGTAACCCCACCGCGGCGATCAAGCCGGCATCCGGCTCGCGCTCGCTCTGCTCGAGGGCCGCGAGCAGGGTCTGAGCCACCTCGGGTGCGCCGATCCGCGCGAGGCTTCGCGCGGCCGCGGTGCGCCCACGCGGGTCAGCGCCGGCAAGCGCCGCCGCCAACCGCGGCCCCGTGGCATCACGCGCCAGCTCAGCGGCCCTTAGCGCGTCGACCAGCGCGGGTGGCGGATCCCATGGGATACCGCTGTGCGACGGCAGGCCAACCCCGTCTAAAGAGGCGCCCCGTTGGTCTGCCACCTGTTGCTGCACCGCGAGAGGCCGCGGCTCGCCGCACAGAAGCAGCGCGGCAAGGGGCGTAAGGAACGTCGGGCGCACAAACGGCAGATTAGCCGACTGCCGCGGATCCGGTACACTTCCGCCTATGGCGAAGTTCACCGGGAAAGTCCGGCTCAGCGATCTCGAGGGTGGGTTCTACGAACTCGTCGCTGACGATGGCACGGTTTACCGCCTCGAAGGCGCCCTCGATGTCGACGATGGTGCCCGTGTACGTGTCCACGGACGTGTCGACAGCGGCGGCATCGGCATCCACATGAGTGGGCCCGCAATCGTCGTCGAGCGCGTCGAGCACATCGCGGGCAAAGGGTGAAGCGCCACATCCACAAACAGATAGGCCCGGGGGGCACCCGGGCCGGCTGGCTGTGCGAGGGAAGGGACTCGAACCCCCACGTCGTGAGACACACGGACCTGAACCGTGCGCGTCTACCAATTTCGCCACCCTCGCGTGCGGCGGGCAGACCCTAGGGCGCCGCGGTCCATCCGTCAAGAGGGTTTGCGCGCGTCGCCGGCGTTGGCCGGAAGTGACGTCGCCTCGGCCTCCGCCTGCCAGGCATCGTCGTCGATCCGCTCGGCCACGACGCGCGCTGGTCCGCGCAACTCGATCGGCCGAGAACCGGTCGCGGATTGACCGCCCGAATCGTCCACCGGCGTGGGCACTGCGGTCGTCTCCGCAGTCCGACGCTCGGAGGCTGCTCTGGCTGCCGCCGTTGGCAGTAGGATCGGCGTCGCCGACAGGGCCGCATCACCCATCTGATCGAGATCAGCGAAGAGTTCGTCGACGCCGTTCTCGAGCGCACGGGTCCCTCCTTCCGCACCGATCCGCGCCAGTTTCGCGCGCTCACTCGCCAGCAGGCGTTCGTTCTCCACGTTGCGAGCCTGCGCTGCGGCCAGCAACGTGCGAGTTACCTCGAGCTCGTCGAGCGTCTCGTCGAGCTGTTCGCGCTGGCGCTCGAGCTGGGCCAAGCCTGCCGCCAAACGGGCCGCATTCCGATCGCTGGCGTCACTCATCTCCCAGATTCGCTGCTCAGCACCATCGAGCAGCGCCAGCGCTCGCTCGTGTTCCTCGGCGCGAATCTCGAGCTCGCGTTGCAGCCGGCGCGGGCGCTGACGGTCAACTGGCGGTGGCTCCCCGGGGGTCGAACCCAACTCGCTCGCCCGCGGCGACACGTCCCCGAGCAGCTGGCGAAGGCGGGCGACCTCCGCGACCGCCGCAGCTGGCCAGTTTCGCATGTGCTCGGCGGCATCCGGCGAGCCTTCACCCGCGCCGACCTGCAACACCTCGCCAAGGCGCTCGTTGGCGCGAGCGGCGGCATCTAGCTCTCGGCGTAGCGTGAACAGCTCGGCGCCGCTTGATTCCTGAGCGCCGGAAAGATCCTCGAGTTCCTGCTCACGTTCACGGAGCAAGCGACGCAGTAGCTCGCGCTCGCTGCCGAGTTGCTCGAGCTGGCCTTGCAGTCCAACCGCGTGTTGCTCGGCGGCGCGGCGTTCCTCGCGCTGAGCCTCCACTTGGAGCTGCAAGTCGCCGATGTTGGCAGCGAGTTGCTCGAGTTCGATCCCTCGCACTTCGAGTTCGTTTTCCAGATCATTGGCGTTCCCACCCCGCTCGTCGGCGAGTCGCCGTAGCCGTTCGAGCTCCCCGCCGATCTCGGCGAGCTGCTGATCGCGGCGCCGAAGCTGCGCCTGCGCGTCTTGCTCGCGCGCCCGTAGCTGCTCGATTCGAAGCGACTGCTCAGCGAGCTCACGCGCCCGGAGCTCGAGTTCGTGCCGAACATGCTGCAGATCTGCGTCCCGGGACGACACCGCCTCGAGCTCGCGACGCTGCCGGGTGATCTCCTCGTCGCGACTGCGGACGGCGCCGACAAGATCAGATCGAGCTAACTCGAGCTGCCGAAGCTCGGTGGCAAAACGCTCCAGATCGTGCTGCCTGGCGGCTTCCGCCGCTCGGGCGCTCTCAATCTGCTCACGCAACCGTTCGACCTCGCTGGCAAGTTTGACGTTCTCGACGCGTTCGCGTTGGACCTCGTCACGCGCCGTCCAGACCCGTTCCTCGAGCTTTTCGATCGCGGCGGCTCGTCGGGTCGCCTCTTCGCGCAAGCGGTCCCGATCTATCGCGACCTCAGCAAGTATCCGTCCCTGCTCGATATTCTGCGCCGCGGTCGCACTGAGTTCATCGGCGCGACTGTGACTCTGAGCAAGCAACTTTTGCTGCTGTTCAGCGCGCTCGCGGAGGACTCCGACCTCCGCTGAGAGCCGACCCATCTCATCCACGCGATGCGACAGCTGTTCATCGAGGTGGCTAGCGCGAGCGCGCGCGAGCTCCAGCTCGGTCTCCAGACGAACCGCGAGAGATCGCGCCGCATCGCGCTCTACCGCAGCAACCTCGAGCTGCCGCGCGATCTGCTCGCGCTCTCCATGCAGGCGATCGAGTTGGGCGCGTTGCTCGGACAGCGACTGCGTACGCTCCTCCAGCTCACGCCCACGGGTGTCGGCGCGCTCGCTCACCCGTGACAAGGACTGCTCCAGGTCGTGAACCGTGCGCGTGAGAACCGCGACGTCGGTGTCGCGTGAGCGCACGCGCTCGTCCGCCTGCTGCAGCCGCGTGCGGAGCTCACCAAGCTCTCCGAGCGTTCTCGGCGACTCGTCGGCTTGGCGAAGAGCGGCCTGGAGATCGGTACGTTCGCGCTCGAGCACTTGCAGCTGCGCCCGCACGTCAGTCAGATCACGGGCCCCGATCTCGCTAAGACGACGCGCTTCTTCGAGCTCGCGGGTAAGCTCGGCGAGTTTCTCGAGCTCCGGCGCTGAAATCTCGACCGCCGCGGTGGCGATCGCTGTAGCGGCGATCCCACTTCGGTGGGCCTCGTCCACATCGGTGGAAACAGGCACGAGCAAGCACTCGAGCACCTCGTGCAACCGAGATACGGCACCGGGGGCGCCGGCAAGCGCGAGATAGTGCGATGCCTCGGGCTGGCGCTGAAGCAGGCCTTCGCGCATGGTAATGCGCAGAGGTGGGTCATCGTCGATCACCGGCGTGAGAGAGAACCCGCGCCAGGGGATCTGCGCCACCATCTGCGTGCGGGCAAACACCGTTGCGATCTCGCCCTCGAGCGTCCAGAAATCGAGCGGCGAGGAGTGCGAGTGCTCGCTCCAGCCGGCGAACAGGCCATCGTCGGTGAGCACCCGCCGGGCCTCGCGCAACGTTGCGGCACGTACGTCGGGACTGAGGTAAGGCCACGACTCGATGCAGGCCACCAAGTGCACCGATCGATCCGGCACCGGGATCGCAGGAACGCCATCACGCACATCGAACCCCGCCTCGCGATGAGGAGCGCCGATGATCGTCACGCGTGCGCCTGCATCGCGCAGTCGTCGTGCCCCGTCGAAGTCGCGCGGCGCGATCAATACGATGGCTCGCGGGCCGACTGCACCCGGGCGCGCGACGCCATGGACCGTAGAAGCGGCCCATGCCCTGTCGCTGGACGCACGCTCAACCACCCAGCGTTCGAGGGCGAGATAAGCCGGCAGATACGGCGCACCGTGCAAGGAACGGATCATAGCGGGGGCGTCGGCGCGCGGCCACGGCCTGTGGGCTCGGTGTGGTTGGCGCACCCCGCAAGGCGAGATCCTCGTGCCCCACGCGAATTGCCGGTGCCTCGCGCCGCTTTGGCAAGCCCGGGAACCAGGGCTCACGCTCGACGCGCAAGAAAGTGTGATAATCCGAACCGGAGGGTGAGATCGAACAACGTGCCTGCGGTCCGGTACAAGCAGCCTCGGGTGTTGAACGTTGTCTCAGTCACGTTCCTGCTCGTGCTGGTTTCCGCGGGGTACGCGGCCTACGAGTATGTCGGGGTCCTGTTCCAGCGCCAGGAGGCCTACCGCGTGCTCGAAGAACACGGCTCGAAGCTAGCCGCGCGCCATAAGCTCTACATCCGCGACAATAAGGAGCGCGAGGTCCTGCGCAAGCATATGCACGCGGAGCTCGTTCGGATGGGGATCGAAGATCCCGAGATGCAAACGTGGATCGAAGTCGATACCGCCCGTGACAACCCTGGAGGGCCTGCTGGGGGCCGCCTCGGCGTCGTGTACACATCGCGCTATCACTGGCCCTTCGACATGCTGCCGCCCATTACGCGTGACGAGCAGGTCGAGCACCAACTGATGTTCCGCGCGAACTAGAGCGGACCTGATCATTTCCGGCCACCCAGCGAACACTGCCCGGGGCCAGCCCGCGGCGTCATGACTGAATGGCGCCGTTGCTGGGAGCTCGAAACGCGGCGCCTGCGGGCCCCGTGAGCGTGACACCAGGGCGCGCGCCTGCGCTGGCGCCGGAAAACGCGGGATGAAGGCCGCGGCGGCCAAACGACCTGATATGATCGGGGTTAAACGCGGATGCCCGCACGCCTCATTCTGGTCACGGGCGAGGGACCGACGGAACACGCCCTGTCGGCGTTCAACACCCTCGGTCGACACCCCGACAACACGGTACAGGTGCTCGACCGGATCGTCTCCAAGGAGCATTGCCGGATCACCCGCGGCCCGCACGGGAAGTACGTCCTGCGCGACATCGGCAGCCTCAACGGCAGTTTCGTAAACGGCGAGCGGGTCAGTGAGCGCACCCTCGAGTCTGGCGACGAGATTTCACTCGGTAATACCGTGCTCCGCTTTGTTGAGGACGAGCCGGCAACGTCCTCTGTCAAGAACCTCACGATGTTCACCGACCAGGTGCAAAGCCAGGTCCGCAGCAGCGTCGACGCCAGTGCCCACTTCTTGCCGGCAAGCTCGATCACCAACATCGAAGCCCTTCGCGCAGACTATGAGAAGCTCCGTATCGCCCACGAGCTTTCGCAGCGACTCTCGGTCGACACGGATCTCGACGATCTTTGCCGCAAGATCATTGATGAGACCTTCCAGCTGATCCGCGCCGATCGAGCGGTGATCCTCTTGATCGACCCCGAGACCGACGAGTTTGTGCCGCGCTACGTCAAGCAGAAGCACGAAGACGGGCAGATCCAGCTATCAAGCAGCATCCTCCACGAAGTTAAGAGCAACAAGCGCGCGGTGCTGTCATCCGATGCCATGCTCGACGAACGCTTCCGAGCAGCGAAGAGCATCATTATGCAAGGTATTCGCTCCACGATGTGCGTACCGATGTTGTACGCCGATCGCCTTCTTGGGGCGATGCACATGGACTCACTGCTCACGACCAACGCGTTCACCGAGAAGGACCTCACCCTGTTCCAAGGCATTGCCACCCAGGCTGCGGTCGCAATCGAGAACAACCGCTTGGCCCTGAAGATCGAGCGCGAAGCCGAGACACGCGTGCAGTTCCAACGCCTGCTTTCGCCGCACCTTGTGGAGCAGATCGTCGCCGGGGCGATCCAGCTCGATCAGGCTGGGAGCCTGATCGACGTCACTATGCTCTTCGCCGACATCCGCGGCTTTACTTCGATGAGCGAGCGCCACACCCCCGAGGAAATGGTCCGCACGCTCAACGCGTACTTCGAAGTCATGGTGGACGTGCTGTTTCGCAATGGCGGCACGCTGGACAAGTACGTCGGCGACGAAGTGATCGGGCTCTTCGGAGCTCCCGTCCCACGCGCAGACGCGCCGGTGTGTGCCATTCGCTGCGGCCTCGAGATGCAGCGTGCACTGGAAGAGTTCAATCGGATGCGCGTCGCAACCGGAGCGGAACCCATTCGCATCGGAATCGGCGTAAACACCGGTCCGGTGATCGCCGGAGCGATCGGGTCGTCACGAACGCTGCAGTACACAGTCATCGGCGACGCCGTGAATATCGCGTCCCGCCTGTGCAACCTCGCTGGGCCAGACGAGGTGTTGATTAGCCACTCGACCTACGAGCATGTCCGCGAGCACATCGCTGTCGAGAACCGCGATCCCGTGATGGTCAAGGGGAAAGCAAGACCGATCGAGATCTATCGGGCCATCGGCGTGCTTGATTCGGCGCCGATGCAGACGCGCGCGACGCGGCAGTTGTCAGAGAACGAACGCCCATGACACAGGGCGTCACCCTGGCGGTACGCGCCCAATTTTGGGCCGAGCTGGACGGTCTACGTGCGCGCGCCTTGCAGACGCCGGGGCACACCCCGATTCCATTGCCGCCGCTCGGACACGCGGTCGCCTGTTCCGACGACCTCGAGCTCGCCGTCGGCCGCCTCGGGCTGCGTGTCTTGGCCCGCGACCATGGCCACGGTCGCTGGCAGCTCGACTTCCGCGACAACGACCCAGCCGGACCACACACCGAGGGGTTTGCGCTTTCCCCAGAGCGGCTGGCGGTCGCGGTGTGGCTCGCCGTACGCGACGTCCTCGGACCCGACGTCCTGCCGCGAGCACTTGAGGATGCGATCCATACCGAACTGGCTCCCGGCAGCTGGGTTGGTGCCACCCCGACTGACCCGGCGCGCGCCGCCTTTGCGATGGCGCGAGCGTACGACGTGACCGCTGCTGTGCTCGCCCGTGCTTGGCCACAGTACGCGCGCGCCGCGAGCTGCACGCTCGGCGCGATCGTGTCGATCGTGCACGAGCACGGCTCGTTGCTCGACGTGATCCCCGGCGGGCAAGGTGCCACGGCGAGTTCACGCGGGCGCGCTGCGGTGGCCGGACCGATCCTCGGCACCCGCGCCCCGTCGAGCAGTGAATTCGTCGAGGTGGCTGAGCTCTCGCGGCCCGGCTCCGGCGGCGTGGGCGTGTGGCACGGGGGCGATGGCGCGACTCGCCGTTATCACCTCCACTGCCCGGTGATTGTCCACGTGGCACTCGATCGTCGAACCAACCCACCGAACGGAGGAAACCGAGGCGGTCCGCCGCGCGGGTCGGAACTCCAGACGATCGACGTCCAGGGGAACGCCCAGGTGCTACCACCGTGGCGCGAGCACAACTTGCCGGCCGACACCACGCTTGTGGTCTCGACGGCAGGCGGCGGGGGCTTCGGCTATCCGCAGTGGCAGGCGAGCTAGGCCGACCTCAGGTCACCGTGACGCCGACCGCCCTGCGCGCGGTGAAGTAGTCCTCGCTGATGCTGTACAGAACCAGCTCTTTGATCTTGTCGCGCGGGCCCATCGTCGTGCCCAACGTCGAAGGCTCCTGCGAGATCATCTGACCCGCGATCCGCAGATCGTGGCACAGCAGCAGCCCCACGCGGTAGGACGTGAGTTCGGCTGCTGCTGCCCACCGCTTCACATCCGTAGAGCCGCCAGCGTCGATGAACTTCTGCATCAGGCTACGCAGCTGATCGAGCGCGGCCGGCTGCATTCGACCCGTGATCTCGCGCGCGATGATATCGAGCGCAGCAACGTTGTCGGTTTGCACCGGCATCCCAACCGCCCGCAAGCAAGCGAGGAACACCTGCTTGAGGTTCTGCGGCGAGCGCTCAAGCGCGACGTAGCAGTAGTGCGGTAAGTAGAGCTCCATCATGTAGCGGCCAAGCGCGAAGGCTAGGTGCGACTCGCTCTTTCCGCGAAGCAGATTCTGAAACACGACGAGCGATGGGTGCAGCGTCTCGTCGCGCTTCACATTCATGAGTGTAAGATCGCCCGGATCCGCCGGGCGTAGATACACGTCCGGCGTCGACACGTTGAGCACGTCCTTCACGTACTTCGCCATCCGCGAGAACAAGGATGGATCGATCTGGATGTCGACGCGCTCATTGGCTCCAAGCGTCGACGGCAGCGGTTGTGCCCGCCAGGCAGCGACCGCCGGCGCGATGAGCCCAAGGATTCCTGTGAGGTAGAGGTCCTGGTCCGGGTGAAATACGTGTTTGCGCAGCGTGTCCTCGCTGAGGCGCTGGCGCGCCATCACGAAATCCCCACGCTTGTGTCGTTCCACGTAGTTTGCTTCGTCGTCAGTTGCCTTCTTGAGGAAGTTGAGCACCGACGCCACGCAGAAGGCCTTATCTACCTCGCTCGCCGCGGTGTAGATCTGAAACAGCGCGTGGTAGCTCTCGTAGCGGAACGGCTCGTTGGCGATGAGGATCTGGTGCTCGCGGACGGCCGCATCTACGTACTGCTTGGGATTGACCTCCATCAAGCGTTCGTACAGCTCGGCCATCTTCATGTGCCGGTCTACGTTGTCAGGGTCGAGCTTCGCCGCGACCTCGTACGCCGCGACCGCGGACTGGTAGTCCTGAAGACGGGTGCGATAGATCTCCGCCAAGTTGCTCCACAGCGTGACCTTGAGCTGCTCATTGCCGTCCTGCGGAAGGCGCTTGAGCATCTTTCGGTAGGCACGCTCCAGGGCCTTCCAGTCCTTGCTGCGCGTGAGCTGAGTATCGACCGCTTGGAACGCCTTCAGCATCGACGGATCGTCGTCGAGCACCGTGTTGAAGCGCTCCACCGCCTCGTCGTTCATCCCCAGCTCGTCGCGTAGCAATACTGCTGCGGTGTAGTGGTACTTCGCCCGACGCGGGGGGTCTTTCTCGATCTCGACGATGCGATCGATGATCGAGATTGCATCGGTCCACCGCCTCGACGTCGTGTACAGCTCGAGCAGCGTGTGCAGCAGAGGGTAGTCGTCGGGTCGCAAATCGAGCGCCGCCGAGTACGCTGCCGCCGCCTTGTCCTTGTTGTTGAGCTTCGTCGCGCTGAGCTCGCCGATATCTTTCCACAACGCGAATTGGGCGTCGCCGTCGGGCGAGATGTCGATCAGCGCACGCTTGGCACTGATGACACCCTCCCAATCGGGGGTTGCTCCGCTGCTCTGCAAGGCAATGACTGCCGTAAGAGTCTCCTCGTGATGCGGGTCGACCTCAAGCGCCTTCTCGAAGTAGTTGAGGGCCTTGCGGGGTTCGTTCTGCCGATTCTTGATCGTGCCGAGCCGGTGATACACGCGCACCGTGTCCTCGCTGGACTGCGTGTCGCGATGCTGCACCAAGATCGTCTGGTAGAGCTTGAACGAGCGCTCCCAATCCTCGCGCTCGAACAACAGGTCGGCCATCCCCGTCAGGACGTCGTGGTTGGTCGAGTCGATGTCATAGGCGCGCTTGTACTGCTTCAGCGCCTTCTCTGCGTTACCAAGCGCCCGCGCTGTTTTCGCAGCGCGCAGGAACAGCTCTCGTTGCTGATCGTCGTCGAGCTCGAGCGAGTCGACCTTGCGCGTCAGCATGTCGTAGATGCCATCGCAGTAGGCGTAGTGCCCGCCTTCATAGTAGATGTCGGCTAGCACGCGACCGACCTTCACGTGCTCGGGGTCGTACGACAGCGTCTTGCCAAAGAGCTCCACCGCCTTGTCGCGGTTGTCGAGCTCCTCGTAGTTGATAAAGGCCGCCTCGGCAGCCAAGTTGGTTCGCTCGAGGGCGTTGTGCGAGTGCTCCGAAGCTGTCTCGAGCACGCGCGACGCCTTGAGCCAGTCACCTCGCTGCTTGTAGATCTCGCCAAGCAGCACCAACGCACCGACGTGGCTGGGATCGATCTCGAGCGCCTGATTGAGGCGGTACTCAGCGTCCTCCGACGCGCCTAGCTTCTGGTGTTGGACCCGCGCGATCCGAGTAAGAAGCTCGGTGCGTTGTCCGGGATCGCGGGTAAGTTCCGCCAGCTGTCCCATCGTCTGGATGGCGTTCGGCCAGTCCTCGATCGCCTCTTGCAGGCGGCTCAGGGTGCTGGCGGCCTCGAAATTGTACGGATCTAGCTGGAGAATCTGGCCGTAGGTCTCGATGGCCCGGTCAACGTCTTCGACCTGCTTCTCATAGACTTCGCCCATTGCGGTGAGCAGCGCGACCTTCATCGTCGGATCGTCGGTCGCATTCACATGTGAACGGTAGGTCTCGACCAGCTCCGTCCACTTCTCCATGCTCGCGTACAGCTCTTCGAGCTGGCGATACGTGACATCGCGCGCTGGATCGAGCGAGATGACCTTCTCAAGGGTCTCGGCCGCCCGCTCGCGGTCGTTGGACATCGTCACCAACGCGTGCGCCATTTTTTCGTAGATGACGATCTGATCTTCGACGTCGCCCGTCACGTCCAGTTGCGCCTCGAGCGTCTCGAGGTATTCAACTACGCGACCACCGTTGACGTACAGGCGCTCGAGGGATTGGAGCGCGTCGAGGTCGCCGGGATCTTCGGTTTGAATCGCCTTGTACGTCTCGATCGCGGCCGCGGCGTCGCCGAGGTTGACCTCGAGCACATAGCCGGCGTGCTTGCGCAGGCGCTGCCGGTCTTCGAGCTCTTCGCTCACCGCCGCGCGACGTTCGAGACACGCGACCAGATCCTGCCAGTCGCCCCGTCCCTCGTGTAGACGGATCAGGGCATCGAGGGCCACGACGCTGTCGGTATCGACCTCGCGCACACGGCGGTACGACTCGATCGCGGCCCCAACGTCGCCACGCTTGGTTTCCTGGACCTCCGCCAACTCCAGCAACGTCGCCGACTGATCCGACGGTTCCTGCTCGAACGGAATAATGCGCGCGAGGCTCTGGGCAAGCTCGTTCCAGTTCTCGGACCGACGATGAAAATTCGCCAGCTCGCGAAGCGCCGAGACGCTCTCTGGGTTGAGGGCGAGAGCCTTCTCCAGCGACTGAATCCCGTAGTCCGGTCGATTGAGGTGCTCGCCGTACCACCGACCGATCTTGACCCACAACTCGCAGCGCTCGTTGGGATCTTCGATTTGCTGGACGAGCCCGTTGTACTCGCTGAGCAGTTCGCTCCACTTGCCGGCCTGGGTGGCGATGCGCTCGAGCTCGCGCGCAGTGTAGTCGTTGGCGTAGTCGATGTTGAACGCGACCTGGAGGATAGCGAACGCATTGTCCGCATCGCCCATGTTCTCCTCGTAGACCTTGGCCGCCTGCTGCAGCGTCTCGACCTTGGTGACCTTGTCCTCGATCACATCGGCGCGCCCGATAAGCAACTCTGCGAGTGCGTCAAAGTCCCCGGTTTCGCGGTGAATATTCTCCAGCGCCTCGCTGGCGGCGAGGTGAGTGTTGTCGAGCTCGAGGATCTCCTGGTAGGCACCGGCGGCCTGATACTTGTCTTGGAGGCGCTCCTCCCAGATCGACGCGATCTGCATCAATACGTCGACCTTCCCCTCCTTGTCGCCGATGGCCTTGCTCTTGCGCTCGAGGGTCTCGATCGCCTCGCTCCACCGCCCCTGCTGCGTGTAGAGGTCCTCCAGCGCCTTGAGGGCTTCCATATCCGTCGGCGCCATCTCAAGGACCTGGTTCCAAGCGTCGATCGCCTGATCCGACGCCATGAGGTACTCGCCTTGAATCCGGCCAACCTTGGCGTAGAGCTCGCGCAGCTGATCCAAGCCAAGGGCGTCTGGACCCAACGAGATGAGACGCTGCAGGATGTCGATCAGCTCGACCCACGCCTGGTTGCCCTCGTAGATCCGATGCAGCGCCTGTAGCGTGTCGATGTTGGCGTCGTCGAGATCGAGGGCGTTGAGCCAGGCCTCGAGCGCGTTGCGCTCGCGCCCAAGGTGCTCGCCATACACCCGACCAAGCGTCTGGTAGGCCTGGATCTTCGTGGGCGTGTCGTCGATCGCCAGCACCTGCCGCTCGAGCACCTCGACCAGCTCATCCCAGCGACTGTTACGAGCGTGCAACGCCGCAAGCTCACCCAAGGCCAAGGGATCGTCGCCGCGCAGCTCGAGCACGCGATTCCACAGGTCGATCGCTTGGTCCTCCTGCGCGAGCGCGTCCGACGAGAGTTTGGCCATGCGCTGATAGCAATCGGCCATGTCGTCGTCGGTGTTCGCCGTATCGGCCATTTTTTGGTAGACGTCGAACAGCTCTGCCCAGCGATACTGGGAGATGTAGAGGTACTCGAGTCGTTCGAGTGCCGCTTGATTGCGGGAGTCATGCCCAAGCGCGCGGTTGTAGGCCGCAATTGCCTGCTCGGGCTGAGCAAGCACGTTCTCGTAGACTCCCGCGAGTCGTGACTCGAGATCGACGAGCAGTTCCCCATCCATCGTGCCTCGAATGCGCCGCTGGAGGATCTCAGCCAGTTCGTGGCCCATTCCCGCGCCGGTGTAGATGCGGTCGAGGGCACCGAGCGCCGCGGCGTCGTCTGGATCGATGTCGAGCACCATGCGATAGGCATCGATGGCCCGATCGGAGTCGGCGAGCTTCTCGTCGAGCACGCGTGCCGAGCGGGCGAGCACCGCCAGCCGCACCGCCGGCGACGGGTTCTCCTCCAAGATGGTCTGCCCCACATCTACGATGTGGCTCCACTCCTGGGTGATCTCGGCCAGGCGTTCCATCTCCTGGCAAACGTGCTCGTTGGTGGGATCGCCCAGATAGCCGCGAAGCCACCACAGATAGGCCTGGTCCGCGTCACCCAACCGATGTTCGCAAATCTCGGCAACCTGCTGAATGATCTGCAGCTGCTCGGCCAAATCCGTGGTGTTGTTGATCTTCACCTCGCCGAGCTTGATTAGGGCGTCCCACCGCTCAGCCGAGTGGTAGATCGGCTCGAGGATTTCGGCGATCTCCGCCTGATGCACACCCGTCTGGAAGATCGCCTCAAGCGCTTCCAACGTGTCCGCATGTGCGGGATCGAGGTTGAGGATCTCGCGGTAAGCTGCGATCGCGCTCTCGGCATCGTCGAGGCTGTACTGGTAGATCTGGCCCATGCGGTAGTACAGGCCAATGACCTCATGCTCGTCACCGGTGATGCCGATCTGGCGCTGAAGGTTGGTGACCAATTCGCGCCAGCGTTGGAGACCGCTAAACAGCCGATCGAGCGCGTGGATCGCACTGACGTTTTCAGGATCGACCGCGAGGATCTCGAGGTGGCGTGAAATAGCACCGTCGAGGTTACCCAGCCGCTGCTCGTGCGTGCGTGCCAAACGAGTCAGGAGTTGGACCTTGACCAGCGGATCGCTCGTCTTACCCGACTGGTCCGCCAAGAGGGCGGAATAGCGCTCCCAGTCGCCCGTGACCTCGGCCAGGCGTTCGAGCTGGCCGATGGTGAGTTCCGACTGCGGGTCGATGGCAAGGGCACGGGCATAGGCGTCGAAGGCCCGGTCGAACTCGCTCAGCTGACGCTCGAGGATCGCAGCGAGCCCGTGAAGACGATCGATCCGCGCCACCGGATCCTCCGTGTGGCGAATCATCACCTCGATAACGTCGACCAAGCGCTCCGGATCGCCGCTCTGCTCATAGAGCGGCGCGAGCACCTGCGCCGCCAACATCGGCTCGTTGTCGCCGTGAACGATTCGGTCGAGCGCGTCGATCGTCGGTTTGTGCTCCGGATCGTGATTGAGCACCTCGCGGTAGGACTCGACCGCCCTCACCATGTCCCCGAGCTGCGCCTCCCAGAGGCCGCCGATGCGATAGCGATAGGCGGTCTGCTCTTCGGGCACATCGGCGGCGTCGACTGCACGCTCGAGAATCTGAAGCTGGTCGAGCCAACGGGCAGCCGTGCCGTAGAGGCGATCCAACGCGGCGATCGCTTGGGAGTCGCTCGGGTCGATGTCGAGAACCGCCTGATAGGTGTCGATGGCGCGCGCCGTATCGGCGAGCTCGCGGTCGTAGACCTGGCCGAGCACATAGAGCGCCTGGCGACGATCGTCGGGATCCGTGGCGAGCTCCGACTGACGCTGGTAGACGTCCTTGAGCTGTTCCCAGCGCTCGAGCTGTATGAACAGCTTCACGAGGGCGTCAAGCGCCGTCCGATCGCTGTCGTCGATGGACAACACCTGCTGGTAAAGCTTGATCGCGCCCTCGGAGTCCTCCATCACGCTTTCGCGGACGTTGGCTGCGTAGAGCAACAGCTTCTTCTGGTCGTCGGGGACCTCGATCATGTCCGCTTTGCGGACCACAGCGTCCACCAAAGCGCCGTAGTTCTCGGTGCGCTCATGAACGGAGATCAACGCGTCGACGGCGGTGAAATTCGCGGGATCAACACCGAGGATCTTCCCGTACGTGGCTGCCGCCTTGGCGGCATCGTCGATCGCGCTCTCATAGAACTGCGCCACCTTGCCCAGCAGTGCGATTCGCAGTTCGTC
The DNA here is from genome assembly GCA_902826865.1 of uncultured Myxococcales bacterium. GTDB lineage: Bacteria > Myxococcota_A > Polyangia > Nannocystales > Nannocystaceae > Xiheibacterium. The sequence continues at coordinate 24,647 of CADEGN010000016.1, forward strand.
ATCAACCACGTCGTCGACGACGCTCTCATAGAGCGTCACCAGGGCGCCGTATGAGCCCAGCTGGCGCGCGAGTCCCTCAAGCTTGTCTTGCGTGTCGGCATTGGCCGGATCGTCGCGGAGTGCCCGCCCATAGGCATCGAAGGCCCGCTCGGGCTCTTCGCCGCCGATCTCGTGGAGCTCGCCGATCCTGTGGAGTAGCCGGATCTTCTCGCTCGGCTCGAGCGAGTGCTTGACCATGATCTCGTAGGTCGCGATCAGGCTCTTCCAATCGTTGCTTTGGCGGTAGACAGACTCGAGGATGCGCGCGACAGCCATCTGGTGCTGCTCATCGCCGAGTAGACCTTCAAGGGCCTCGAGAGCCGACTCGTTTTGCGGCTCGAGCTCGAGCACGATTGCGTAGGTCTCGATGGCCAGGGCAGTCTGGCCGAGCTGGCGCAGGCGAAGGGCGCCGAGGCGGAGATTGAGCTCAACTTGCTGGCCAAGATCGCCGACAAGCGCGAGCTGCCGGGCCAGGTTCTCCGCCAGTTCTGGCCACTTTTGCCGCGACTGATACAAACGATCGAGCGCCGAAATCGCCCGCAGGTTGACGTCGTCGTCGGCGAGAATGTCGGTATACGTCAGGATTGCATCGTCGGCTCGGCCGAGCATGTCCTCCTGGAGGGACGCGATCTTGAATCGCAGTGACTCGCGCGCGCGCGGGTCGTTCTCGAGGTCGACCTTGCGGCGGTAGACGTCAAGGAGCGCCCCCCAGTTCTGGTCACGGGTGTAGAGCGCGTCGAGTGCGTCGAGCGCCGAGGCATCCTCGGGATCGATATCGGTCGCCCGTTGATAGCAAACGATGGCCTTCGCCGGCTCACCTAGCTGGCCGTCATAGAGCTCGGCAAGCCGCGTCAACAACGAGCGCATCTTGCCACTCGGGAGATCCTTAGCGACCGCCTCTTCGTAGAGCGCGGCCACGTCTTCCCAGCGATTTTCGATCGTCGCCAGCGTCTCAAGCTCGTTCTGAGCCGAGTCGCTGAGCGGGTCCTCGGTGAATGCGCGGCCAAACACGGAGAACGCGGCACTTGCGTCGCCGACGCGCTGCGCGGTGATGTGTCCTATGCGAAGAAGCAGCTCCACCCGCTGCGAGCTGGTTTCGGAGGCAGCTGCTTGGATCTCGAGGCAGCGCACCACCTGCGGCCACTCCTCCGCGCTCTCGTAGACCGGGAGGAGCAGCCCCGCGACCTCAACCTGGTGTTTCGGGTCGTCGAGCCAGCCTTCGAGTCGTTCGCGCGCTCCGTCGTGCAGCGGATCGAGCGTGAGCACCTCTTGGTAGAATCGAATGGCCGCCGAGGGATTGCCGAGCTTGTCGTGCTGCAGCATCCCCGAGCGTTGAAGCAGCTCGCAACGCCCGTCGATGTCGTCGTCGGGTCTGGCGGCGAGCTCGCGCGCAAGGATGTCAGCCAGCTCGGGCCAACGGCCGAGCGACAAGAAGATGCGATCGAGTGCCGCTAGGACGGTTGGATCTTCGACGCCCGAGGCCAGCACTGCCTGATACGCCGCGATCGCCTCGTCGTGGTGACCAAGCTGTTCTTGAATGCTCCCCATGCGGGTTTGAGTCGCCCGCCGGTCGTCGTCGTTCGCCGCGAGCGACAGCTTCGTGCGCAAGACGTTGAGCAAGTCCTCCTCGCGGCCGAGCGCGAGGAACAGCCGCTCGAGTGACTCGAGCGCGGTGGGCTGCTCGGGTTCGATCTCGAGGATCGCCTGATTGATCTTCAGTGCCGCGTCGAGGTCGACGAGCTTGCTCTCCTGAATCCCGGCGAGCTCCAGCCGGAGCGGTAGGCTGTCGCTGCTGGAACCGAACTTGGAGATGGCGCTCTCGAGTGAATCGGCCAACAACCCCCAACCGCTCGTGCTCGCGGCTAGGCGGTTGAGGTGCGAACGAACGTCGGACCCTGTGTAGTCTTCATCGAAGGCCTTGCGGTAGTACCCAAACGCCGAGGTTGGGTCGATCAGCACCCGCTCCGCCAAATCGGCAAGGCGCCGCAGAAGCCGCTGGCGGTCCGCCGGGTCCTCGGCGTGGTCGAGTTTGATTCTCAGCGGAACTGAGATGTTGCGCTCATCGTCCGCCTCCTCGTAGAGCTCGATCAGCTTCTCCGCAACCACGAGGTTACGCGGATCGTCGGTGAGTGCCTTCTCCAGCGAGCGCATTGCTCGGTCGGGCTTCGCGAGCTTGTCGCGGTACAGATCGGCGATCTTGAGAAGGAGCGCGATCTTCGACGCACCCGTCGCACCCTCGGACTCGCGCTCGAGCACGCGAACGAACTCGCCCCACTTGTCCTGCCGAGCGTAGAACTGCTCGAGGGCATCCATGTTGCCCTCTTGCAAGTACAACTTCTTGAGTGCGTCCTGCGCTCGGCGATTCTCGGGGTCGATCTCGTAGAGTTTCTCCCAGGTGCGGATCGCCGCCGGGCTGTCGTTGAGCTTGTCGCCGTAGAGCAAGCCGAGCTTGACCAGGAAGTTCCCGAGCGCAGCTTGGTCGGTCGTCGCGGCGCACAGCTTCTCGAGCGTGTCGGCTAGCTCTGGCCAGGCCTTCTCGCGCTCCTGAAGCTGCTCGAGGTTTTGCAGCGCCTCAACGTTCCCCGGATCGAGCTCGAGCAGCTGCGTCCACAACTCGATCGACAGCGATGGCTTCTTGATCTTCTGGCCCGCGGTGCGGGCAATCTCGAGGAGCTGAGCCTTGCGCTCGGTGGGGTCAGCGATGAGTCCCAGCTCCTTCTGCTGAACCGCGATCATCCGTTCCCAATCGCGGCGCCGGCCGTAGAGATCCTTGAGCTTGGCGATCGCCGTGGGCTCCATCGGATCAACCTCAAGCACCGCCTCGTAGCTCTTGATCGCCTCTGCCTGGTTGTTGAACTTGTCGAGGAACAGGTTGCCAGCCTGCAGATGGAGCGACTTCTGCTCGTCGGAGTTCGGGGAGAGCTCCGCGCGACGGCGGATCCGACCGATAAGGTCGGGCCAGCGCTTCATCTGCTCGAACTGGTTTTGCTGCGCTTCGATTACGCGAAGCAGCTCGGTTGTCTGGCCCGCGTCCTCGAGCAGCTTCTCGAGCGCGGCTAGGGTGGTGACCACGAGGCCGGGCTGACGCAACTGATCGCGGTAGACCTCGACGAGCTCCCAGTTGACCTGCTCGCGACCCGCAATATCCGTGTCGGGTAGGTGCTTGAGCTGCTCCTTGAGCAGATCGGCAACGTTGCTCCACTTGTTCTGCTCGGCGTAGAGCGCCTTCAACCTGCTGCGTGGGTAGGTCTTGTCGGGCGCCGCGGTGATCGCCTCGCGCCAAAGATCGATCTGGCGCTTGCTGCCCTTCTCGGCCGCCTCGGCCTTGCGAATGACGGTGAGCTGCGCGGCGGTGAACGACTCGCCGTCGATCTCACCGGGCTCTCCCGCTGGCTCCGGCTCGGACACGGGTTGCGGGCGTGCGGCTGTACGCGCTTGCTCAGTTGGGGCAGGGCGCACCGGTTCGGGTTTGGGCTCGGGCCGGGCGACGACCGGCTCAGGGTCCGGCTCAGGGTCCGGTTCCACCACGTCCGGCTCGTCGACCGCAAGCGGTTCGGCGACCGGCTCGGCGACGGCAACCGATTCGGGCTCGGGCGCAGCGTCGAGACTCTCCTCGGCTTCGACGGCAGCGAGCTTTGCGGTCGTTCGCTCATAGGCGGCTGGCGAGGACGTCGCCGGCTGCGCTGCGGACCCATCGCCGTCGCTCGCATCGACGGGCGCCGCGGGCGGCGGCTCGACATCCTCGAATCCACCTTCAGCCTTGCGGAACGCGACGATCGACGGGTGGCTGTCCGCAAACTTGGCTGCGCGCGCGAAGAACCGCCGTGCGGTCTCAACGTCCTTGAACTTCCGCCAGGCCAGCTCACCCGCCGACAACGCCATGATGGCAGCGTCGTGCTCGTCGAAGACCCCGACCGCTCGCTCGGCGAGTGGGATCAGCGAATCGGCGTTGCCAAGCTCGTCGGCGGCTTGCAACAACCGACGATAGGCCGCCAGATGCCAGTCGCGCCCGAAGCCAACATCGAACAACCTGTGCTCGAGCGCCAGATCGAGGGCCTGATGGTGGAAGTACGCCGCCATCTCCGGCTTGTTGAGCCGGACTTGCCACACCCGGGCAGCATGCAGCATGAGACGCAAGCGGGCCGTCGGATCGTCGGTGTGCGCGACACGGCGATCTTGCAGCTTCTGAACGTGCTGGAGATGGCCGGTCGCGGCGAGCAACGTCTCGGCGATGAACCCGGCTTCGTTGTTGCTCGGATCGGCGTCGAGCGCCTTGAATGCGCACGGCAACAGGCGCGGATCATCGGGTGATTCTTGCTGGAGAATCCGCGCAGCTCGCAGGTAGAGCGCGCTGATCGCATGTCCACGCTTAACCACGTCCGCGCCGAGTGGGTCGTCGCTTCCGGTGAGGGCGCGCAACTGCGCCATCACGTTGTCGAGGCCCAGCTGCCAGTTCTTGCGGTCGTAGATGACCTCTTGGAACCGATCCGAATACATCGTTTCGTTCGGAGCCAACGCTTGCGCTGCTTCGAGGTACGAACGTGCTTCGTCGATCTTGCGCTGATTGAGCTGCGCCGTGCCAAACGCGTAGTTGAGCTCCGCCGCAAGCGCCTCGTCCTTGTTGCGTTGCAACTCGAGACCCATCAGGCGCGTTACCATCTCGAGGTGCGCCATCTCCTGGTAGATCGACCGCGCGTGACGGAGCGCTGCGAGGTTGGTTTGATCGGCCTTGAACGCCTGCTGGTAGCAGGTCATCGCGCGCGCTTGATCGAGGAAGACGTCCTCACACGCGCGACCGAGGTCGAAGAGCGCACGTGACTGCGCGAGCTTGTCGGCCACCGCGTTGGCCTCGGCCTCGAGCTCGTCGAGCACGACGTTCCAGTCTTCGACCTCTCGAAGGCGCTGTTTGATCCGCTGAGTGAGTTCCATCTGGGCGCTATCCTTCGAGACTTACAGGGGATTTCGTCGCGCGGGACGTGCTGGATATAACACGGCGGCGCGTGCGGCTTCAATGCCGCCGTCGCGTCCGCCGGGCCCCGGCCCCGCATCAGCAGCAGCTTGAGTCGCGTTGGGCTCCATGCGAATGCGTGTTTGCGAGGCCGCCCTCGCGATGGTGACGACGCGGAACCCAGCCACACGGGTTCCGGCTACCGCACACGCACGCACGCAACTAGCGACCAGCCCCGACCCGGTCGGCGCGACGGGACCGGGGGCCACTCGCCGGGGAGTGCACCCGTTCAGATGACGTCTTGCATGCGCGCAATCGTGTTCTGCGCGGCCTGCTTGATATCTTCCGGGGTGTCATTGCCGGCCTTCTGCATGAAGGCCTGCAAGTTCTCCACGGCTTCTTTGCGGTTGCGCAGCTCGGCGTACGCCATGCCGAGGCCGAACAGCACGTCGACCATCTCGGGATCGAGCGCCTTCGCCTTCTTGAACGACTCAACCGCTTCTGTCGGCTTGTTGAGCGACAGCTGGGCCCGGCCGAGGCCGTTCCACATGCCGCCGTCCTTGTCGTTCACCTTCGTACCCGTCTCGAGCACCAAGTGGCCGACGTTGGCAAAGCCGTAGTCGATGTACATGTTGCCGAGTGAGACAAAGGCGAGGCTATAGGTGGGACGCAGCTCGATGGACTTGCGGAAGGCTTGATCAGCCTTTTGGGGCTGGTCGAGCTTCTCGAACAGCGCACCCATCCGGTAGTTGGCCTTGTAGTGGCTGGGATCGAGCGTGATCGCCTGTTGGAATTGGGCGATCGCGTCCTGGTACTTCTTGTCACGATCGACCTGGCTGACGCCCGGGGCGTCGCCCTGGGACGCAAGGACCGCCCCGAGCTGGTACGGGTAGTCCGCCTGCGGGTTCTGCTTCATGTTGTCGATCGCGCTGCGGAACATCTTCTCGGCGTCGACCAGCTTGCCCTGCTTGCGGTACATCTGGCCGAGCGTCCAATACGGCTCGGGGAAGGACGGATCGATTTCGATCGCCTCGCGTAACGCCTTTTCCGCGCCGGAGCTGTTGTTGCGCTTGTCGAGGGAGATGCCTTCGTTGAGCCGGCTGATCGCCTGCACCCTCTGCCGACTCGCGAGTTCGCACCCGGGTTGGGTTGTGAAGAGGGGGGCGAGCAGGACGAGGAGCGTGGCAAATCGGCGCATGATCTCTCGGTCGCGTCGCAGGGCGCGAATCCGCGGCATCGTAGCTCCACCACCGGCGCGGTGACAAGACTCCCCGAGGATCGCGTTTTGCCGGACCGTCTGGTAGTCCAGGGCACGATTACGCCGCAAACCGCCCGTGGGGGCCAGGGTTCGCGGCGTTTGTCCGAGGCGCTCGCTCAGCCCCCGGTCGTGAGCACGAAGGGGTAAGTGATGATGGCGTGCCCGCCCGAGCTGCCGGTGGGGAAACGCCAACGTTTCACGGCGCGCGCGATGCATTGTTCGGTGCTTCCGTCACCGAGCGAGCTCTCCACCACCGCGGAGGCCGGGACGTTGCCACCCGGTCCGATCGTGAACTGAATGGCCACCCGGCCGCTCAGGTTCGGCTTGCGCACGAGGCCCTGATCGTAGCAGCCCCGGATCTCGTTGATGTGCGACCGCACGACCCGCCGGACCACCTCCTTGTCGACCACGCCCTCGAACTCGCCCTTCGTCAGCCTCACCTCCGGTACCTTGGTCCGGCGCTTGTCGAACCGCGCACCGTGCCCGTTCTTGTAACCGATGCCCCCTTGCCCGTTTTTGCCGGTCGTCCCGATGGTGCCGACCGCACCGAGACCGATAACGCCGTCGGCATCGCCGCCGCCGCCGCGTCCGGGGCCGATCAGGCCGAGCCCGCCCAAGCCATGGGCCTCGCCGTGCTCGAGCCCGTGAACGTTGCCCCACAGATCTTCGTCCGCATCGCCGACCGTGAACGCCGCGCCGTTCACGCTGGCGAGAAAGTGGCCAGAGTCGGCCGCCATCATTCCCAACAGGCCGCTACGGCGCACTTCGTCGCTGAAGGTGCGACCGATCTGCGGCACCGCGTCGCGCGGTCCCTTCGCCTGGTACATCTTGTTCGCGACCCGTGAGCTCGGCTTGCCCATCTTGCCTTCCGGTGCAGGGGCCCGTTTGCCTGGGCTTCCCGCCGTGGAGATCTCCTTGTTGTCGGGGTTGTCGATCGCCTCCTCTGGTTCCTCCTCGGGGGGCGCATCGGGCTGCGCGAGGTAACCGACGAACCGGTTGTCAGCGAGTGCCTCGTCGCTGGCCAGCTCCTGCAGTGCCTCGGGAATGAGGTGGACGAGTCCGAGCAACGACCCGACCATCACAAACGCGGCGGCGTTGTAGATCCAAAACGGCCTGTCGGTGGCTGCTCGTCCGGCCACGTGACGGCCAGGGGCCACCGCGGCAACGTCGAAGACTAGCTCGCCGAGCTCGATGCGGGCCTTGGCACCGCGCGGCAAGACGACGTCGCGCGTTCCGCCGAAGTCCTGGAGTTCACGCCGCGCTCCGTCCAACTCGAGGTATCCGCGCATCTTGTCGGCGATGTGCAGAACGACCCCATCGCGATCGCAACGCACGAGCGTGAGACCATCGCCCACCAGCTCGCCCGAGGCCGGGAAACTGGCATTGGGACCCTCGCCAAGGCTGTAGGACGCCGCGATGGGATCCCGGCGCCGGATCAGTCCGGCGGCCAGCGGCACGAGTCCAGCGAGGGTGAGGACAACGCCGATCCCGCCGAGGCCCCAACCTGGCACCGTTGGCGCCGACCGGCCCGCATCGACGGCGGCCTGCCTCGCTTGCGCGTGCCCCTGCCAATCCTGGCTGAGATCCTGGGCGAACAGTGCCGCGCCGCCGAGGCACAGCAGGGCGCCGAGGGCGAGGTACGCACTCGAATCGATCCGTCGCCGCGCATCGGGGGCGCCAACGTGGCGGGCGTCGACGACACGCTGATTCCATCGGGTTATCACTTGCGCGACCGCGGGCTCGTGGACGAGCTCAATCGTCGGGTCGTCGGGCGCTTGAGCCCGGAGCCCCGACGCGACCGCGGGCTCGAGTTCAACGAACAGCGTGTAGGGGCCGAGCTCGATCCGATCGCCAGCCTTCACCACAGAGGAACGCTGGACCATCACACCATTGATCGACGTGCCGGTGGAGCTGCCGAGATCGACCAGCCTCACCTCGCCGCTGTTCACCTCAAGCACGGCGTGCATGCGCGCGATGGCATCGTCTTCGAGGCGCAGGTGACTCGATGGCAAGCGTCCGATCTTGACCATCTCGCGGGCCATCCGATGCGTCGCAATGCACTGACCTTGGGAGAAGACCTTGAGAGTGAGCGTTGAGCTGGACACGTGTATTCCTCCGTCCCAACAGCACGCGACTACAGAGACCTCGAGCAGCGCGCACGGGATCACCGTGCACACGATGGCTGGCAGCTCATCGGCACGATCGCAAATGGGGCGTAGAGCCCCGTGCGGCGCCGGTGTGCAACTCGAGATCAGATGTCGCGTTGTCGGAAGTTGTTTGTTGCTTCTTGTCAAGCTAGACAGCGACGCTGCCGCGAAGTTCCGTGCAGATGCCGCGGCGCGAATTCGGGGCAGGTCCAGGGTCGGGCGTTCACGCGTGCGCGACAAAGCAAACGGGGCCGTTGCCCGTTGGCAACGACCCCGTCTTGAATCGAACGAGCGGCGCTTGGATCAGCCGGCTTCGAGCACGAACGGGTAGGTAACCACCACGTTGCCGCCGCCATCGGGCTTCGGGAACTTCCAGCGCTTGACCGCCTTCGCGATGCACTGGCCGACGTTCTGATCCTTGATCGACGACTCCTGGACCACAGCCGCTGGCACACTACCGGACGGACCGATGGTGAACTGCACCGCCACGCGACCCTTCAGGTTTGGATCGCGAACCAGGCCCTGGTTGTAGCAGTAGCGCACCTCATTGATGTGCGCTCGCACAACGCGGCGAATGATGTCCTTGTCGAGGCCACCCTGCACAGTGGCCTTCGCCTGGCGCACCCGCGGAACGCGAGCCCCGCGACCGCCGAAGCCAGCGCCTGAGCCACGGCCATAACCAGAGCCGGTACCGCCGCCGCCGCCCTTGCCGATCGTGCCGACGTTGCCGAGGCCGATGGTGCCTTCGCCGGTACCACCGCCACCGCGACCGGTGCCGACGAGACCGAGACCACCCACGCCATGCGCTTCACCGACCTCGGTCCCTGTGAGACCGCCCCACACGTCCTCGTCGTCATTGCCCACCGCAAACGCGGCGCCATACGGCGAGGCGAGGAAGTGGCCGCTCTCCTGTTGGACCATGCCCAAGATACCGGCGTTACGCGCCATCATGTCGGGGTCGAAGTTGCGCGCCAGCTGCGGAATGGCGTCCTTCGGGCCCTTCATCGCGTACAAGCCCGACTTGTTCTTCGAGCTGGGCTTGCCCATCTTGCCCTCTTCGCCCTTGTGCCGCTGACCGGTGCCGCCAGCCTCGTCGTCGGAGTTCTCCTGCTCCGGTGGCGGCTCTTCCTCGGGCACCTCGTCGGGCTGATTCATATAGCCCACGAAACGATTCGAGGCGGAGTTCTCATCCTCGTTCATCGAGAGCATGTCATCGGGGATCAGATGCACGAGTACGAGCAGAGAGCCGATGACAGCCAGCGACGCGGCGTTGTAAAGCCAGAACGGCTTGTCAGCCTCGCTCTTGGTGGCGAGGACCCTGCCCGGAGCAACCGAGTTCACGTGGAACGTGAGATCGCCGTATTGCACGCGGCAATGCGCGCCGCTTGGGATTGGAAAGGTGTACGCCGAGCCCGCGGAACCAGCACGACCCGAGGCAACGAGTTCGGGTAGCGGAATCTTCTGACCGTCGAGGTTGACCTCGCCGGCCATCTCGCGGGTGAACTGCAGGGCGTAGTCGTGGTCGCCCCCGCGCACGAGCGGGAATGCGACGTTGTCGGGCAAGCCCTGGGTCGGAACATGGAACGTCGCGTGGTGCCCTTCGCCCAAGGTGTAGTTCTGCACGCCGCTGTCGCGCAGGCGCGCGACGCCGAACATGAACGGCACGAGCCCGAGGAGCCCGAGGGCGATGCCGAAACCACCGAGGCCAAGCCCTGGAGCCGGCGGAGGCGAACGGACCTTCTCGACGGCCGCCTTAACTTCCTCCTCATAGGCCGCCCAGTCCTGGGTGACTTCGTAGGCGAAAATGCTCGCGCCGCCGACGAGGAGCAAGCCGCCCATGACGAAGAAGAGCGGGGCCTGAGCGGTCTTGCTCTTCACCTGGCCAACGTGCTGAACGTCGACCACCGTCCGGCCGTACATCGTCACGACCTCGGCGACGCGACTGCCGTCTTGGACCTCAACTTCGCTCGCGTCGATCTGCATGACCGGTCGCTGCGGAGCGACCATCGCTTGCGCGGCCGCCACTTGGGTCGCCGCTGGCGCCGGTTGGGCCATTGGCACCACCGCCGCCATGGGCGCGGGCGCAGCCATCGGCGCCGCCGACACCACCGTGGCCCCCTGCGGCACAACCGTCGCCGAGGCGGCGGAAAAATCCACCTCTACGCGGAAGGGCCCAAACTCGAGGACGTCACCGGACTTGAGCACGTCGTTCTTCTCGACGCGGCGTCCGTTGAGGATCGTGCCCGTCGAGCTTCCGAGATCGATGACCCGGACGTCGGAGCCAGACACCTCGATGACCGCGTGCATACGCGCGACCGAGTCATCCTCGAGGCATAGATTGCTGCTCTTCAGCTTGCCGATCTTGATGACGTCTTGGGAGAGCGTCTTCTGTTCAACAAGCTGGCCGTTCTGGAAGATCTTGAGCGTCAATGACTGCGACATGGCAGGCTCCCCTTGTCGGGTGGCGGGCGGTCAGGGGGTCAGGACAGCGGTGAACCGGCCGGGTTCCCAGCGCCCCGACATTCTCTGCGTCGGGGATGGTGAGGGATCACACCAGGTTAAATCTTGGAATCCTGGCGCTTTCCCGCCTACGGAGCTCGGTTTCGCAGGAACTTGCCCTGCGCTGGGCCGGCGGCGGCGGCGCGGAGGGATGGCCGCCGAGAAGTGCGTTCTCGAGGCGGCTCAGACGTCGCGAGCCATGTTGATGAGCTCGCGCAGGAAGTGCGGGCGGATCGTGATGAGGCTCGCGTGCTTCACGCGTCCGCGCGAGGAAAGATTCGCGCCCTCGGGCCGGAGGACCTCGCCGTCCACGTTGTCGTCATCGAAATCGTACACGGTGACCCCGCCCTTCTCGCCCTTGCGCGCGGCATCGTCCGCGTCGGTGTCGCTCGGTGCGGCCGAGGCGGTGGTGGTCCACAGAGCGGCGGCGATGAACGCAAACATGGTGGCTCGCATGGCGACTCTCTCCATCGGGGGGCACACCCGAATCAGCATCGAATCCTAGCCCGCCGGGGCGGGCTTGTAAACGGATCGTGCGCCGAACGATGCGCCGATTCGTGCATCGGCTTGGGAGTTCGACGACGCTGCAATCGTCGCGCACCGCGCCGGCTCAGCCGACGCGGCGCATTTCGTGAACACGGATATGTCCGCTACCGCGGCCGGTTCACTTGGGCTTGTCGGCGGGCTTGGCCCCGTCGGCGGGCTTGGCCGCGTCGGCCGGTTTTGCGGGCGCAGCCGGAGGTGCGGCCGCGGGCGCAGCACCGCCGCCGCCGCTCTGCTGCTTGCGCAGGTCTTCCTCAAGCTTGCGCAGCCTCGCCTTCTCCTCTTCTTCGGCCTTCTTTGCGGCCGCCTCGATCTTCTTGGCTTCAGCCTCGAGCCGCTTCATCTCTTCGATGTTCTTGAACAGCTCGTTGATGTTGTTGACCCGGCTCTTCGCGTCCTCCGAGAACTTCTGCAGGTCCTTCTTGCCGGAGGCCTGGGAGACGAACTTGTTGAAGTAGTCCTGGGCCGTGACGAATGGCTTCTTGTTGAAGGTGTCGCGCTCGTAGGCTGGACCGGTGTGACCGGGCTACTGGACGCCGAGGTTGCAGCGAGCTCGCGGGGCAGCTCCCCTGACGTCGAGGGCCTTTTTGAAGGCCTTCTCTGCGTCGCCGTACTTCCGCTGACCGCGAAGCGAGACACCCAAACCGAGGTAGGCCTCGACGTTCCTCTTCTGGCGCCTGTCCTTGATCGCGATGTTGATCGATTCTTCCGCCGTTTTGTAGTCGCGGAACCAAATCGCGATCATGGCGATGTTCATGTTCGCATCCGCGTGGTTCTTGTCGACTTCGACGGCCTTCTTGAAGGCCTTCAGCGCGTCGACCATGTTCGGCGGCGTGGCCTGCATCAGAAGCAGGCCCTTGATGTTGTAGATGTCCGCGCTCTGCCGCTTCTCGGCTTCGAGCACACGGCGGGCCTGGGTAACGACCAAGTCCGCGAGCAAAAGGTAGGACTTATCCTTGAGCCGACCGCGGTCGTAATAAAGGCGCGCGAGGTTTTCGTAGGCCACCGGGTTGTCGGAGTCGACCGCGAGGACGCGCTGGATCTCGTTCTCGGCGGCCTCGAAGTCGGACTGCTGCGGGTTGTCGGCGTACTTGTCGCGCAGGGCCGCGGCGAGGTTGTTGCGCGGAGCCTTGGTGGCCGGGTTCGCGGCCACGGCTTTCTTGAAGTAGTCGAGCGCCTTGCCCTCTTGCTTGCGATTCCAATAGATGACGCCGAGGTTGTTGTACGAAAGGTCGTACTTGGGCACCTCGCGGGTGAGCTGCTCGTAGATATCCTCGGCCTTCTCGATGTCGCCGCACTCCTCCCAAACGGCGCCGGCGTTGAACTTCGCCACCGCGATCTGGGCGCCGTGGTCCTTGTAGACCCGCTCGAACGCCTTCGACAGCTCGTCGCACATCCCCTTGGCCAGGGGCCCGCGGGCCTTGGCGGAGGCATAGCGCTGGGCGACGTCGGCGAACGAGGACTTGGCCGCAGCGGTCGCAGCCTCGGGATCGCTCGGGTTGGCCTGCACACCGCCCGGGGCGTTGCCCTCGCCGTCTTTCCCCTTCTTCTTGCAGGCAACCGCCGACAAGGAGAGACCGAGCGCGAGCACAGTGATGATTTGCTTGGTGATACGCATGGTGTTGCTCCTGCTCGGCGGGCTCAGTTCGCAGACGCGCCTTCGCTGTCGTCGTCACCCTCGTCGTCGCCCTTGTCGTCTTTTTTGCCGTCGCCGTCGTCGGCACCAGGCTTGGCGCCGGGCTTGGCGGCGCTCTTCTTGGCACCGCCATCGATATCAACCTGCACGCCGACCACGTCGAGGTGGCTATCGGTGTAGATCGACGTCCCGAACAACTCGTTGGTGGCCGGGTACTTGTCGGCGTCGCTCTGCTGCAGCTCTTCTTCGCACATGCGCGAGAACGAGTTGAAGAACTGGAACTCCGTCGATCGAGCCAAACAGTACTCCAGCGCTTCTTTGGCGGTGGCCGTCAGCGGATCTCCGTAGCGGATCGCGAGCTCGTCGCAGTACGCGTCCTTCTGATCCTCGTTCTTGAGGTTCTCCGGTACCGGCGCTCGGTAGAGCTGGTCGGCGAAGTTGCGGTTGACCAGGGCCGTACGAGCCGCGGCCGCCAGCGTCCAGTACGGGCTGCCCGAGGCCTTGACCTTGGCGTAACCCTCGATCAGCTCGCCGCCGAGCTTCTTCTTGCGGTCGAACCAGTCGCCGAACCGCTTCTTGGAGTCGGTCTCTTTGGCCAGAGCGTCCTTGTATTCCTTTTCGTACTTGCCCCCGAGCTCCTTCTTCCACTCTTCGGCAGACGCGCCGAAAAACAGGTTGCCGGGGATCTCGAGCGCCAGATACTCCTCGTACTTCTTGTCCGCGGTGTAGACCAGCGCCATGCCGACGGCGTTCTTGTAGTCGTCGACGCGGGCGAGGTCATCGGCCGGGATGTTGGGCTTCTTGCTCGACGCGCGCAGCACGGCGTCGAAATGCGACATCGCCTCGGCCGCCTTCTTGCCGTCGCGCTTGTGGACGGTGATGAGGGCCTGCGTGGCGGTGCCACAGTACTTCGGCAGGGCGTCCTTCTTCTTCTTGGCCCTCGTGCGCAGCTTCTCAGCTTTCTTGCGCGCGTCTTCGCCGGCGCTGGCCTTCTTGCGCTGGATGGTGATGCAGCTGTCGTAGAGCAGCTCCTTGTCGCACGACTGCCGCCAGAGGATCTGCCCGATCGACGCCTCTGCAACCGCCTGGCGGTCTGCGCCGCCCTTGCCACCGTAGGTGGACAGATAGGCCTTGGCGTGGGCGAGCTTCGACGCGTCGTCGGTGAGCAGCGAGTGCTTCGACCAGTAGATCTTCGCTGCGGTGGTTACATCCTTCTTCTTGTAGAAGTCCTCGTACTTGGCGAGATCGGCGGCCGCCTTCTCCTGCTGGCCTAGGCCGAGCCGGAACAGGTACGCATTGTTGAGCGCCTCGGACGAGAAATTGTCCTTGGGGTTTTGGGTGGCGTACTCCTCAAACCGCGTCGCTGCGTCCTCGTAGTAGGCGATGGCCTGGTAGTTCTGGCCGAGCTCGCGCAGCGTTTGCTTGGCGTGCTCGCTCTTCGGATAGCGCGACAGCAGCTCCTTGCGCATGTTGATCGCGTTGCCAACCAGATACCCGGCCTCGAAGCAACGCGCCGCATTGAACAGCAGGGTGGCCGCGCGGGGGTGCTTCTCGAAGTCGTTCCAGATCTGGACGAACTCGTTGCCGCACTTCTTATAACCCTGCGGATCCCCCTGCTGTCCCTGTGTCTGGTAGGCCATGGCCCGCTTCCAACCGATGCCCGCCAGCAACTCCGGCACGGTTTCGCGCACGCGATCGGCTTCTTCGTGCTTCCAGACCTTGGCCTTTTGCAGCTTCTTCGCCCACTCCTCGAGCTCATTGCTGGCCTTGATGTCGTCCTCGGGTGAGTTGCCCTGGTTTGTCCAGGCGATGGTCAGGATGTCGACGAGCATCTCTGCAGCCCAGGCGGCGTAGACCGAACCATCGAACTTGCTGATCAAGTCGATGGCGAGCGGCTTCGCCTCCTTGAACTTGTTGTGCATCATCATCAACTTGACGCGGTGATACACAATCTTCGGTAGCTCGGGGTCCTTCGGGTTCTTCACGTACTTCTGGTACGTGTCGTACGCCGTGATCATCTCAGACTCTTCGGACGTGTACTCAGACTCCGGGTACTCCCGGTTGACGTCGGTCTTGGAGTCCGTCGACGTGCCGACCTTCTTCTCCTTCTTCTTTTCCTTGTAGACGCAGACGCCCTCGGTGTTCACCTTGCAGGCTTTGCCCTGCGCGCCCGTCTCGTCGTATTCGAGCGCGTTCTTCATCGCCAGCATCTGGGCGTAGGCGGCATCCTTGGTGTACTTGCCGTCGGGCTTGCGCTTGAGGACGTTGAGGAACTCCTCATGCGCCTCGCGGAACTTCTTGAGACCCCCGGCCCTGACCGACTTGTCTTTGCTGTTGTAGGCGTGGTCGGCCTGGGCCCATAGCAAGTCGGCGTAGTAGTAGTTGAGCTCGTACGCGTCCTTGTCCTGGGGGAAGTACTGCATGAAGGCGCGGTACGCCTTCTCGGACAAGTCGTATGTATCCTGCCGACGCGTTTTCTCAGCCTCGTCGTGCCATACCGTGGCCATCTGCTTCACGGTGTCACGGGCGCCGTCGCGGCACGCCTTCTTGACCGGCTCCTTGAACTGGCTGCTCTTGTACTTCTCCCAGTATGCAGCGAGCTTGTCGGTCTCGATCCACTGGATCTGCTTGTCGTCCGTCGCTAGGGCGTTGACGACGACGCGGTACTGCCAGTCGCACGCGTCGGGATCGGTCTCGAACAAGTCCTGAAGCTTCTTGTAGACCGAGCTCGACTCGACATACATACCTTCGCCGAAGTAGGCGGCGGCGAGCAGCTCCATCATCTTCTTCGACATGTCCTCGTCCTTCTTCGGACCAGAACCGACTGTCGTGAAGAAGTCCCACGCCTTGGACGGCTTGCCGGAGTGGACGTAGGCCTTGACGAGGTCGCGGCGCGCGTCCCGGCGGAGCTGCTTGGCGTTCGCTTCTGAGCCGGCGCGCCCGTCGATCGTCGCCTTCACGGTCTCGACGAACTTGTTGAGGCTCTTGGTGTACTCGGGCTCGGCGGTACCGATCGGGTTGAGGTAACACCACGCCATCTTGTAGAGGGCGTAGGCGTAGACCGGGCTGTCTTTGTAGCCGTCGACGATCTTCTGGTAGAGCGTGAGCGCATCCGCGATCTGGTTGTTGCCGTAGTAGTAGTCGGCGAAGCTCAGATACGCGTTGGGGATGTACTTGCTGGTGGGGTACTCGCGGATGAGCCGCAAATACGCGTCCTTCATCTCGCTCTCGCGGTTGAGCTGGCCGAGCTCAAACGCGTAGAAGTAGATCGCCTCATCGAGGCGTTTGTACTTCGCGAACGCCGAATCGGTGACGAGCAGCTTGTAGACCTTCGCCGCATCGCCGCTCGACACCTTCGCCTGGGCCTCGAAGCGCTTCTGCTTCTCCTTGAACTGGTTGGCCTCGGCTTTCTTGCCTGCCTCTTGCGCGGCATAGATCTTGTCGTAGAGCGATCCTGCCTGGCGCTCGAAGTAGGCCTTCTTCTCGAGGTGGTGGTCGGAGAGCCGGAACAGGAGATCGGGCATCTCCGGGTCGGTCTTTTCAGTGCTCTCGATGAGGCGTTTGAGCACCCCGATCTGCTTGTCGGCGTACTCCTGCGTGACGGCCTCGCGCTGGCGCGCGAAGTCCTCCGCATCCATCATCTGGACTTCCTTCTTCTTGTCGGCCTCGGCCTTTTTCTGCGCGTCCTTGAACTTGGTGTCGAGCGTGCTCTTGGTCGATATCTTCCCGGACTTGCGCTCGTAGCGGACCGCATTCCCGTCGCCACCCGCCGGTTCCTCGGCCCCCGCCGGCGACGCGGCGAGCAGCGACGACGCGAGCACTCCGCTCAGGATGCCGAGGCTTCCAGCTCGGCGCAGATGCAGGGGGCGTTGTTGGAGTCGGTTCGTGGACATGACCTTCACCTTCCGGATGCGCCACGGCAGCCGGGAGGCTGCCTGCGCTGTTTGACCCGCGTGCGGGGCCGAGAATGCGTCGTAGTCGTCGAGGTAGCGCGCCTGCTTTCGACGATTACTCCTTGCAGAGGCTCGTGACCTTGTAGCGGTAATAGCGCAGTTCGTCCTGCCAGTACTCGCCGTTGTAGTTGTAGATCTCGTGCTCGGAGTCGACCGGGGGCCGCTGCGCCTTCGGGGGTTCGGCTTCGAGTGCCCCCTGCTGCTTGCGCTTCTCGAGAATCTCGTACTCGACCTTGATCATCTCTTTGTTGAGCTCTTTGATCTCTTTGATCTGACCGGTGATGCGCTCGCGCGCCTCTTGTCCGGTTGCCTCGCGGGCGGCTGACAGCGCGAGATCGAGATCCTCGGTGATTCGTTCACCGACGCCAGCGGCCTTGAACTCCGAGCTCATGTCGTCGAGCTGCTGCTGCTCGCGCTCGAGCTCGTCGACATAGGCGAAGTACTTGGACAGCTGCTTATCTTGTAGGGCCTTCTGCGCGACGCGCTCCACGAACGGGTCAAGGCCCGAGTCCTCGTCGATGATCTTGCGGGCCATCTCGTAGAGTTTGAAGTCCTCGGGTGCCTGGTCGAGAATGCCCTGGAGCTTCTGCATCGTGCCCGGGTAGCGGCGCTTGAACTCGTCCACCGTGCGACGCGCAGAGTCGAAGCGGCAGTTGAAGTAGTACGTCACCGCCTTGAGCTTGAGCGCGTCCGGGTAGAGGTAGTCCTCGAAGAACGGCGCATTGAGCGTGTGCACGTAGCCGAGCGTGCGCTGATAGTGGAGATTGGCGTCCTTGTCGTCGACCTCGACCTTGCGGAACTCGGCCCACGCGGCCCAGTGCACCGCGTCGAGGAAGAACGGCGACTCCAGGGGAATCGCGTCCAGGTACTTAATGGCCGTGTCGAACTTACCGACCATGTAGAAGATGTTCGCCAGACCGAGCCGGGCAAGGTGGTCGTATTGGAGCATCTCTGCCTGGAAATCGAGCTCGGTGGAGGTGCGCGTGCGCCGGCCCCGTTTGCCGCGCCGCTTCTGCTTGCCGCGATCCTTCTTGCGCTCCTTGGCGGCCGCTTTGCGGGCGGCCTTCTTGTTCTTCTTGCGGTTGGCTTCGTCGGCCAAGCGGAGCGTCGTTGCCTTGCGCAGAACGTTCTTGAAGGCGTCGACCGCCGGCTCGCCCGCGAAGTTGCGCGTGTGCGCGACGCCGAGGAAAAACTGCGCAGGGATGTAGTAGTCGCTCGACTCTGGGACCTGGTCGAGCAGAGCGATGCCCTGGGGTAGATCGCCCTTCTCGTAATAGAAGCGACCGAGCAGGTAGTAGAGCTCGTCGCGCACGTCGTCGAACGCCTCATCCTCGAGGTCGGTCGGCTTGTAGCGGCCGATCTTCTGCAACACCTCGGCGCCCTCGGGCAGCTCGCGCGACAGCGAGGCGAGCCACGGTAGCGTGAGCTTGTGGAACGGATGGGTTGGACCGGCCTGGACGATTTCGTCGAAGATCGAAAGCGACGCGGAGTAGAACTTCAGCTTGTAGAGCGTCTTGCCCAGCCAGAACTGCGCGCGCGGCTGATCGCCAGGGACCTCCTTGGCCACCACCTTGTAGAACTGAATCGCAGCGGCCTCGTAGTCGCCAGCCTTGTACTGCGCCTCGCCTTGAGCGTTGGCGCCCATGGCCCCCACGGGCGGCGGCGGTGCAGTCGGCGGCGTCTTGGGGACAGGGCCGGCCGGCGCCGCGCCAGCAGCATCCGGCGCCGGCGGCGGACCGGCGAGGGCGAGCGGCGCTGCGAACAGCAACATCCCCATTACAGAGCTGGGTAGACAGAACTTGAACGTGCGCCGGCGCGGGTTGGTCATCGGAGTTGTCCTGGGATCGCGATCGATCGCGGGCTCGCGGGTCGCGTGTCGACAACAGCGACGACACGCGTGGCGGATCGCCCACCGCGATGTCGACAGACCGTCGAAGACACGCTCGGGTCGGATGTCGCCATTCGAAGGCCTAGGACATTACCAGCGGCCCGCAACGGCCCGCAAGGGCGGCGATCGGCGGAGATCGGTGCGGCAGGCGAGTCGGGACTCGCAATCGGCCGCGCATGCCGTAGGCGGTGATCGCCACGCCATGCACACGACACGGACGTCTTTGGGCGAGCCACGCATTGGTTTCGCCGCGCGCTCGGGGCTCGGCGCGCGCTTGGGGCCCACCGCGCGCTCGGGGCTGCGCGGGGGTGATTGTTCACCGCCGTCGGCATTGGGGGGGCTCGCGGGTTCCACGAAGGGGCCGCTCCTGGGTTCCTTGCAAGCGTGGGCCCGCGCGGAGCGAAGTCCGCTGCGCCCCGGCCCTCGCTCTAAGGGGTCATTTGCCCCGCAGTGCGACGAAACGAAACGACGAGAAAAACTGCCGAACCCGCGTCCACTCCGGGATCGTCTCGTGAGCCAACTCGCTATGTCGACAGGAGCGCGGCCAACGGCCGGGCAAATGCCGCCCGCGACCAACGCCTCCTTGGGGTCCCCTTTGCCCCTCACGGGCTCGAGACCGCGACGTTCGCGAATGACGTCAACCGACGCCGCACGCTTCGGGTCGCTGCAGCGGGTCGTCCACGTCGCAGCAGCCCTCCTGCGTGCCTTGCGAGCACTTCCGATCGAGATCCTCGTCGACCGCCAGGTCGTCACTGCAGACGCAGAGCTTGGCGCAGCAGAACTCGCCGAGGCTCTGGATTCGCGCGCACTTGAAACCCTGGTTGCAGTTGGTGTTCTCGACCACGACCTTCTTCGTGGGGCCACCATCCTTACAGTCAGAGTCGCTGCTGCACCTCTTCGAGCACATCGACCGCTCGAGCACGTACTTGTTGGCGAGGCGACAGGTTCCGTTGGAGTCGTTCGGGTCGGCCTTCACGCACTCGAACTTCGACTGCTCGGGGCTGTTTTGGTTGCAGAACGCCGAGTCCGGGCAGGGGTCTCGCACCGCCTCGGCGGTGTCCGCGTAGACGCACAGAAGCTCGTTGCATGTGAGAGCGGGGAACGTGACGAGCTTCGACTCGGGAGGCTCGATCTTGCCGTGGTTGCACGGTGCGCCCACATCGCCCTTGGCACACGAAACGCCGACCAACAGCAGGAACGCGGCGCCCATGGTCCGGGTCATCGTCATCGCGCGCATCGCTCGTCCAGTTCGCATCGTGTTCATCGGGCGGTCCGGTCTCGGTTCGGTGGCTTGTCGTTGGGCGGAGGTTCTGGGGGCCCCGGGCCCAAGATCGCAAGGGTGCGGAGCATCGTACACCGCCCATCGGCCGGGTCAAGCTGCGTCAAGAGCGATGCAAGGGGGTGAGGCAAGCAAGCGACAAATGCGAGTGACCCCTCGCGGACCTGACCGTGATTGCACGGCAGGGGTGCGTGCCGTGTTCCCCAGAGCGTAGAGCGATGCAACGGAGTTGGCGGCGCACACCGGTCGGGCATCGAGAGCCCCGCGTGGCGCCACCTCGGCCTCGGGCACCGACATGGTCATGGCTCGAATGCCGCCGGCACCCAGAGGATCTCTTGTGTCGCGGCGGACGGAGCGACGATGCTCACCACGTCGAAGCGAACTGCCACACGCTCCCATAGCCCCGCCGAAACGAGCCACGCGGAGGCCCCGTGCACGAGGCGTCGACGTTTTTGCGCGCCGATGGTCTCCAGGGGATGACCCAGCTCCTCCGCCCCGCGCGACCGCACCTCGACAAACACGATGGTCGGCTCACCCCGATCGTCGCGCGCGATCAAGTCGAGCTCAGCGCCGCCGCAGACCGCGTTGGTCGCGACGATTTCCAGGCCGTGGCCCTGCAGGTAGGCCGCGGCGAGCGATTCAGCGCGCAGGCCTAGGCTACGGGTGGTTTCAGCGGGATCGTCCGTGGGCGCCCCGCGTCCCTATCGGCCCCATCGCCTCACCCGTCGCAGGCGAGGGTGACGCGATCCAAGATCAATCACGGTTCGCGGGAGGATCAGGCGTGCTCTGGGGCGGCGTCGGGCTTCTTCTTGCTGGCCCTACCCTCGACGACCGCACCCTCGGCGAGTTGCACGTCGTTCTCGCCGGCGGCCTGCGGGGCACCCGAGAGCAGCTCGGCGTAGTCACCGAGCTTCTCCTTGATGCGTGCTGCGTTGCCGCTGAGATCGCGAAGATAATAGAGCTTGGCCCGTCGCACGCGGCCGCGTTGGACCAGTTCAACCTTGACCACGCGGGGGGAATTCTCCGGCCAAACGCGCTCCACGCCCACGCCGTGCGACACCTTTCGAACGGTGAACGAGCCGCGTGCACCGCCCTTCTTGCGGTGGATACACACGCCTTCGAACTCCTGCACGCGATCCTTGCCGCCCTCGGAGATGAGCGCGTGGACGCGAACCGTGTCACCCGAGCGGAAACGCGGCAGATCAGTGCGGCGATAGGAACGTTCGATGGCCTCGATGGTGGGGCAGCTGTTGCTCATGGCATCACCGTTGCGGCGTAGAAGCCGCGGAATCGTCGGAAGCGGAGCGCCGGGCGGCGAGCTCCGCGAGGGCCCAGGCGACGATGGCCACCCGGGTCGCGGGAGGCGGAGCGTCGGCGATCGTCGGCCGCTGCGCAAGCGGTCCTTCCAGCGTCGGCCACCACGACCCGTCGGCCTCCGGAGCCTCGAGGGGCGCGGGCCCCGCGGACATGCGCGCCGGGACGTATAGAACGAGATCGCGGCCCTGTACGGGCGCGCAGCCACGCCAGCGATCGAGGACCTCCCCGGCGGAACGTGCGGCGCCCGGGGCATCCATCAGGGCGATCACCCAAGGCTCCCGACCTCGCTGGCGCATGCGACGGCGCATGGCCCGGAGATCCGAAAACGCAGTAACGCCCGGGCGCCCGCCCAGGGTTCGGGACCACTGCGCGGCGAGCTCGGCGGCGAACTCGAGCGGTCCGTCGGCGAGCACGATGAGGTCCTCGATCGCGTGGGTTCGCGCGAGCGCGCCGAGCTCGGCGGCAACCTCGTCAGACTCGACGGAGCCATCCACGGCCAGGTGCAGGGTCGCATCATCCGGTAGCGCGGCGCGCCGCAGCTCGGGCCGCACTGCCCAGGTGCGCGCAAGCGCGGCGTCGCGACGCCATCGCGCGATCGCGGCATGATTGCCCCCGAGCAGGACCTCGGGCACCGCGTGTCCTCGGAACACGGCCGGACGCGTGTATTGGGGATACTCGAGGAGTGCATCGCGCGTGTGGTCGGTCGCGAAACTATCGCCAACGATCGACGCGGGGTTGCCGACGACACCTTCGCACAGGCGCGTCACCGCTTCGATCATCGCCAAGGCCGCCACTTCGCCGCCACCGAGCACGAAGTCGCCGAGGGACATGCACTCATCGACGTAGTGCTCTCGCACGCGATCGTCGACGCCCTCATATCGCCCGCAAATCAGGGCAATCCGCGGCAGCACGGCGAGTCGTTCAGCCGCGCGCTGATCAAAGCGCGGGGCCGAGGGCGTCAGGAGCACGCGGTGCATCGGCCCGCGGGCCGCAATCACCGATTCGAGGGCAGCGACCACTGGCTCAGGCTTGATCACCATCCCAGCGCCACCACCAAACGGAGCGTCGTCGACGGTGCGATTGCGATCGGTCGAGAACGCCCGAATATCGGTGGCGTGGACGGCGACGCGGCCGGCTGCGATCGCCTTGCCGAGCAGACCCGCGCGAACGAACGCTTCGACCGCTGCGGGGAACAGCGTGAGCACCTCGAAGGTCGTCGTCGTCATGGCGCGTCGTCGGGCCCAATCAGCTCCTCGGGGAGCATCCCATCGGGCAGCTCCACGCGCACGCCGGTGGTATCGACGTCGCGGATGTAAACCGGCAAGACCGGGAGCAGCCACGTTTGCGCGCGACCGCGACGATCGCGGAAGCGGATCTCGAGAAGATCTTGGGCACCGTTCGAAGTGACTCCGACGACCGTTCCGAGCTCACGCCCGGCGCCGTCGATCACGCGGCGACCGATGGTATCCGCGACGTAGAACTCGTCGGGGGCGAGGGCCGTGAGGGCCTCACGCTCGATCTTGACCGCGGCCCCACGCAGCATTTCGGCGGCGTCGCGGTCGCCCACCCCTGCCAGTTCTACCCGGACGCGACCGGTGTCCCCCGGCACGGGGGCGGCCGAACGCACCTCAAAGCGCCCGAGGGACGACTCGCCGCGCACGAGCTCAACCCACCGACCGATCGTCAGCGCGTCAGAATTGGGATCGTAAAGGCGGATGCGAACCGCGCCGCGGAGCCCATGGGCGCCTGCGACGACACCGACCTCGAGCTGCGAGCCCATGGCGGCGCGGCCGCACCTATTCGAGGATCTCGAGCTCGGCGCGCTTGCGGAGCTTCGACGACGCTGCGGTGAGAATCGCGCGCATCGCCTTCACGGTGCGGCCTTGCTTGCCGATCACCTTGCCGAGGTCGTCTTTGGCCACGCGAAGCTCGAGCACCACGGTTTGCTCGCCCGAGATCTCAGCGACTTGGACCTCGTCGGGTTTGTCGACAAGCGCCCTGGCGATGAACTCGATCAGCTCCTTGAGAGACATGGAAGACATCGATGGGCTCCGAGCGGGCGAGAGAGGCGCGTGATCGCGGAAAGGCGAGCCTGAAGATCAAGCATCCCATACGGGGGCTGACGGGGCAAAGCAGACGCTGTTTCACGCGCCCGGCGGGGGGTGTATCGCTGCATTGCGTCCGGGCGCACTCCGTCCCCGTAAAGGAACGCGCGGCTCAGGCGGCGGGCACCGAACGCAGAAGTCGAGCGACCGTCTCCGACGGCAACGCGCCAACGCTTAGCCAATAATCGAGGCGCGGTTTGTCGACGATCACCTTGGATGGGTTCGCCGAGGGATCGTAGGTCCCCAGCCGCTCCAGGAATCGGCCATCGCGCGGACACTCCGAGTGCGTGGCCACGATGCGGTAAAAGGGGCGCTTCTTAGCGCCTGCGCGAGCAAGCCTGATCTTCACGGCCATGGGCGGTTCCAACCTCGAAAGGGGGCCGAACGTAGCGGCCGGACCCAAGGAGATCAAGCCAACCGCGTCGCCTGAGACGGGCGCATCCGAACCCAACGTGTGAGTTTTGCAACGCTCCGGCTCCCAGCCGGCCCCGACCACGGCGGACATCGACGGGCCAACCGTGCCAAAAGAGTCCGCCCGCCCCCGCCATGACCGCCCCGCAGAAGGTCTATTTCGTCTCCCTCGGCTGCCCGAAAAATCAGGTGGATACCGAAGTGATGCTGGGCGTCGTCCGACAAGGTGGACACACGATCGTCGATCGCCCTGAGCTCGCGGATACCTTTGTGGTGAATACCTGCGGCTTTATCGAGGCGGCGAAGGAAGAGTCGATCGCAGCGATCCTCGAGCTCGCC
>CADEGN010000017.1:0-36053 GCA_902826865.1 uncultured Myxococcales bacterium
TCGGAGCGATCCACGTCGCCGTACGCGAGGGCGGCAATCGGAGCATCGAGGTTCACCGCTTCGATGGCCTCAACCATCTCATGCAACACGCGCAAACCGGTGAGGTCGCCGAGTATCCGCGCATCGAAGAGACGTTTGCGCCGGAGGTTCTTGCCATAATGACGAAGTTCGTCGCGGGGCTTTGACAGCCGGCTGAGTCCGCGATTGCCCCGCCCCCTGGTCGATATGGCGGAATCACGGCTCCGTAACAACGCGCTCGCCCGGGCTGGGATAGCGGTGCGGCGGCGGCTCATTCGGGCCGAGGAACACCACCAGGTCGTCACCGACCTCGCGCGTGCCAGCGACGAACGCCTCGACGTGCACCCGAGCGACCGCAAAGTACCCGCGCGAGCTCTTGCACAACGTCACTCTCCCGGTGTGCTCGCAGACCCCGCACCAGTCGAACTGTTCGCGTTGCCTGCCATCGGGCAAGGGCAGAGAAATCGTGCGAAACCCGCGGGCGAGACAGATCGTGCAGTCGACTTCGCCGATCGCCGCGCGCGAAGAGCGTTCCTCGGCTTGCCTACGTTGCTCGGCCGCGTCACGGAGGTGCTCAGCGATGGGGAAGCCGCACTGCGGGCACGCGGTTGCGCGATCGGAGACATCCCGATTGCACTCGGGGCAGCTGAGCAGCATACCACGAGCATACGCGGGCCCTTGCGAGGCGGCCAGCGGCTGCGAGACGTGCAGCGGCGCGATTCGGAGTACCTATCAGGCCGTGGTGAAATCGCGGCTGGTAGTCCCAGTGGCTATGCGCTCGGCCCGGCCGGAGGGCGAGCGAGACCTGCGTCGGCGGCCTGCCGGATGGCGGCAATGGCTTCCGCCAGCCCTAACCGCGGGTGTTTGAAAACTGCGTTGCCAGCGACGATGCAATCAGCACCATCGCGTGCGACGAGCTCGGCGTTATCCTCGCTGATCCCACCGTCGATCTGAATCCGGGCGTGTAACCCCTGCGCGTCTATCCGCTCGCGCAGCTCGACAAGCTTCGGTCGCACGAGCGGGATGAACGTCTGCCCGCCGAAGCCAGGATTCACGGACATCACGAGGACGAGATCACACAGGGGAAGGACGTGCTGGATCGCCGACACCGGCGTGTGGGGATTGAGGCTGACACCCGCAAGCACTCGACCTCCGCCATGGTGTTCGAGCCTGTGGATCTGTTCGAGATTGCGGTGCAGATGTCGACAGGCCTCGACATGCACGGTGATGACGTCGGCCCCGGCGGCGGCGAATGCCTCCACCCAACGCTCGGGCTGCTCGACCATGAGGTGGCAGTCGAGCGGCTTGCTTGTGTGTTGGCGAAGGGCACCGACCACCATCGGGCCGACGGTGAGGTTGGGGACGAAGTGCCCATCCATCACGTCGACGTGGATCCAGTCGGCCCCGGCAGCATCAACCGCCTGCACGCTGTGCGCAAGCGCGCCGAAATCCGCGCTAAGAATGGAAGGAGCGACGATGGCACGCAGCACGGTGTTGTCCCTCAATCCCAGTCAAGCCTGTGGTGTTCGCCGTCATCGCCCCCACGGGCGCCGTCGAATGTCAGCGCCGCGTGGAGCACGAACTCGCCCACCCCGATCATCACGACAGCCCCGGCGATGAGCAGCAGCTTGAGCGGCGTGCGGACCAGCCGCAGGGGTCCCTCGCCGGGCGCGCCCGCGACCACGTGAAACACTCCGACTCCACCGGCAACGACACCCAGGGCGTACAGAGCTAGGATCGTCGGCTGCGCCCACGCCACGTAGGGTCCGTCTGTTGGGCGTAGGGCCACGAGCAGGGCCACCACACCCACAAACAGCGCGAGTGCCACGAAGATCCATCGCAGTCCTTGTCGGCGCGCCGGCGGTGCGTCTTCGATGTCCATACGCGGGGCAGTGTAGCCTCGTGGGCGGCTTCAGACGCGTTACGCCGGCAGGAGCAACGCTCACGCCCGCAGGAGCAGCGCGGCGTAGAACCCCTCGGTCCCATCGCCCTCGGGCGTCCAGGTCTGCTCCCGCGTGAGCGAGATCCCACCGCGCGCAACCACCTCGGCGATGCGGACCGGCCCCTCTTCGGGCTCCGCGCTGCACACCGCGTACACCAGCCGACCGCCCGGGCGCACCAGCTCCAGCGCGCGCGCGAGCAGCACACCCTGGTTGGCAGCGGCCGTCCCGATGTCCTCGAACCGCCGCTGCCAGCGGATCTCCGGATGGCGGGCGAGATTGCCGAGGCCGGTGCAGGGCACGTCGAGCAGGACCGCATCGAACGGCGCCCACGCGCCGAGCTCGACGGCGCACGCGGGCGAGGTGAGATCGCCAACAACTCGCACAAGCTCGAGGTCGCGCACCGCGAGTCGCCCGCGCGCAACCAGGCGCTCCTGCAACGCGATCTTTGCCGCCTCGCGATCCACGGCGACGATCCGACCGCGACGATCCATTAATTCAGCTAGCTGCAGTGTTTTCACGCCGAGACCCGCGCATGCGTCGAGGACCGACTCCCCTGCCCGCGGCGCGAGCCACCGCGCCGGTTGCTGGGCGGCCAGGCCTTGCACCGAAATCAGGCCCTCATCGTGCATCGCGCCGTGGAACAGATCGCCGCCCCCACGAACGCGCAGTGCCGCGGAATCACCCGCTACCATATCGATTGTCGCCCCGGGGCACTCGGCTGCGAGTCGCCCACGCGCGGCATCAAGCGCGATCCTGGTTCGGTCCACGCGCACGTCGATCGGCAACTCATCGCGGAGGGCACGCCCGCGCGCCAGAGCCCGCTCGGGTCCCAGCTGCTTGATCCATCGGCCCGCCAACCACCGCGGGATCGAGTCACGCCGCGCCAGCACGTCGAGAGGTGCCCCCTGCTCGAGCGCCGCGTCTCGTGCCTGCCAGCTCACGGCCACCGCGCCGAGGACACCGTGGACGAGCCCCGCGATGGCACCGCGCTCGTCGAGCGCGCGCGCAGCCGCGATCGCGTGGGCGATCGCATTGCCGGGCGAACGCCCGAGCTCGATCATCTCGTAGGTGCCGATCCGCAGGATCTCCCGCGGCAGCGCCGCGAGCTTCGCAGGCCTGTCGGCACACGCGTCGACGTGGGCGTCGAGTCGCGCCTGGTGGCGCAAGACCCCGTAGACGAGCGTGGTGACCAACCCACGCGCGCCGCCTTCAAGTCCATGATGGCGCTCCAGCTCGTCGCTCAGCCGACGATTGCTGAACGCGCCCGGTCGCGCGCACGCTCGGAGCACGCGGGCCGCGATCCCGTGCGGAGATTCGAGTGCACGCACCAAGACTCCAGCCTTTTACCGCAGCGTCCCCCGGGTGGCGACCTCACCGGCATCGCCTGGTAGGATGTGGCCGTGTTGCGATCGCCCACGCTGCTCGTCCTCGCGATCGCGGCGTGTGATCCGCCGCCCCCGCCGGAAGAACCTTGGGCAGCTCCGGCGCGCAAACTACTCGCGGATGTCCGGGCCGCGATCGACGAGCGCTGGCCGGTCGCCGAGACGATTCACGGCATCGCGCCGCATGGCGCATACTCCACGATCTGGCGCGATCCAATCGCCGAGGCCGCGCGAACCGGCGGCGCGCGGGACCGTTGGCCGGAGGGCGCGACCTTCCTATGCGAGGGAAGCCGGGACCAGGCCGGCGACGAATCGATCTCGACGATGATTCTCGTTCGAAAAGATGGCGCGTGGTTGTGGGCGCAATACGATGCCGCCGGCGAGCCGCTCGAGTACGGCAGCAGCACCAGCTGCGTGCATTGCCACCAGGCCGGCAGCGACTTCGTGCGCAGCATCGAGCTGCCCGAGTAGGGGGACAATGCCGGGCGCCGCACTCCTCACCGCGACTGCCCTCGGCACGCTGCCCTGGACGCGTCCATGACTGTGCCACATACTCTGTCCGCGTGAGGCGACCCGCACGCTGGTTCGTACGGATCGGTCTGATCGCGGTAGCGCTGTGGTTAACGCTCATCAGCGGAGTGTGGTGCGCGCAGGAGCGACTGCTATTCCACCCGGCGGTCTTGCCCCGGGATCATAGCTTCGCGTTCGGTGAGGACGTGCACGAGGTGACCATCTCGGTCCCGGGAGCAACGCTCTCGGCGCTACATCTGCGTCAGCCCATGGCGCACGGACTCGTGGTGTTCTTGCACGGGAACGCCGGCAACCTCCAGGGATGGTTTTCGAAGGCCGATTTCTGGCGCAGCGCCGGCTGGGACCTTTTCATGATCGACTACCGGGGCTACGGCAAGAGCACTGGAGAGATCTCCAGCGAAGCAGAGCTCCGCGCAGACGTGCGCGCCGCATGGGACGTCGTCGCCCCGCAGTACCAAGGTCGACCGCGCGTGATCGTCGGGCGTTCGCTCGGCACCGCGCTCGCCGCGGGGCTGGCCGCGGACGTTCAACCCGAGCTTACCGTGCTCGTGTCACCGTATCGCAGCATGGTGGCACTCGGCAGCGAGCTCTATCCATGGGTGCCGAGTTTCCTTGCCCGCTATCCATTGCGCACGGACGAGGATGTGCCACGCATCGATGGTCCGGTTCTTGTCCTTCATGGCGAGGCGGACGCATTGATCCCGGTTTCCCACGGCGAGGCGCTGGCTGAAATTGCACCGCAAGGCAGCATCGTGCGGTTGCCTGGAGTCGGCCACAACGACGTCCAAGAGAGCCCAGTCTACCGGTCCGCCCTCGTCCACGCGCTCAACTCGGCCCGCCAGCCCAGGTAGCGCTGGTTTCAGATCTAGATCAACGGCTCCCCGAGTTCGATCGGCCGCGATCCGTCCGGCACCGCGTAGCTGCCACTTGCGTGACACACGGGCGTCTCGTCACCGACGGTGTAGACGCGAACGTCGCCGTGAACGGTGCGCCGACCAGCCCGCAGGATCTCCGCGGTCGCCCGCATGGTCCGCGGCGCAGGCGGCCGCAAGAAGTGGATCGCCAGCTCGCTGGTCACCGCCATCGGCTCGAGCCCGACGGTCGTTAGCACCGCCGCGAACAACGTGAGGTCGACCAAGCTGAACAGTGTGGGTCCACTGATCGTGCCCCCCGGTCGCACCATGGTGGGGGCGTAGTCGAGCTCCAGCTCGGCCCAGCCGAAAGCAAGCCCGAGCACCCGGAACTGAAAGTCTGCCGTGAGGCCGAGTTCGTCGGCAACCATGCGCGAGAAGGGCTCGGCTTCAATCCGGGATGCGCCGCGCGAAACCACGTACACCGAGTCTAACCGCGACGCCGGCGATTGTCGCTTTTCGAATCGCCGGAGGCGCCGTCGAGCGGGGCAACCCGCGGCGCTACGCCTCCGCGGCCGTGGCCGCCGGCGGCTCCTCCTGGGCTTCGGGCACGCGCGAGAACAGGAGCATCGTGATGCGGAATCCGCGGGCCTCTTCGACGCGCACGCGGTAGCCGTCGATCATCACTTCGTCGCCGATTCGCGGCTGGCGCCCGAGCAACTTGAGCACGAGTCCCCCGACGGTATCGACGTCCTGGTGCTCCTCAACCGAGCGCAGATCCAACGCTTCGCCCGCCGGGGATAGGAGCATCGAGCCCGCGACGCGAAGCGATCCATCCGCCAGCGGCTCAAGTTCGGGCTTGGCCGGGGCGTCGTCGGTTTCGTCGTAGATCTCACCGACGATTTGCTCGACGATGTCCTCGGCGGTGAGCAGGCCAGCGAAGCTGTCGTGCTCGTCGAACACGGCGATCATCGGCGAGCCGCGAAATAGGTTGAGCTGACCGAGCGAGGCGGTCTCCGGCCGACGCTCGATCGGCCGGAGCAACCCCCGCAGATCGCGATTGCCGCGGAGCTCGGCCTGAAGCAGATCGGCACGCCGACAGTAGCCGATCACATTGTGCGGGCCGCCGTCGACAACCGGCACGCGGCTAAACCCGTGCTCGTCGGCGATCGCCATATTCTCCAACCACGTGTTCTGGACATCGAGATAGATGACCTCACGCGCCGGCGTCATGGCCTCGCGCACGGTTCGATCGGCAAACGCGAGCACGTTGCGCATCAGCCGAAGCTGCTGCGGTTTTAGCTCGCCGGCGGAGTAGGCATAAAACAGCGCCTGGCCGATGTCGACGTTCTCTTCGTGCTGTCCGGCCGTGTCTGGATGACGGCCCGTGAGGCCGTGGACCACGACATTGGCCACGGCGTTGCAGCTCTTGATAAACGGCACGGCGAGGTAGCGGAAGATCCGCATGAACGGGGCCGTGAAGTAGAGGACCTTGACCGGGACGACGAGGGCGATGCCCTTGGGGATGAGCTCGCCAAACGTCACATGCAGCGTGGCGCCGATCCCCATCGCCAGGGCAGCCGAGAATGAGGCCAACCGCTCGTAGTTGATGAGCGCCTCGTGGATCGCCGGCTCGAGCGCGAGGGTGAGTCCGAGGCTGGTCAGCGTGATGCCGAGCTGACTCGCGGCCAGCATCGCATTCATCTCCCGCTTCATCTGCAGGACCGACTGGGCACCGAGGACGGCTTGCTCCACGTCGCGCTCGAGCTTGTGCACCGGCACCTTGACCAGCGCGAACTCGAATGCGACGTAGACACCGCAGCCCACGATCAGCGCCGCGGATAGGGTCCACGACGACAACCGCGCGATCGAGATCACGATCGCCAGGAGGACGAGCGTGACCACCGCGCCACGCTTGGCGCCATCTGGTCGGCGAGCGCGGGCGCCATTCCCGCGCATGCCGCTGCGTGACGCGCCCGCGTCGGCTCCGGCGGACGCGTCCGGTTCAGGCCCTTCGGGCATCGATGCCGGGTCTGGATTACCAAATCCAATGGCCTTGGGGCAACGGCGCTCCGCCGACGCGGTCCGAAACCCCTGCAAACGTACGCTTGCGACCCGCGCGGACGATTCGGCCGCCGCGAGCGTGCGGGGGTCGGCCATCCGGATCACCTCACAGACTGCTAGCTCGCGCGCGATTGCCGGGGCGCAAATGGCACGTCTGGCGCCATGCGTCCGTGCTCGATCCAGCCTTCGATGATCTCATGGACGCGATCGCTGAGGGCCTGGACGTCCTCGTCGTCCAGCCCGGCGGTGTCGATCGGCGGACCAACGTAGATCTCGAGCGTGCTGGGTCGGACGATGAACGCGCCCTTGGGCAACACTGAGTACATGCCGCGCACGGCCAACGGCACGACCGGAATCCCAGCATCGCGCGCGATCTGGAAGACCCCACGCTTGAAGGGGCGAAGTCGGCCATCGACAGTGCGATGCGCCTCCGGAAACACGAGCACCGAGATCCCCCGCGACACGCGTTCGCGGATCTGCTCGGCCACGGCGGCGAACCGCGCCTCTCCCTTGCCAAGCGCGACCGCGTTGGCCAACCGCATCATCCAGCCATAGCCCGGGATCTTGAGGTGTGCCGCATTTTCCAGCCCCGAGAGCGGCACCGGGATCGCGGCACAGGCCGCATGGGCATCGAGCACGCTGACGTGATTCTGCACGAACATGACGCCGCGGCGCTTGCGGTAGCGCGGGTCATACACAATGCGGACGCGGCTGAGTGTGAAGTACAGCGCCCAGCCGACCTGCGGATGCGGCCAGATGTTCTGAAAACGCTCGAACGGGATGAGCAACGTGAGCGGAAGCGCCGTCAGCACGAGAAAGATCATCCAGGCGATCACACCGAGCCAAACAAAGACCGAGTACGGGGCGAGTAGGATGTCGGTCGGGCGGAAGCGTCGTCCGGCGCTCATCGTTGGCCTCCCGAGCGTCGAGTATGCCCAATGCCGGCAGGCGTCGGCGTGCTGCGCAGCACGCCACGAGCGCGTGAGCCAACCCACTATTTCTGCGAGCGTGCCAGCGTCGATCACTCGCACACGACTTCGGCGGCGCCGCCGTATGCTGTCGAGATGCCACGCCCTGCTCGGTCGACCCCGGCGCTCGCCCTCGTCGCATTGCTCGGCCCTGCGAACGCACTGGCCGGCCAAGCCGCGCACGTCCCCAATCCGTTCGCGGCGCGCGGCGCTGTGGTTCATATCGACGTCGCCGCGGGCACCGTCAACGGACGCCCCACGGATCTCGCGGGGAGCGAACCGGTGGCGCCGATTCGATTCGATCAGCTCGACGAGTTCGCGGGGCGCCCTCCACTGCCCGCGGATCGGCCCGCGGACGCAACGCTGCCGCCCGACCTCGTCCAACGCGATGACATGGTGATGCCCCGCGCGGTCGCCGAGGGTGCTCAGATGGTGGGTGACCTCGACCTGCTCGGCGCCCCGCGACCCCTGGGCGCCCCGGCCGATAACTGCGCCTACCCAGACGCGGTTCCCCCGGGCATCTACGTCGGCGATTCACGCCGCGGTGGCGAAGTACCGCGCCGAGGCACGGTGTTTCTCAACTTCACAGGTGGCGTGTTGAACACCGGCGGCGAGAACTCGGCCGAGAACCGCTCAGGCATCGCACGATCTGGCCATGAGTACCCGCCGTTCAGCGGCGGCGAAACGAAGGCGATTGCCGTGGCGCAGGCGGTGCAACAGGACTTCGCGACCTGGGCGATCCGCGTCGTCTACGACCCTCGTCCTCCCAAGCTGCTGCCCTATACAATGGCGATGGTCGGCGGCCACTACACCGACACCTCCTCGGGTCCGGCAAGCGGCGTTGCGCCGATCGACTGCGAGGATTTTGGCCAACGCAACGTCTGCTACTCGTTTACCAATGGCGAGCCGGCGACGTCGCAGGCCAACGTGATCAGCCAGGAGGTCGCGCATACCTACGGGCTCGAGCACACCTATGGTGGCGATCGGATCATGAGCTACGAAGGGGGAGGCGACAAGATCTTCGGCAGCAATTGCCAGGAGACGTTCGCGTTACCGAACCAGGCCAGCGGCTGCCAGGGCGTGAACAAGTGCCACTGTGGAGATCCGGACCGGCAAAACGACGCGTCCACCATCGGGTTCATTTATGCCGCCGCCGGTCCCGACAACGAGCCACCGACGATCGCGCTGACAGCTCCGCCCGACGGAAGCACCTTTGCGGAAGGCGAGGAGATCATCGTCGACTTCGACCCCAACGATGATTTCGGCGGCTACGGATGGAAGCTCATGGTCGAGAACGAGGGCGGCGAGCTCCTCGTCGATCAGGCCGACTATGACCGCGCGCTGACCTTCAAGATCAACGGGCTACCGCCCGGCGTGTACACCTTCACCGGAGTCGTGATGGACCACGCCGATCAGACCGGCACCCATGCCATCACCGTGACCGTCACCAGTGCCCCAGGCGGTGACGCCTCGAGCGGCGGCGCGGACGAATCCGGCGGCCCCGGGGGATCGAGCGGAAGCGGGGGCGCAGCCGGCACAGCGAGTGATGACGGAGCGCCGGCCAGCGAGGATTCAGGCGGCGCAGGCCAGGTCGCCGGCAGCGACGACGGCTGCGCATGCGTCACCTCGGCCGGGCGCACCGGGACATCTTCGCTCGGATTGTTGGCGATGCTCCTTGGGCTTCGAGCGCGGCGGCGGCGCTGAGCGACCTCGTCGCGCGACTACTTCGGCAGCCGCAGAAGCTCGCCCTGGCGCTCCCAGAAGAGCGCTGCGCCATCGAGGGCGATCCGCCCCACCCCGCCCTGCCCCGCGACCACCACCTTGGTGCCGCCGCCGTCTCGCTTGACCTCGGTGATAGTGCCAGCTTGCGGATCCGCCGCGTACACGTGCTGGGCATCGATCGCGATCGCACCCGCAGGCTGGGCAAGTAACGTCACTGCCTCGCCGCCTGCCCGCGCGACTCCCCGTACGCCGACGTCGGAGATCCAGTAGAGCCCGACCGCATCACCGACGAGCTCGCGGGGGTTCTGCTCGGCCTCGGCGACGATTCGGCTCGGACCGCCGGCGACGCCCACGGCGGTCACTGGGCCGGGGGCACCACCGGTCACCCAAACGATCTCGTCGGCGTCGAGCCAAATCGCCACCGGTGGCGGGACCAAGGGTCCGGTGAGTTTGCGCGGCGGCGTCCCGTCTTGCGCAACTGCACTGACCGACCCATCCGCGCCGTCCACGAACGCGCACAGCCCCTGCAGGCAACGCGAGAGCGTCGGCTTCGCCGGCGCGATTGGCATGGCTTCCGGCTCGTACTCCCCGCGCTTGCGATCGACGAACAGCGCGGGACTGCCATCGGCGGCGCGGGCACGCCAGTAGACGAAGTCGACTGTCGGCACGACGTCGGCTGGCGCGCCGGTGACCGCAAGCGTCTCGAATGTGCCGCCGGTGCTGCGCAGGCGCAACACCGCGTCGCCGGCTGCGAGGTAGACGAACGCCTCATCGGCGCCGAAGCTGGCCAAAGGTGGCAGCCCACGGGCGAGCAGCACCGGCGTCGCAGGCGGGTTTTCTGTCGCCACTGCGACCGGGGCCTTGCCAGTGCGCGGATCGATACCTAGCTGGCCGATGAGGGTTTTCTCGTAGGTTCGCGCGCGCTTGCTCGGGTCGACCGCCGATGCCGCCGCAACCGCGGCATCGCGCGCGCTCGTGCAGCGGACGTCGTCGATGCCAGCAGCGCTGAGGTGTTGGCTGATCTCCGCGGCCGAGCACCCGCCGGAGAGCTCGAGGCACGCCTGGCGGGCGAGGTGTTCGCAGGGCGTCTCGCGCAAGATCAGCCACCACGCCGTGAGTCCGGTGACGATACCGATCGCCACACCCGCGCCGACGACGATACGGCGTGCCGTTCGTGGGCGGTCGAACATATCCGCCGCGGGGTCTTGGTCGAAGGCGCCAGCGAGCCCCGCGGTTGCACCGTGTCGGTCTTGGGAGGGCCCGCCTACGGCGTCAGGCGACGTCGGCACGAGCGGGCGCAGCATCGCCATCAGCAAGCGATCCTGGCGTACCGCCGCCATCGCCTGCCGCCGCACGGCCTCGGCGTTGGTTCCGCGCGCGCCTGGGCCGAGCTCACGCTCGACGATCGCGTCGACAATCGCGTCGATCGCCTCGTCACCGTCGAGCTCGCCCACGGCGATGCGTTCTGCGAGGGGCTGCAGCTGCGGCCATGCGAGCGCTTCGGGCACGGCGCGAGTATGCCACAGCGCGTCCACGGGCCAAGCTCGGCGAGCTTGAGCGATCGAGCCCCCTGCACTGCCCACGAGACGCGGCGTAGCGGAGATCTGAACCTCCTCCTCGTGCACCCCGTGCCGATGGCAACCACGCAGGCATCGGGTGTCTCGCGGCGGACGTCATCCTCCGCGGGCTCTGCGATGGCTGCAGTCGTTACGGTTGCGTCGCCGCGGGGCATCGGCCGGCCGGCCGACCCAAGGCTGTCTGGCCGGGATGCGCCCGGGCCGGACTGACACACCCGCGTTGGCGGACCGCGCGCGTGCAGTCTCGCTCACCCGACACCCCCGAGCCCCAGCTCAGAATCGGCAACGACGTCCCCCACCAAACGACGTGCAACCCCGCACCACCAGGGCCTCGTCGAGAAAACCATCCCTCGCACCTTGGCGGAGCCCAGCCGTCCTCGTAGCTTGGAGACCATGCGGCCCCGCTCGCTTCGCACGGCGCGTGTTCGGTTGTGGTCGACCTCGGTCCTACCCTTGGCGCTGTCCGTCGGATGGCTTGCGGCCACGCCCCGCGCCTTCGCCGATGACGCGCCTCAACCTGAGCCCGCCCCGCGACGACCGCGGTACCACGCGGTGGATCTCCAGGCTGTGCTGACCACCCAGCTCCTGCCCCATACCTTCTTCGGCGGTGAAGCGGCCTATGTGATCGGGACCGAGGGGTTTCAGGCCCGCTTCGGCGCGAAGCTCAGTGGCGGCCGCCCTTTCGCGCTATCGCAGGGTCGGATCGGCAACGTCCTCACCACCGGCGAGCTCGACCTGTGCGGGGCGAAGACTGTCCTGCGCCATCGCGTGCGCATGTGTGTGGGTGGCGAAGCGGGCGTGATGGCCCACCGCTGGATCGGGTTTGATCGTCCGGGTCGATCGGCAACGCCCTACGCCGCCGGCGGCCTCAAGGGAGACTATCGCTACTCGGTCACTGACAAGCTTGGGATCCTGTTCGGTGTCGGCGCTTCGGTGCCCGTGCTCGGTCCCCAGTTCGTGGGCGAAAACTCGGCGGGGCTATCCACCATCATCTTCCCTGGCCCGGTCACCGGCATGTTGACCCTGGGCGTCAGCTTCCGCCTGGGCTAACGCTCGGCCGCGGCGCACGGGCCCGGCGGGGTAGACTCGCCCGCCGAATGCAGCGCCACACCCACCAGACCATCGATCCCGAGTTGTGCGGTACCCCGGTGGCGATGACCGACGGGATCGCGGAGGTTGAGATGACCGCGATCGCACGGATGGCCGTCGACGATCGCGGCCTCGTGCACGGAGGATTCGTCTTCGGCCTCGCCGACCACGCCGCGATGCTTGCGATCGATGCACCGACGGTTGTGCTGGGCGCCGCAGAGTTGCGCTTCGTCGCCCCGGTGCGCGTCGGTGACTGCGTGCGAGCCCGTGCCGAGCTGCGCGGCATCGAGGGCAAGAAACACCTGGTCGACGTCGAGGCGAAGGTGGGCGAGCGTTCGGTCTTGCGCGGCAGCCTGACCTGCTTCGTACCCGAGCGCCACGTGCTGGCGGACGCGGAGATCCACGA
Organism: uncultured Myxococcales bacterium; assembly: GCA_902826865.1. Lineage (GTDB taxonomy): Bacteria > Myxococcota_A > Polyangia > Nannocystales > Nannocystaceae > Xiheibacterium. The sequence goes on from CADEGN010000017.1 coordinate 12,552, forward strand.
TGCACGGCGGTGATCTCATCGCAGAAGTGCTTGAGCGCCAGGGCGTGAAGTTCCTCTTCACGTTGTGCGGCGGACACATCTCGTCGATCCTCACCGGTGCCAAAGCGCGGGGGATCCGCGTCATCGATACCCGCCACGAAGCCACCGCCGTGTTCGCCGCGGACGCAGTCGCGCGTCTCAGCGGAGTCCCCGGCGTCGCAGCCGTCACCGCTGGACCGGGCCTGACGAACACGATCACGGCTGTAAAAAACGCGCAGCTGGCCCAATCGCCGCTGGTGCTGTTGGGTGGGGCAACAGCCACGGTGCTGCGCGGGCGCGGGGCCCTCCAAGACATCGATCAGATGGCCCTCTTGGCTCCCCACGTGAAGTTCGCCGAGGCGGTCACACGCGTCAAAGACCTCGTGCCGACCCTCGAGCGCGCGTTCGCGGTGGCGCAAAGCGGCGTGCCGGGTCCGGCCTTCGTCGAGTGCCCCGTCGACCTGCTCTACGACGAGGCGACGGTGCGCGAGATGATCGGGGCCAAGTCTGCCTCGTCGGCCAAGAGTCTCCCCGACATGGCGATCCAGCTCTACTTGCGCGCCCACATGGCGCGGGTATTCGCCGGTTCGAAACAAGCTCGCGCCCACGCCCCCATGCCACGCGAAGTCTTGGCGCCCTTTCCATCTGCGGCCGAACGCGCTGCCGCGACGCTGCACGACGCTCGTCATCCGCTCGTGCTGGTCGGAAGCCAGGCAACCCTGGGGGGCGCCGCAGAAATGCCGCGCCTGCGCGCCGCGCTCGAGCGCATTGGCGCGCCCGTGTATCTCTCGGGCATGGCCCGCGGCTTGCTCGGCCGCAGCCACCCGCTCTTGCACCGCCACCAACGCACGGCCGCCTTGCGTGAGGCCGACGTCGTCGTGCTCGCGGGTGTGCCGTGCGACTTCCGCCTCAACTACGGGCTGCAGATCGGGCGCAAGGCGAAGATCATCGCCATCAACCGCGGCGAAGACGAAGCGCGCAAGAACCGGCGACCGTACCAAACGATCGTCGCGGACGTCGCCGAAACCATCGGCAGCATCGCCCGTGAGATCGATCCCAGTGGTGACGACCAAGCCCCCTGGCGGGATCGCCTGCGCACGCGCGATCTCGAGCGCGAACACGAAATCGCCGCGCAGGCCGGCGCGAGCACGGGCCCTCTCGTTAATCCGCTGCGCCTATGCACGCGCATCGACGCCGTTCTCCCCGATGCGAGTGTGCTGGTCGCCGACGGCGGCGACTTCGTCGGCACGGCGAGCTATGTCGTCGCACCGCGCGGCCCCCTCTCATGGCTCGACCCGGGTGTCTTCGGCACGCTTGGCGTCGGGGCCGGCTTCGCCCTTGCGGCCAAGCTCGTGCGTCCCGAAGCGGAGGTGTGGCTGCTTTGGGGCGATGGTTCCGCCGGCTACGGCCTTGCGGAGTACGACACCTTTGTCCGGCACGGCGTCGGCGTGGTGGCGATCGTGGGCAATGACGCGAGCTGGGCTCAGATCGCCCGCGATCAGGTCACCCTGCTCGGCGATGCGGTCGGGACCGAGCTCCGGCGCAGCGACTACGAGAAGGTGGCCGACGCCCTTGGCGGCCGCGGGTTTCGCATCGAACGCGACGACGAGATCGATGGGATCCTCGCCCAGGCCCAGGCGGTCGCGCGCGCCGGCACGCCCGTCCTCGTCAACGTGCACCTCGCCAGGAGCGACTTCCGCAAGGGGTCGATCTCGATGTGATCCTCCCGGGCGGGCACAGTCGCGCCATAACGCACGGAGCGGACGCACGCCGACGCGGCGCGGCAATGGCTGCACCGGCGCGATCCCGACGGCCAGCGTTCGCAGAAATCGCTGCACTTCACGCACGCCGGGGTTAACCGCCACGCTCCAAGGCATGACAGCGGTCGACCTCAACGCACGGATCCCCAACAACGTCGGGTTGGCAGACGACCCCAAGGTCCGTCGCGCCCTGGAGCATTGGCAACCAAAGTACCTCGACTGGTGGCGAGAAATGGGACCGACGAGCTTCGCCGGCCACGACGTATGGCTCCGCACGGCCATCGACGTGGGCGCCGACGGCTGGGCCCACTTCGACTACGTCAAGATGCCGGACTACCGCTGGGGCGTGTTTCTCTCGCCCGCGGACCGCGACGCGTACGTGCGCGCAGGTGACATGGCTGGCAGCCCGGCATGGGCCGACGTCCCGGGCGAGCACCGCAACGCGCTGCGTCGCATCATCGTCACGCAAGCCGACACGGAGCCGGCGAGCGTCGAGCAACAGCGCCGTTTGGGTCTAACCGCGCCGAGTCTCTACGACATGCGCAACCTCTTCCAGGTGAACGTCGAGGAGGGCCGGCATTTGTGGGCGATGGTCTACCTGCTGCACAAGTACTTCGGTCCCGACGGGCGCGATGAGGCCGATGAGCTACTCGAGCGACGTTCGGGCAGCGCCGACAAGCCGCGCGTACTCGGCACGTTCAACGATCCATGCGAGCACTGGCTGTCGTTTTTCGCGTTCACAATGTTCACCGACCGCGATGGAAAATTCCAACTCGCAGCGCTGCGCGAGAGTGGCTTCGACCCGCTCGCTCGCAGCTGCGAGTTCATGTTGACCGAAGAAGCGTTTCACCTCTTCGTCGGGGAGACCGGCCTCGAGCGGATCATCTTGCGCTCGGCCGAGCTCGCCGCGCTGGACCCCAACGGGGACATCCGCAATCAAGGCGGGATCGACTTCGGCATCATCCAGCGGTCGATCAACACGTGGTTTTCGAGCTGCCTCGATCTATTTGGCGGCGAGATCTCCAGCAACGCCGCCCACTACTTCGCGGCGGGGCTCAAGGGCCGCTTTCATGAGCGCGATCGTTTCGTCGATCACGCAGCGAAGGACCAGCAGTACCGCATGCCGATGGTCGTCGACGGGAGCATTCGCCATCTCGACGTTCCGCTTCGCAACGCGATCAACGAGGTGCTCCGCGACGACTACATCGCCGACTGCGAACGCGCCGTTCGCAAGTGGAACCGCCGCCTGGTCGACATGGGATCCCCGTGCCAGCTCGAGCTACCTAGCCGGCGATTCAACCGTCGCCAGGGGCTGTACGCCGACCACGCGTTCAATCCCGCCGGCGATCTCGTCGATCGCGATGCATTCGATCGCAACCGCGATCAATGGCTACTCTCAACGGCGGACAACGCCTATCTTGCTTCCATCATGACGCCCGTCACGGAGCCGGGAAAGTTCGCAAACTGGATCCGGCCGCCCAGTCGCGGCATCGGTGGCCAGGACCTCGAGTTCGCCTACGTGCGGGCGTGATCGACGCCGAGGCGGCCGGCACCCGCGAGCGAACACACATTCCAGCAGGGCTTCGCCGGTCGTGTGCGCGTCGGCGGGCCCGCGTGGGCCGGTCGCCGCACCCGGGTTTCTTTTTTCGCGACCTGGGACGCCCTTCACCGTCTGGGGGTACCGCGATGGACCGAACCCGCGGTGAAAGTGAACGATCCCATGTTGCGACAGATCTTGATCCTCACCCTCGGCGTGTGCACTGCCGCTGTCGTCCTCGCCTGCGAGAAGGACGACGACAAAGGCGACAACGGTGACGACGGTGGCGGCGACGACGGTGGCGACGACGGTGGCGGCGACGACGGCGGCGGCGGCGACGACGGCGGCGGTGATGATGGAGGCGGCGACGACGGCGGTGATGGCAACGACGACGGCGCGGATGATGGAGGCCCGGCGGAGTGCGAGTCGCCCGGTGACTGCCGCATTATCCACTGCAGCTGCGAATCCGGAATCGTCAACTACTCCGACTGCAGCTTCGGCAAGTGCGGCACCGAAGATGACTGCCCTGCCGTGTGCGCCGAGTGGGACAACATGGACGAGGGTGGAAACGACGAGGGTGGAAACGACGAGGGCGGAAACGACGAGGGTGGAAACGACGAGGGCGGCGGATCGACGAGCTTCTGAGCCTCGAACGAGCGCGGCCGGTCGTCACCGCGACCGGCCATGCTTTGTGCTCGCGCGGCCAACTTCAGGTGCGAGCGCCGCTGCTACCGCGTCAACCAGATCCCGCTGCGTCCGCCGCCAGCTGCGAACGCCGACGAGCGCCTGATTCACCTCAAGCTCGATCCCCGCATAGCTGCGGGGATCGAATTCCGTCCGCAACCAACGCGTGAGGCCATCCGACGCCCCGCGGTAAGGGTAGTTGAAACGCACGCGCAGCGGCGCGGGTGCGCTGGCGAATGCATCGCGCAGCGCGCCCGTCCAGGCGCGTTCGGCCACCCGCCTCGGATCGTAGAGGAGTCCCAGATCCGCATTTCGCTGCTTGCCGTCCAGCATCGGCGTAAACGAGTGGATCGCGAGGTGGAGTACAAACCGATGCTTTGCGATCTCGCGCGCAATGGCGACGCGTGCCCGCTCGCGGTGGGGGCGGTGCCACCGCGCCAGGATCTGCTCGCGCTCGTCGCGGGACAGCGCCCGGGTGAAACTGGAAAACACACCGCGATTGCGCTCGTGGCGATTGAGATCCACGAGCAGCCGAGTGACATCGGCGGCCACCAGGGGCGCGCCGAGCTGGCGCGCCAGTCGGCGCGCCAGCTCGAGCGCGCCCGGATCGAAGCCCCTGTGCGTCTCGAGCAACGCACGGGCAGGGGCCAGCACCAGCCGCCAGCGTGCCGGCACCCGGTTACCCCCGTGCTCGCAGGTGACGACAAGCCGGGGCGGGCGGGCTCTAGGCACCGAAGCTCCGACCGTCGCGCAAGCAGTCGGAGAGCTGGCGGTAAACACCCTCGACGGCCGCGCGATCGAAGTCCGTTCCGAGCTCGGCGAGGATCCGGCGGGCCAAACACCCACGTTCAAAAATCGTCTTGAGTGCTGCCCGGAAACCCGTGGGCGTGGTGGCGTCCCAAAGCTCAGCGGCGAGCTCCGCCCAGAGATCGCGCGCGGACATGCGCGTCTGCGTCCGGCCAAGCGCACGCAGCAGCTTCACGTCGTCGATCAGCGCCGCATCCGCGGGCCCAACCACGCGTCGGAGCACCCCCGCAAGCGCATCGGTCTCGAGTGCCTTGAGGTCCGCGAGGCTGATCCAGCGCTCAGTGCAAAGCGCGCGCACCAACTCTCCACACAGATGGGCGATCGCCAGATCGGCGGTGGGGTGCTCTTGCAAGTCGATCACCCGAATCTCGATCGCGTTGCGCTGAAACCTCGCGATCGCACCGCGCGAATTGAGCCACTCGTCCTGCAACTCGCCCTCGGGATCAAACGGCGCGATGTCGCGATACATCGGCGCAAGGATCTCCCGCTCATAGTCCGAGCGCGTCCACACCGGCTCGGGCACAACGCGGCCCATGACCGAAGCGATCCGTTTTTGATTTTCGAAGTACACCTGCAGGCGGTTGTCGAGCACACCGGTGGCACGGCCCTCGATCACCGGGGAACTCGCGGCCAACGCCGGGAGAATCGGCAAGACCGCACGGATCGCCGCGTGCAGCGTGCCGAACTCGTCGTCACCGCAAAACGGCAGGTTGATGTGCATGCTCTGCAGGTTGACCCAGCCGTGGCCGCGGGTGCCAAATACCCGGTCGTAGGTGGAATAGATCGGCTTGCCATCGTGCGGCCACAGCCGGCCCTCCGCCGGGTTCATCGTCGGGTGCATCGCCGTCGGCAACAACATGGCCCCTTGCCCGGAAAGCCACCCCTGGAGCTGGGCAAGGGCGTCGGCCATCGCCGCGGGGACGCCTGTCAGTTCGGCGACCGGCCCGTTCGTTTTGAGCTCAACGACGTGAAGGGCGAGCTCGTTCGAGCATGCGATGTCACCGAAAGAGACCTCATTGGCGTACTCGCCCGCAAACGAGCGCAGGAGCTCGTCGCAGATCGGACGCACAGCGAGTGTGCGTGCGTCGACAATCATGTACTCGAGCTCGATGCCCCAACCCTCGAACAAACGCAGGGTCACAGCGGCCTCCTGCGGGCCTCGAGCCGCTGGCGGAACACTCGCATTACGGTGCGGTAAAGCTCGTCCTGAAGCAGCGCGTCCTCCACTCCACAATCGATACTCGGGTTGTCGTTGACCTCGATCACCGAGTAGTGGCCTTCGACGATCTCTTTGATGTCAACTCCGTAGAGCCCATCGCCGATGAGGTTGGCGGCCTTGACGGCTGTCCGCAGCAGCTTTCGCGGCAGCTTATCCAGCGCGACCGCCTCCGACGGTCCTTCTTCGCCGCTCGGGGCTTCGTGATCCCGACGGATCACCTGCCAATGCTGCGAGGCCATGTAGTAACGGCAGGCGTAGATCGGCTTCTGGTCAAACACGCCGATCCGCCAGTCGAATGCCGTGGGCGCGTACTCCTGGGCGATGACAAGATCGGAGCGGGTCAGAAGGCGATCGAGCTGGGCGTGAAACTCATCCGGGGTCTCCGCCTTGGTCACTCCCTGTGAGAATGAGCTATCGGGCTGCTTGAGGATGCATGGCAGCCCGAGCCGGACCAGGGCCTCGGCTGCGTTTCCGCGGTGCACAACCATCGTGCGTGGGGTCGGCACGTCGTGTTGGTGGAGAAGCTCAGCGAGAAACACCTTGTTCGTACAACGTAGGATCGACTCCGGATCGTCGATCACCACCAGCCCCTCCGCGGCCGCTTTCTGCGCGAAGCGGTACGTACGGTGGTTGACGCTGGTGGTTTCGCGGATGAACAGCGCGTCAAACTCGGCCAGGTGGCCGAAGTCCTGCTTGTCGATGATTTGGACATCGAACCCAAGCGACTCGGCGGCGCCGACAAACTTCGAGATCGCGCGCTCGTCGGACGGCGGCTGCGCCTCGTCGGGGTCGACGAGGATCGCAAGGTCATACGCCGTCACATTTCGGCCGATCTTGACGTGATGACGGCGGCGGAAGTAGTCGCGCGCGACCTCGGTGAGAAACTCGCGGTGCTCGGCCGGGACATCGGAGGGCGCGAGGGCTTCCACGCCATCGAGCGACCACTTCTTGGTCCGCGAATTCTGGAGAAACTCGGCCCGCAAGAGCGGCGCCGGGAACCGCCGGAACAGCGCCAGGGCCAGGCGGGAGTGCCGTTCCGCGATATTTCGGCCAAAATACGCGGTCAACACGAATCGCTCGGATTGAATCGGCCGCAAGCTCTTCTGGATGACTTCCTCGATCTCGTCACCTACCACGTTCGCAATTGTGCGCGACTTGAGATCCTGGATGGTCGCCGAGGTCGGGAACGGACGCTGACCACGCGCCGCGGCCACCAATGAAACGTAGTAGCCAAGCTTCTGATAGCGGTACGACCGACACAGGTTGAACACCTTGGCGTCGACCAGGTCCACGTATTCGGGCTTGGTCAGATACTCACGGGCCTGCACCACCCGGGCGCCCGCGATCTCAATCGGCCAGTCACCGGGATCGCTGACGACGATGAGGATCGGCATCGCTAGGCCTCGATCGATCCGGCCACCGGCTTGGGCGGGCGGACGAGCAACAAGTTCGCGTCGTAGGTGAGAACGCCGAGCAGGATCGCGGCCTGCACGCGCTCGATTGGGATGTGATAGTAGTGCCCTTCCGACAGGGGATTGATCGCGTACGGATCGGCGATCGTGACCGTGCCGTCAGTCTTGTCGTACCCGGATAGAACCACGAAGTGACCCACCGGCTCGCCGCGGACGTCGTCAGGCTCGTTGGTCGCGCCGATCTCGCGCGCCTTTCCGTAGAGATATGTGGCGGACAGCCCGGTGAGAATCGGCCGACCGCGGGCCAGGTAACGCCGGAGCAGCCTGGCCGACATCTGTTCGAAGCGCACGCGCCCACCGAGCTCGAGAAACTCGAGGTAGGCGGCCGTCGCGGTCCGCAACTTCGGGTCTTGCTTGAACTCCGCTTGCGATCGTAGCCGGTCGGCCAAGACGACGTCGTCGCTGAACCATGACGGGTCGAACATCTGGAGGTTGTACGTAAAGATGGTGGCCTCGTACCCGTTGCGTAGGGCGTGGCAGCCGAGCATGACCGCCAGCGTTCCGCCATCTTCAAGCATGGGCACCTCGCTCACCACGCGTGAGATGTCGATCTGGTCGCCGTAGTAGCGGTAGACGGCGTGCAGCGCGGTCGGGCCGCAGGTGATGTCGTCGGGTTGCGGGAGGATCTCGAACTCGAGCCGCGATCGGGGCGGTGTCGTCGACCACTTACTCATGAACTCGGGGCCTAAATGGTAGCAAAACCGAAACGACGGTCCAATCGGAGCGTTCGATCCTACAATGGTACGCATGGACGCCCCCGTGAGCGAGGCCTTTCTGCGCGGAATGCCGAAGGTCGAGCTGCATCTCCACATTGAAGGCACGCTTGAGCCCGAGAGCATGTTTGTGCTTGCGGAGCGAAACCGCATCAGGCTCCCCTGGCCCGATGTCGAAGCGCTGCGAGCTGCCTATGCCTTCTCCGATCTGCAGTCGTTTCTCGACGTGTACTACCGCGGCGCCGACGTTCTGCGCACCGCGGAGGACTTTTACGAGTTGGCGTGGGCCTGGTGCCGGCGCGCGGCCGCGGACCACACGCGTCACGCCGAGGTGTTCTTCGACCCACAAACCCATACGGGTCGCGGCATCGCGCTGGCCGCCGTGATCGATGGCCTCGAGGCTGCGTTTCACCGCGCCGAGCGCGAGCTCGGTCTGCACGTGGCCATGATCCCGTGCTTTGTCCGCCACCTCGACGAAGCCGCTGCGTTGGCGACGCTCGAGGCGGCCCGACCTTGGTGGGATCGCTTCGTGGCGTTTGGCCTCGACTCGGCGGAGCTGGGCAACCCGCCGGAGAAGTTCGCAGCTGCGTTCGCAGCGGTTCGAGCCGCCGGGCTGCGCGTAGTCGCCCACGCCGGAGAGGAGGGTCCGCCCGCATACATCCTTGGGGCACTCGACCGGCTTGGTGCCGTTCGCATCGACCACGGCGTCCGCTGCCTCGAAGACGAGGCCGTGGTTGCCCGCCTCGTCCGTGAACAGATCCCTTTGACGGTGTGCCCGCTCTCGAACGTTCGGTTGCGCGTGTTCCACCGCATCGAGGACCACAACTTATGCGAGCTGGTGGCGCGAGGCCTGTGCGTGACGATCAACTCGGATGACCCGGCTTATTTCGGCGGTTACCTCGGTGACAACTACGTCGCGGTCGCCCGGGCGTTCAACCTGGGCCGGCCGGCGATGGTCCGCTTGGCCCACAATGCGATCTCCGCAGCGTTCGTCGACGACGCGTACCGTGCGTCCCTCCGGGCAGAGCTCGACGCATACGTCGGGTCGTGACCCGCGTCCCCACCCGACAACGGCCGGGGCAACCCCCTCAAGGCGCTCCTGGGCGGGACGATGCTCGGGGGATGGATCCGCGATTGCGTACGCTGCGGACGCGTCGTCCAGACGAGGGGGTCCGGACCTTCGTCATCGACGAGGGCGAGGCCGACGCTGTGGCGCTCACGCCCCGGCGGGTCGCGGAGATATCAAGAACGCTGGTCGAGGCAGCGGATGGCCCGGGCTTCAAGCTTCCGATGCTGCCCGACACCGCTGCAGACGCGATGCGCCTCGCCAACGATCCGAGCGTGGCGATGGCTACGCTCGAGAAAGTGGTCAGCCGTGACGCGGTGCTCGCCTCACGCATGCTTGCAGTCGCAAATTCCCCTGCCTACGCGACCGGGCAGAAGGCGCGCAGCCTGGGCGCTGCGCTGCAACGGCTCGGCACAGCCAACGTGCGCGACATCCTCTACCAAAGCGTGATGGAGTGCCATGTGTTTCGCGATGATGACGAGCGCGCGGCTCGAGCCGAACGCGATCACGCCGTCTGCGTCGGGCTCATCTCGCGCCACCTGAGCCAGAGCATCGGCTTCGATCCGCAGTACGCGTTCATCGTTGGCCTGCTCCACGACATCGGCCGCGTCGCCCTCCGCACCCTGGCCAGTCACCCGGCGCTCGCCGATGCCAGCCCCCGCTTGCGCGCGGCCGTACACGCGAGCGCCCACGCACATCTCGGGGCTCGGATGGCCGCCAAGTGGAACCTCCCGGCGTTGGTGGTGGAAGGGATCCGACGTCACCACGGCTACCGGGATTTCGGGCCGGACAGCGGATACTCCCAGGTTGGGCACGCGGTCTCGGTTGCCGATCGATTCGCGATCGCGCTTGGCCTCGGTCGGGCACCACAGCCCCTCGGGCCTGTCGAATGCGCCATGATTTTCGAGCTCGGCCTCGATCCGGACACCTTACTCGCGAGCACGCGCGAACTGATCGCGCGCGGCCTGTAGGGGTGTCCGCGGGGTGGCTTACGGCGGAGTCTGCACGCAGAAGACGAACAGGCCTTCTCGCGTATCGGACACCAGCACCTTCCCCGAGGGCAGGCGAAGATCGAGGTCAAAAGCGCCCGAGTACTCCGCAGCCGGAGGGTCCGGCCAAGTCGGCATTCGTGCGACCTCGACGGGCGCGGTTGGATCGTGGATGTCGAGGAGAATGAACCCTGCTTCGTAGGCGGCGATGTAGTAGTAGTCGCCCCGAATCGACCCGTTGTGCGGAATCACGTCGCTGCCGAAGCTGTAGGACGCGGCCAACACCGGAGACGACGGATCCGAGAGGTCGTAGATCAGCATGTCGTCGAAGTTGAACTCCTCGATCCCAAGGAAGTAGCGGCCGCTCTTGTCGACCGCGCCGCTGTGGGCATAAATGCCAAACTGCGGCTCCGTAACCCCGACAACCATCGGGAACGTCGGGTCCGACAGATCCACGATGTCCCATTTTTCGTCGTAACCGCCGCTGACGATCAGCCGATTTCCCGCGGCGTAAACGTCGTGGCAGTCGGTGCCGAGATACGCCCCCACCAGGTCCGGATCGCCGGGATTTTCGAGCGAGAAAATGCGGCAAATCCCGGAGCCGCTATTGAGGTAGAGCCGGGCGTCGTAGACGGCGATGGTGTGAATTTCTTCGTGGTACAGACCGGTGTCGTCAACCATCTTTGGGTTCGCCGGATCAGAGACATCCGCGATCCGCAGGGTGGCAACTTCACCTCGGTCGCCGCCGATATAGACGGTATGGCCGTAGCCGGCGATGTTCCTGCCTGCCACAGCGCCGTCGAGCGAGAGATGCCCAACTTCCACGAGGGGTTCCTCGGTCACATCGACGATCGACAGACCGTGCGTATACGTGTGCGCGGCGTACTCGCGGTCGCCAACGGTGAAGCCGTACGGGCTGCCGTATCGCTCTGTGAACACGTCATAGACGACCGGGGGCCTCGCGTTGAGACTTCCGCAGAACTCCACTGAGGGTTCCGAGACGGGAGTGCCCATGTCGGGCGCGTCGAACGACGTTGCGCCGCCCGACGACGACGGGCCTGTGTCTACGTCGAAGCCCGTTTCGGCCCCGGCTGAATCCGCGCCGCCGGAACTCGCAGGGCCTGAGGACGTGCCCAGCACAGCGGACGAGTCGCCCCCTGGAATGCCCCCGCTATCGCTGAATTCGTCGCCGCCCTCGTCGTCGCTCGCAGCACTCGGCAAACCGGAATAGCACGAGGTCATCGCGAGCACGGCAACGTCCGCAAACCTCTGAAGAGATCGCGAACCACTGGCAGCACTTCTGTTGCGTAGTGATGATCGTGGCAAGCGATACCTGTGGGGTTGTTACGCGCTCGCGGTCATGCATGGAGTTGCCGGTGCGGCCTTGCGCGATCACTGGGAGCGAAGCAAGATGCAATTCGATGGGCCCGTGGCGACGTCGCATTTGTTGTGCTGCGCACGCGCTATTCTTCGCGTTGGCGATCCCTGCGGTCGTCGCGCGCGCGGGCGACGGACTTCGACCCAGAACTCCGGTGCTTTGGCCGGAGGACACACCGTGTGTCATCGCCGTAGATCAGAGCCTGAGCCCGGTCGTCAACCTGCCCTACGGCATCCCAACCGAGGATCCCGAAGCGGGCGAAAGCCTCAGCAGCGACGAGGTGGAGGACGGGCGACGGCACCAATTCTTTGCATTCGCGCGCGACCTTGACCCACGGTTCGCTCTCCCCGAGTGGATCACGCGGTCGGACGCGATGCGCGCAGACAGCGACGCAGGCCAGCTGGATCCCACGTCCGTGCTTGAGGAGCACCCTCGCTTTGCCACCACCTTCTTGCGGATCAACGCCGACGACGCGCGACGCACGATTACGTTCGCCTCTGCCGAGTCGGGTATCGACTGGGACACAACGAATGCGCTCGCGGGGACCTACGTTATTCGCGCATACACGTGGGATCCGTCGCCCAACCGCTGGGCGAGCCCGCGACACGGTGTGATTCGAGTCTTCGACGGGTCCGACGACACCCAACGGCTCCCCGGGCTCGCGGTGTTCGTGGACGCACCCGCGATCCACCGCGATGAGACCGGGATGATCGAGGGGTGCCTCGCGGCGACGCCCGGGACGACCTTGTCCGCTTCGTGGGCCGACTTCACCGATCCGCGGGGTCTGTTCACCGAGTTCGTGCCGGAGTTCGTTCCCGACGATGAGATGGTGTCGATCCCATTTTCCCCGCCCGAGTCCCTGTGGGGGAAGTTCGCCGTCTTGCGCGTCACCGCCACAACCCCGGCGGGGTTGTCCTACGACGCATTCGTCCCCGAGTCGCTGGCGATCCTCGCGAGTGACAAGAATCCAGGTTGCGAGACAGATCCGGGGTGCGAAACTGATGGCGGCGGCGGAAGCAGTGACGGCGGCGAGCTGGCGACCGACGATGGCGGGTCGAACACCTCGACCTCCACGGGTTCGAGTCGCGATCTGGACACGAGCGATGTCGGTCCGTCACCGGCCGCGGACGATGCCTCGCCTGCGCAGTCGTGCGCCTGCAGGTCCGTACCGCGCAGCTCGTTCGACGCGGTCGCGGGAATCGTGCTCATCGCCGCGGCAGCCCGTGGCCGACGGCGACGCGGCTCGGGCTTGATTCGATCCGCCGCCCACGCGAATCCGCTCGAGCGGACCTTCGCGTCCCCGGACGGTCACGTCAGGATGCTCAACTCACCGCATCGAATGCGATCGGGATAAATCACGACGAGCGTGGCGTCCTGCGCGCACTGCCTTGCATGGACGAACGCCCGGCGCTGCGCTCTCGGCTCCACACCTCCCTCACCGTGCCGGCTCTGCCGCCCCAACCCGCTCGCGCGGCGCGAGACGAGGATCGGTTGCCCGCGCCGCACGAAGCCAGGCATCTTCGGACGCATGGAACCTAAGCGGCGGCAGTTCTGTGTGATGGGTGCAGCGGCGGCCGTGGCCGAGCTCGTGGGATGCGGAGGCAGTGGCGCCGACGGAAGCACCGACGGGACCAGCGACGCCGATAGCTCCGGGTCGAGCGGCCCTCAAGGGACCGACTCGCTCGCCGATTCGAGCGCCGCAACGATCACGGCATCCGGCGATTCTGCGGGCACCGGCACCAGCTCGATTGCCGAGACAACCGCTGCATCGGAGGACAGCAGCGCAGGTGCGACGGGCTCGGGAACCACCGACGATACTGGGGCTGTCGCCTGCGAACCGTCGCCAGGGTCGATCGAGGGTCCGTTTTATCGCCCCGACATCCCGGTGCGCAGCGACCTCGATCTGTACGACGACGCAGGGGCGCCACTTCACCTGTCAGGTCGGGTGGTCGACAGCGATTGCGCGCCGGTTGTCGGTGCCATCATCGAGCTGTGGCATGCAGCGCCGTCTCCACCCGACGCCATGCCCGGAGACGTCGATGCCACCTATGACGCGAGCCGCGAGTATCGCTACTACGGCCAGGTTGCGACCGATCGCGAGGGTCGCTACGCCTTCGACACACTGCGGCCAGGGTGGTACCTAAATGGCAACAACTACCGACCGGCGCATCTACACGTGAAGATCTGGGTGGACGACGTCGAGCGGCTCACCACGCAGTTGTACTTCGCCGACGATCCGTTTAACGCCGACGACCCCTGGTTTGACGCCACGATGGAGCTCGATCCCACCGACACGGGCGATGCCACCCACGACTTCGCGGTCTGAAGGCGACGGGCGTTGCGTCACGCCGCTTCGATGCGCGCTCAGTGCTGCCCGCCGCAGCTAGCCCGGACCTTGGCTGCGTGCGGTGACTTCCCGTGGAGGCGCAGGAACGCGTCAGCGCGCACGCGCGCGGCCTGCGTGTCCCCAAGGATGCACAACGCAGTGATCCACGAGACGTCGCGCTCGCGTGCGAGCACGCCGTTGTGGAACCGCTGACTGTGACGGCGCAGCACGGCAATCGCCGCCCGAGCATCCCCGGTGCCCAGAGCTGCGCGTGCCTCGGCCAAAAGCGCGACCTCCTCGGCGATTGCGTCAGCTCCGCGTGGCGACGCCGGACGCACGGTCCGACCAGGCTTTGCCGCGCGGACGGGCGCGGGCGGATCGTCCGTTTCGCTCGCCGGAGGCTCCGTGGGCGCGAGTGCATTGGGGGCCGTCGGCTCACGCAACTCGGGCACCACCGGCGCCGGCTCCACTGCTGGTGTCGCACCGATCATCTCCGCGATGCCTCCGAATCCCTGCAGTGCCGGGATTGCCTCCGGCACGACGCCGCCGGGTTCGGCCACGACGGCCGCGAGCGCGCCCGCCAGGGCACCCGCGAGCGCGGCCGCGAGCGCGATCGTCTTTGCCGACACGCCCGCGCCGGCAACCGTCGGAGTACCGACATCGCTGGAGAGCGTCGGTCCGGCATCTCCGGCGGCGGCGCGCTCGAGCACACCGGTGAACACGCGCTCGGCGATGGCGTCGTCGGGCGAGTCGACGGTACGCAGCGCATCGAGATAGGCGCGGGCTTGGGATGACAACGGCTTCATCGGCGCCCTCCAGCCTGAGCGCGGGCGATTGCGGCTTCGAAGCGCGATCGCCCCTTGCGCAGTCGTGTGTAGATCGTGTTGCGATTGATCGCCAGCGCCGCGGCGATCTCGGTGCCCGACAACCCTTCGATCTCCGACAACACGAACACCATACGATGGTCTTCGTCGAGTTCGTTGAGGAAGCGGCGGACCAACTCCGCGGCTTCGCCCAGCTCGGCCCCGCGATCGGCCGGTTCCGTGGGCGGCGGCGGCGGAAGCAAATCGAGGCGTCGGCCGGCCCGACCGGTGCTGCGTCGGTACTCGCTCGCCACGCGACGGGTAATCCCAAAGAGCCACGCGGCTAACGAGCGACCGGGGTCGTAGTCGTCGAGCCGGCGGCGCACCACGAGAAACACGTCCTGAGCGACGTCGTCGACGTTGGCGCGAGGAACTCCGAGCCGCAACAGGGTGCGCCAAACAAAGCCAAAGTGCGCGCGGTACACGTCGGCCAGGCCGGGGGGACCGGACCCCTCCAAGGGCGGCGTTTGCGGCACCAGGGCGGTCATCTCTCCTCGGTGCATTGGCCGCCCGTGGCCAACATCATTTCCCGACTCGGACCTCGACTCCAGCGAAGAGGCGAACGCCGGCCCGCGGCGGCGCATACAGGGCTCCGAGGTCGGCGACCACGAACCGAGGCCGTGCGACAGCGACCCACCCTTCGACGCCCGCCAGGATGGCGACGCGACGATGGGGCGCCCACATGATGGATGCGCCGAACGGCCAAGCTACCCATGTTGCCGCGATCGATTGTGGGGTGGCCAGGCCAAACCCCTGGGCCCGGATCTGCCCGGCCTCGATGCCGGTGCAGATCGGTAGCTCAACCGGACCGACGACCGGCGCCCAACACCCGCGCGCGCCAGCCACCCAGGGTTGGAACCGCGCCCCCGCCGACGGCTCGGTGGAACTTCGTCGATCCTGATGGAGCGCGGTCACGCCCACCAATTCGATCCGCGCGGTCGCGACCCGCAGGGCGAGGTGCGGCGCGAAAATCGCCGCGCCACGCGGGAGCCACCCCCAGCTGCCGCCCGCCCGCAACCCGAGGGCCACGTCGACTGCAGGCCGTCGCCGCGCCCGCGGTTTGCGCTCCGCGCTCGGCACCGGCGCAGACGCGACCGGCGACGGCGCGGGCGTGGGATCGGGAGCCGCTTCGACACGTTCAGCGAGGTTGGCCGGGTCGAGCATCACCGCGGTCACCAAGGCCGTCGCCGATGCCAACACATCGCATGCGGCGGCGTCGATCCGCCGGCGCAGCACACCCGACTCGATGCGAATCTCGAGATCGAGGACGTAGCCCTCGGCACCAGCATGAACGCGCGCATCGACGGCAACGCGCGGACCTGACGCGCCCGCGGTCACGAAACGCGCCAGTCGTTGACGCACCTCGTCGGCGCCTGGGCAACCGGGCGGCGCATCCCAATCCAGGTCGATCGTCTCCTCGTCGGGTCCGAGCACCAAGCGAAGGGCGAGCAGGCTCGCGGGCAGCGTCACCGTGCACCCATGCTACAGCCGCATCGCCTGCCCGACTCGGGCGATCGTCCAGTGCTCGAGTTGGGCAAGGAGACGGCGGTCCCGGTGGATCTAGGGCGTCTTGATGGGAAAACGGCTCGGCACGCGATCTGCTGTGGCCTAGGGATTGTGCCCCGCTCGATCCACCGCATCATCGCTTTCGTCGTCCTGACCAACGCGTGCATGCGCGCAGACGAGCAGCACGATTCGCAAGCGCCACAGCGTGAGACGGATGGGGATGGCCTGGCGTTGACGGCTTCGCGCGCCGTGATTCAACCGCGCCCTCCGGCGCCCGACCTGGGGCCAGACACCCAAGCTGTGGCTGAAAAAGCCCCGCCCCGCGAAGTTGTCCAGCTCGCGCACTTCGCCGACGTGCGCGAGGCCCCAGCCGCGGATTCACCCCTAATTGGGATCGTCGCCATGGGCGAGCGGGTTGCTGTGCACGAGCGGATCCAAGCCCCGGGCTGCGCGGGTCGGTGGATGGCGATCGCCCCGCGCGGATTCGTGTGTGCCGACGGTACCCCCACGCGACGAGCACCGAGCCAGACGATGCTGCCCCGTCTCTCTCGACGCTCGATCGTGCCCGGCACCTACGCCAAGGTCCGCGGCGACGAAGCCATGGTCTACGCCTCGCTCGACGACGCAGTCCGGCGCCGGGGTGGTCAGCGCCCGAGCGCAGAACTTACGGTGCGCCGCCTCAGCCGCAAGCGCGCAGGGGGACGCAGCTTCTGGCGCACGCGCCACGGTTGGGTCGCGACCGAGCACCTACGCCAGCTCGACAGTTCGCGTTTTCAGGGCGTCGACCTCACCCGCAACGACGCTCCGCTCATGCCGTTGGCCTGGGCCCGCTTCCGCGGGGACGACGGAAAGATCGCTGTGCGAGATCGTCCAAGCCGACGGGCGCGCCCGGTGCGACGCCTGCGCGCGCGGAGCCACGCCACCGTCTCAACCGTGTCGCCCGACGGGGAGTTCGTCCACTTGGTGGGCGTGGGCTGGGTGCTGCGCGACGAGGTACGGATCGCCATGCCATCCGATGTGCCCGCGGATGTCTCCGGCAACGAACGCTGGATCGACATCGATGTCGATCAGCAGGTCCTGGTCGCCTACGAAGGTGCGCGCCCGGTATTTGCCACGCTGGTCTCGACCGGTCGCCGCGGCCACGACTCACCGCTCGGCACCTATCGGATCGAGCGCAAGGTCGCCGAGAGAACCATGAACAGCCGGCCCAGCGACGACGACCCCTACGCCGTGGATCGCGTGCCATGGACCGCCTACTTCACCGGTAGCTTTGCGCTGCACGGAGCGTATTGGCATGGCAGCTTCGGCGAGCGCAAGAGCCACGGCTGCATCAATCTCGCCCCGATCGACGCGCGTCGCGTTTACGGTTGGTCAGAGCCCCAGGTTGCGCCGGGTTGGAGCGAGGCCTATGCCAGCGAGGCAAGCAGGGGTTCGGTGGTTCGACTGCGAAGCTCGCAGGGTTGACTTGCGGCGGGTCCCTTTGATCACCGGATTTCAGGAGCCGGCGCGAACCGCCCGTCGCGGATCGCCGACGGCCACGGCTCGGGATCTCCGGTGCGCGCCCAGCCATGGTCGTGGTCGTCGAGCACGAGCGGAACGCCACGGGCAACGAGCGCGTGGGCAGAGTCGTAGAAGAGCGTGACGCGTTGATCGGGCCGCTGAGCGTCGCGCCGCACGAACGGAACTTCGATGACCGGACTGTGGCGATCCTCGCCGAACTCGGTGCCGAGCTCCTGGGCAGCGCCCAGATCGCCACGCCTGGATGACGCAGGCCGCTTGGGGCTCGTTTTCGCCGACCGCGACCAGCTCGACGTCCGCTCGCGGAAGGCGACCACACCGATGACCCCGGCGTGCTCGGGCGTGCCTCGTCGCGCGGTGTAGCTGCGCCGAACATCCGAGAATCGGAATGTCGCTACGTCGTCGAGCGAGCGGCGAAAGCCTTCAATCGTCAACGTCGCGAACGGGTCGAGCACGTATCCGCGTTGGCGACGAAAGTCGCCGAGCTTCCCCGACACCACGTCGCGACCGTCCACGCTGGCGACGATCTCGAGTCGCTCGGCGGAATTATTCGTGACACGAATGACGTAGCGCTCGTCCCGTTCCCCGGCGACGAAGGTTCGACCGCGATGGTTGGC
Organism: uncultured Myxococcales bacterium; assembly: GCA_902826865.1. Lineage (GTDB taxonomy): Bacteria > Myxococcota_A > Polyangia > Nannocystales > Nannocystaceae > Xiheibacterium. The sequence continues at coordinate 31,025 of CADEGN010000017.1, forward strand.
GCCGGGCAACATCGTTCCATCGGCGCCCTCAACGCTGACGTGGACGAGCGGAACTGTCACAGGCCGCCAACTGCGCGTGTGCGGGTGGGGTCGTGCGGGGGTTCGGGCATCGGCGCTGCCCCCTGCGAGGGCCACGAGGAGGGCGGCAACGCCCAGCGGAAGGGCGAGAACAGCACGTCGAGGCATTGGGACTCCTTGCCGTCGGGGGCCCAACGCACGGGGCGCTGGACCGATCTACCTCGCCCATCGGAGATCACTTCACCCGCCAAGTTCGGCACCCACGCCAGCGGCCCGACCCGCACAGAAACGCTGCCCGGCCGCTCCGCAGGCCGTTATCGGCACCCGCCGCGGGTTTCTTGTCACGCCGGGCCATTCTGGCCGGTCGACCCGGTGACAGGAACGCAAATGACCGATCCGATCGACAACATCGTCGTCCTAGGCGCCGGCTACGCGGGGTTGGCGTGCGCCTTCGCGTTCGCCGCCGAGCAGCCCGATCGCCGAGTCACGCTGGTCGATGCCCGCGAAGAGTTCAGCGAGCGCATCCGACTGCACCAACTCGCCACCGGCCAAACTCTCCCGCGCCGCAGTCTCACCGAGCTGTGCGCAGGCACCTCGGTACGGTTCGTTCGCGCTCGCGTCGATGGCATCGATCGCAGCGCCCGAAGCGTTCGCACAAGCGCCGGGGAACTATCCTACGACCGCCTCGTCGTCGCGCTGGGCTCGGCCGGGACCGCCGACATCCCGGGTGTCCTCGAGCACGCCCACGCGATCGACGTGGAGTCACGGGCGCTACGCTTGGCGGGCGCGCTGGATCGCCTGGGGCCGGGGGCCGAGGTGGCGATCATCGGCGCTGGCACCACCGGCATCGAGCTCTCCGCAGAGATCGCAGAGCGTCGCAGCGATCTCGTGGTCACGCTCGTGGCGCGCGGTGCCCTGGGCCACGACCTGCTCTCCGCTGGCGGCGTCGCTCGCCTTCGGCGCTCCTTCGCGCGACTCGGCGTGCGCGTGGTCGAGGACTTCGACGCAGCGGCCATCGAGTCGCGTCAGGTGATCGGCCGTGCAGGGGTTTTGCCCTTTGACGTATGCGTCTACACCGGGGGCTTCGCCCCCAGTCCGCTCGTTGCGGAGCTCGGCCTACCCGTCGACAACACCGGGCGCTTGCTGGTCGACGCCTACGGCCGCGCGCCGCAAGATCGAGCGATCTACGGCATCGGCGACGCTGCGGTCCCGGCCGACTGGCGCGGCGCCTCGCCACTGATGTCGTGCCGGCTGGCGCTGCCGCGCGGGGTCAACGCGGCGGCCAACCTCGCGGCCGAGTGTCGCGGCGACGCCCTCCGACCGTGGCGGATCTTCGACGCAGGTCGTTCCCTGAGCCTTGGTCGGCACGACGGCCTCGTCCAGCTGCACGCCGGCGACGGCCGCATTCGCAACGCGTCCTTCGGGGGCGTCGTGGCGGCGTGGCTCAAGGAGCAGATCTGCCGCTACACCGTGGCGACACTGTTGCGCGCCCGCAATCGTGCGCGCAAGGCGGTGCGAAGCTTGCCCAGCGGGCCGACGTACGCGACCCTCGAGGGCGCATGATCGAATGCGATGAGCGCGAGCGCCAGCGGCTCGTGGGGCTCGCCTATCGCATCCTTGGCAGCGTCGCCGAGGCCGAGGACGTTGTCCAAGACGCGCTGTTGCGTTGGCGCAACCTCGACCGCTCCGAGATCCACAACCCGGCCGCGTTTCTCACGACGATGGTGACGCGCCTGGCGGTGAACGTGTTGACGAGCGCGCGCGTGCGCCGCGAGACGTACGACGGCCCGTGGATGCCGGAGCCGTATTTCGTCCCCGACGAACCAGACCCGGACTCGATCTCGGTCGCATTCCTCGTGCTGCTCGAGTCGCTCACTCCGGCGGAGCGTGCGGCCTTGGTGCTCGCCCGTGTGTTCGACTATTCGCACGAGGAGATCGCCAACGTGCTGAGTATCGAGGTGGCAGCGTCGCGGCAGTTGCTGCATCGCGCCCGCGCCAAGCTCGCGCAGCGACGTCCACGCTTTCGCACCGATCCCACGACGCACGCCCGCCTCGTGGGGGCATTTATCGCCGCCTGCGGCAGCGGAGATCCGCAGCAGATGGCGGCCGTCTTGGCCGATGACGTCGTCGCCCGGACCGACCATGGGGGTAAGGCATCGGCGGCGCGCAAGCCGGTGGAAGGCGTCGCTCGCGTCGCTCGGTTCATGCTCGGACTGGTGCACAAAGGCGGCGACGCCGGGACCCAGGCGGAGCTGCTTCCTATTAACGGCGCGTCCGCGATCATGGTCGTCCGAGGTGGGATCGTGATCTCCGTGATCACGTTCGAGACCGACGGCGAGCGGCTGTGCGAGATCAACATGGTCCGCAATCCTGACAAGCTGCGCCCGCTCGCCCTCGCGCGTGGTTTGCAGGTCTGAGAGCCCACCGAAAGCCGACAGTCCTGCGCCGGCGGTGACGGCTGATGTCACGGCGATCGTGACCGGCAACCCAGCGGGCGCCGCCCGCTCGACGCAACAGACCAACCCCTTATCGCCCGCGGAGCGCGAGCTTCGGGCCGCCCCCCGCCGCGGATTTCTCCGCGTGCTACCGTGCCGCCCGCACGTGGTCCGCCTACTCGGATGGCTCCTGGCGCTCTGCGCCGTACTCCCCGCTTCGGCGTGGGCGCAGATGGCCGCGCGATGCAACGCCCCCGACACCTGTTGTTGCCGCCGCGAGCGTCCGACGCAGTTGCTCGAGCAGCGCGGCTCCGTGGCCGAGCGTCCGGATTGCTGCACATCGGCCCCTAGCGACCTCGCACCGCTCCCCTTTCCGCCGCCGCGCGCGAGCGAGTTCATCGTGCCTCCGCTGGTCGGGGGCCGGCTCGCGCAGCTACCCGCACGGCCGAGTTCGCTTGCGGCCAGCGGGCCAGATCGACGCCCGCGCGGTCCTCCCCCGCGCTGGTTCGGTCGCGTGCGGCATCGGTTGATCTGAAGCCGGCCACCCCGGCGCGCGGATCGTGCCGCCGCGCCCCGCGTTCGCGTTGTTGCGTGCCCGCCAACGGATCCGCCGGATCGTCGCGGGGCAACTCTGCTTCGGAGCTACTCACTGTGAAGACCATCGTCGCATTCTTCTGCATTGCCGCCTCGCTCGCCTGCAAACCGAACCGCCTCCCGCCCCTGCCACCCGAGCGGGATCCCACGGCCGAGTCCGCTCCGGTCACACCTTGGCGCGCACCCCCGAACGTGCTCACCACCGAGCTGAGCAAAGGAGCGGAAGGAAGTGGGCACACGGGGCACCACCACGGCGGGATGCAGCACGACGCGGTCAAGGCGGATGCACCTGCCACGCCCGAGCCCGCGCCTATCGAGCACTCCGGCGCGGGACACGAGCCAGAGCGGCCGGGAGGCAAGCCATGAGACGTCCGGCAAGCGTCGGGCTGGCGCTCGCGATCGCGAGCTCTGCGTGCGCAACGTCGCCGGACAAAGCGCGCTCCGAGGCGGCCAACCTCGCCGGCGAAAGACTCGAGCGCATGGTTTCGTGGGAGCAGAGCACCGAAGCAGACCGCGAGGTCGATCGGCGCGTGCGCGAACTACTCGCCGGGGAACTCAGCCCCGAGGCGGCCGTCGAGATCGCGCTGGTTCGCAACCCTGAGCTGCTGGCCGATCTCGAGAATCTCGGCATCGCCCAGGCCGACCTCGTCGAAGCTGGCCTGCTCGACAACATCCACCTCGGCGGAGGCCCGCGCTTCTCGCTCGCGACCCCGACCGCGCTCGCGTGGGAGTTCGACGCCGCGGTGTCCTTCATCCACGCCCTGCTGATCCCGCTCAAGCGCAAGGTCGCCAAGGCGCAGCTGCGCGACGTAACCCTGCGGATCGCCCACGCAGTGCTCGAGCTCGATACCCATGTGCGCGAGGCGGTGTTCGACGCCATTGCTGCCGAACGGACGCTGGAGTTCCGCCAGGCCGCCGCCGAGCTCGCCGAGGCCGCCGCCGAGCTCGCCCGTCGTCAGGCTGCCACCGGGGTGGCCGGCACGCTCAACGAGCTCAAGCGCTCCGAGCTCGAGGCCGCCGAAGCGGAGGCCCGTGGCGCGCTCCAGCTCGCTCAGGTCGCCGTCGTCGAAGCCCGCGAACACCTCGTCCGCGCGCTCGGCATCTTTGGCAAAGATGTCGAGTTTCGCCTGCCCAAGGCCTTGCCCAAGCTCCCCGACGACGACCCCGATCTCGGCGAGCTTGAGCGCATCGCCATGCGCCAGCGATTCGACCTCCAGGCCCAGCGCGCCGAGCTCGATGCCCTCAGCGGCGCCGTTCGGCTGGCACGGCGCAATCCTTTTGTTCAGGTCGACATCGGGATCGTCGGCGAAACTGACCCGGGCGATCCGACTTCGCTGGGCCCGTTCTTTGAGTTGGAGATCCCGATCTTCAACTGGGGACAAGCCGACGTCGCCCGGGCCGAGGCGATGCTACGCCAGGTCGAGCGCCGACTCCGCGGCCGCGCGATCGACGTGCGCTCCGAGGTTCGCGTGCAGCGGGCGCGAATGGTCGCCGAGCGCCGACTCGCCGAATACGAGCGTGATCGCGTCGTACCGATGCGCAAGCGGATGGTTGAGCTCGGCCAAGAGCGCTACGACGCGATGTTGTTCAGCGTCTACGAGCTGATCGATCTCAAAATCCGCGAATTCGAGTCACGCGCAGAGCTGGTCGAGCACCTCCAGGGGTACTTCCGCGCCCGCGCCGAGCTCGAGCTCGCCATCGGCGGTCGGTTGGAATCGTCGATCAAACGCTACGCCAGGCCAAAGGAGCGCTGATTTATGCCCACCCGACGATCAATTCTCAAGGCCGGCGCCGCACTCATGGGCGGCGCGCTCGCACCCTGGCGCGTCCACGGGGCGGTGCCCAAGGCGCCCGACAACCTCCCCGGCCACGCCACGCCGGGCCTGCCGGAATGGATCACCCCGGTGGTGATGCCCAACGGCACCAAGCTGCCGTACACGAGAGACGCCGGTGTGACCGTGTGGCACCGCGTCGCCCCTACA
>CADEGN010000017.1:36063-48299 GCA_902826865.1 uncultured Myxococcales bacterium
GATCGCGTTCGTTTCCTCGTCACCAACGAGCTACCGGAACGCACCAGCGTACACTGGCATGGCATCCGGTTGCCAAACGGAATGGACGGCGTCGCCGGTCTCGTCCAGCCTCACATCGAGCCGGGCGAGACCTACGTCTATGAGTTCACGCTGCGCCAGCACGGCACGCAGATGTATCACCCTCATTCCGATGAGATGTTGCAGATGGCGATGGGGATGATGGGTTTTTTCATCATCCACCCCAAGCGGCCCCGTCCGAAAAAGATCGATCGCGACTATGCGATTTTCCTGCAGGAATGGTTCATCGATCCGGGCACATCCACGCCAGATCCGATGGTCATGCTCGACTTCAACGTGTTCACGTTCAACGCGCGGGCGTTTCCCGGCACCGCCCCCCTCATCGCGAAGACCGGGGATCGCGTGCGAATCAGGATCGCCAACTTGTCGATGGACAGCCATCCCATCCACCTCCACGGACCTCCTTTCAAGATTGTCGCGACCGACGGCGGCCCCATCCCTGCCGCCGGACAGTGGCCGGAGGTCACCGTAAGCGTGCCGGTGGGATCGACGCGCGACGTCGAATGGATGGCGTTGGATCCCGGAGACTGGGCGCTGCATTGCCACAAGAGCCACCACACCATGAACCCGATGGGGCACGACGTGCCCAACCTGCTCGGTGTGCGCCAAGATGGCGTCGAGGCCAAGATCCGCAAGCATCTCCCCGGCTATATGCCGATGATGGAGAAGGGCATGGGCAACATGCACGAGATGGGGCGGCCGAAGAACACGCTCCCGATGATGACCGGCACCGGGCAATTCGGACCCATCGAGATGGGTGGCATGTTCACGGTGATGAAGGTGCGCGACGAACTTCCGAAGGGCTACGACGAGGATCCGGGTTGGTACGTGCACCCGCCCGGCACGGTGGCACGGAAGATCTAGAGGGAGCGACAAACCATGCCTTCACATTTTCTCACCCTGCTAGGCGCGCTCTCGATCGGGGGCGTGGCCGCGTGCGCCACCCGCGAAAAGCAGGCCACAGAAGTCCCCGCACCGACGTCGAGCTCGACCAAGGCAGGCGAGTGTCTGCACAGCGAGGGCTGCTGCGGCGGTCACACCAAAGGCGACGCAAGTTGCGGCGCCGCGAACAAGGGAACTGGCGCGGAGCCCAGCCAACCCATGGGTCCGGCCAAAACCGAGCGTTTTGAATGGACGCTATTGCCCGGTCAGTTCGCGGAGATCAACCTTGAGCTTGGCGATGGGGTGACGACAACGGCGAGCTTCACGGCCGAGGGCGCGCTCGCCTGGAACGTGCACTCGCACCCTGGCGATACGCCGGTGATTCACGCCGAGGGGACGGACGCCCGGGGTGCCCCCGCGTTCACGGCCGAGAAGGCTGGCCTGTACTCGTACCTGTGGGCGAACCGGGGCGATGCGGCGCTCAAGCTGGTGGTGGAGCTCCGAATCGGCGGCACCGGCAGGGTCCACTCGACACATCCGTGACCGCGGGAGATCGCGGGGGTGTTCTGCGAATACGCCCAAGAGCGACGAGCATCGGCGGTCGAAACAGGGGCGCGCGCGGCAGGATTCGAACCTGCGGCCTTCGGCTCCGGAGGCCGACGCTCTATCCAGCTGAGCTACGCGCGCGTGGTCGTGGTTTGGGGCGCTACTCCTAGCGGAGTCGCTGGACGTGCGCAAGCCGATCCGGCGCGAAAACCCCCGCCCGGCGGGGAGCGTCCTGGGCAGTCACCGCCGGCCCACGCCGGTGCGATCCCACGCTGAGGCGGGAAGAGGCGAGACGGGCCACGCCGCGGCCGGCGCCTGGAACGCGCCAGGGCGGCTGCTACACTCTTTTTCATGGCCCCCGCCTTCCTCGGGATCCCCGACCTCGACCGCCTGCGCGAGTTGATCGAACGCGTCCGCGAGATGCTGGTCTTGGGTGGCGTGGCCTTGGCCCTCGCGGTGAGCTGTCTGTTCGTGCTGGCGTGGGTCTTCTCGCAGCTGCGACGTCCCGCCAACGCCAGCTCCACCTCGCGAAGCGCCCTCTCCCAAGCTGCGCTTTGGGTGAGCTGGCTCCCCGTTGTGCTCACGCTTGTGGCTGCGATCGGTGCCTTCGTACCCGCGCTGGGCGTCCCGTTCGTCCTCAAGAGTTTCGCGCTCGCCGTCCTCGCCGCCGCGGTGGCTTGGTGCGTCGCAGTCGCGGCGATCCTTGCCGGTGGTACGCAGACGCAGCTCGGCCGGGCCCGCCGCGCGCTGCTTCAAGCCGGAACCCCTTGGTACTGCCTTGCTGTCTACTTGAGCACCCTGCTGTGAAGTCGTTGCCGCCGATCATGTTCGTCTTTGCACTCGGGGCATGCGCCACCCGGGGGCCGAGCGATCATCAATTGCACGTCATCGACGGCAGCACGGTTTACTCGGCTCCGCCGTCGACCGTGGCCTACGCCGCCTATCTACGCTGCCGTCTCGCACTCGAAGCGGAGCCGCCCCGTCTCGCGGAAGCCCACGACGCCATCCAAACGGCGATCGCGGCCGACAGTCGCGACCCTCACCTATGGACGGTTCGTGCAGAGATCGACGCGCGACGCGGCGACACGCAGGCGGCCCTTTCGGCGGTCGAACGTGCCCTGTCGCTTCGGCCCGGTTACGAGCCCGCGCAGGCGTTTGCAGCTCGCCTCGGGCAAGGACCACGCTCGGCGTCGGCTGAGCATTGAGCTAAACGGCGCACCGCGAGTACTAGCAACCCGTGGTGGAACGCGGGCTACTGGCTCAGAGCGGGATGTTCCCGTGCTTCTTTCGCGGGTTGTCCTGCCGCTTGTTTCGCAGCATCGCCAGGCTCTCGATCACCCGCCTGCGCGTGTGCTCCGGTACGATCACCTCGTCGACGAACCCCAACTCCGCCGCCTTGTAGGGACTCGCAAACAGCGCACGATAGTCCGCGGCCAACCGCTTGCGCGCACCTTCGGCATCCGCCGCCTCGTGGAGTTCGCGCCGGAACACGATGTTAACAGCGCCTTCTGCCCCCATCACGGCGATCTCGGCGGTGGGATAGGCCAAGTTGATGTCGCCGCGGATGTGCTTACTCGACATCACGTCGTAGGCGCCGCCGTAGGCCTTGCGGGTAACGATCGTCACCTTCGGAACCGTCGCTTCCGTGAAGGCGTACAGGAGCTTGGCGCCATGGCGGATAATGCCGCCGAACTCCTGGCCCGTGCCCGGCAAGAACCCAGGGACGTCGACGAGCGTGAGCAGCGGGATGTTGAACGCATCGCACATGCGGACGAATCTCGCCGCCTTGATCGACGCGTCGATGTCGAGGCAACCTGCCAGCACGAGCGGTTGATTGGCCACTACGCCAACGCTTTGCCCGGCCATCCGCACGAACCCCACGACGATGTTGCGAGCAAACCCGGCCTGGATCTCCAGGAATAGGCGGTCGTCCGCGATGCAGGCAATGATCTTGCGGATGTCGTAGGGCTTGGCCGGATCCGTGGGTACGACCTCGGCGAGTTCATGGCACGCGCGAGCCGGGTCGTCGGTGACGACCGAGCGTGGGGCTTCACCGAGATTGTTGGATGGCAAGAAACCCAGCAGCTGCCGAGTCATCGCCAGGGCTGCGGCCTCGTTGGCGCAGCTAAAGTGCGCCACTCCGCTCTTCTCGTTATGCGTGGCGGCGCCGCCGAGCTCCTCCTTTGTAACCTCCTCATGCGTCACCGTGCGGATAACGTCGGGTCCGGTGATGAACATGTAGCTGGTGTTTTCCACCATCAGCACGAGATCCGTCAGCGCGGGCGAGTAGACGGCACCGCCCGCGCATGGTCCCATGATCACCGAGATCTGCGGGATCACACCCGAGGCTAGGACGTTACGCTTGAAGATCTCCGCGTAGCCGGCGAGCGACTCCACACCCTCTTGGATCCGAGCGCCACCGGAGTCGTTGAGACCGATGACCGGCGCACCGACGTCCATCGCCAGGTCCATGACCTTGCAGATCTTCTTGGCGTGGGCCATCCCCAAGCTGCCCCCGAAGACCTCGGACTGCTGGGCAAATACAAACACCGTTCTCGCGTCGATCGTGCCGTGACCCGTGACGACGCCGTCGCCGTAGGCCTTCTTCTCGGCCATCCCGAAGTCACTGCAGACGTGCGTCACAAAGCGGTCGAGCTCGACGAACGATCCGCGATCGAGGAGCATCTCGATCCGCTCGCGCGCAGTCCGGCGGCCGGCGTCGTGGATCTTGCCGTGGGCAGTGGCGGCAAGCTCTTGCGCGGCATCGAGACCGGCCTGCCCATGGGCGGCAGCGGACGGGGCCGCGTTGGCGTCGGCCAGGCCCTGGCGCAAGGCGAGCTCGGCCCGGGCGTCGCGCGCGTTGGTCGGTCGGGACTCATCATCGGCCATATGTCGGCCGCGAGAGTAGATCAGAGCGCGCCCTTGGTCGACGGCATCGAATCGGGCGGGCCATCGAGGCGGGTCGCCATGCGTAGCGCACGGGCAAAGGCCTTGAACGCCGCCTCGACCACGTGGTGGGCGTTCCCGCCGGCGCGCAAGTGCAGGTGCAGATTCATCCGCCCGGTCACGACCAACGCGCCGAAGAACTCCTTGACCAGATCGCAGTCGAACTGCCCGATCCATCGTCCGGCGATCGCAGGGAGATCAAACACCAGGTACGGCCGGCCACCGAGGTCGACGGCGGCGTCGACGAGCGTCTCGTCCATACACAGCGAGAAGCAGCCGAACCGATGGATGCCTCGCCGGTCCCCAAGCGCTTGATCGATCGCACTACCGAGCACGAGCCCGGTGTCTTCCACTGTGTGGTGGCCGTCGATCTCGACGTCGCCGGTCGCGGCAACGCTGAGCGCCATGTTGGCGTGCTTGGCCAAAGCCGTCAGCATGTGCGAGAGCATCGGCACCGGCGTCACGATGCTGGCCGCAGAGGGTGCGTCATCGGGCAACGTCAACTCGACGCGAATGCGGGTCTCCGTCGTCACGCGCTCGACCAGAGCACGACGGGGGTGGTTCACAGCTCCCTCCCGATCTCGTCGCGCGCGCGCGGGTTAGCACGGATCTCCTCGAGCATGGCCATGAGCGGCGGCGCATTCTCGAGGCCGAGACCGAGCTGTACATCGATCCACGCCCCACGCACATCGCCGCGCGTGAGTTTCGCCCGCGCTGCGCGCAGGTAGATCCGCGCCAGCGTGTTTGAGATCTGGCGCTCGTCCGGGGCGAGCCGCTTGGCCCGCACCGCTTCGGGCAGTCGTCGCTGCCCCCGCACGCGCGCGGCGTCGTACTCGCTGCGCAGCGACGGATCGAGCAGAGAGTTGTAGGCCTCAGTCATGCGCTTGTAGACCGCATACGCTTGATCGCGGGTAATCTCTCCCGCGATGAGCGCGAATCGGTCGGGGTGGAACCGCTGGGCACGCGTATGAAACGCCTCGCGTATGGCCACGTAGTCGCAGCCAGGACGAAGGCCGAGGAACTCATAGTAGTTGAGCTCGTCGAGGCCGCGATAGAGGCGCGCCAGCTCGGACATGAACTCTTCGGGTCTCACGGCGATCGACCTCGCTCGGGCGCTGCTCCAGTGCTGAGCGACGCGACCTCACCGGGAGGCGCCGCGGTGCCGTCGCGCAGCCGCGTTGACATCTGGTCGAGCTCTTCGTCGGACGGCCGGCCGGCGACCCGCATCGTCGCCGATTGCCGCATGCCGGTGAGCTGATCGACCGCGCTAACCTCGAGCAATCCATCGGCGTTGATCTCGAACGTGACCGCGATCGTCACCTCACCGCGGGGTGCGTCGCGCAGGTTTCCAAGGGTGAGCTCCCCGAGCTTGTGGTTGGCATCAAAATCCTCGGACTCGCCTTCGCACACCTGGATGCGCACGATCCGTTGGTTGTCGGTGGTGGTGGTAAATAGCCGGGTCTGCTCGACCGGAATCTGCGTGTTTCGCTGGATTACCGCGTCGACGAAACCACCGAGAGTGCGGACGCCGAGGCTTCGCGGCGTGACATCGAGCAACACGGCCGAGGTCGGCAGCGAACTCACCCCGCTGACGCCGGCGAGAGGAACGAGCGAGCCTATCAGGGCCGCACCTTGGATCGCCGCACCCACCGCCACCACACTCATGGGATTGATCGAAGTCTGGGCGGCCTTGCCGAACACCTGCTCGACGACCTCGCGGACGAGCGGGAGCCGGGTCGTCCCGCCGACCAGCACGATCTCGTCGATCTGCGCGGGCACCAAGCCGGCCACCCGCATTGCGTCGGCGCACACCGGGACGCTGCGACGAATGATCGGCTCGATGTGCCACCGCAGGTCGGCCTCCGACAATGCGAACTCGAGGCCATGCCCGGCAAGGACGTTGTCGAGGAGGATGCCGGTGCGGAAGTTCTCCGACAACTCGATCTTGACCTGCTCGGCCGCCGCCCGCATTCGTTCCATGACGACTGGCTGTGCGCGCGGCGACATGCCGTGCTGGCGCTCAAATGCATCGACCATGAGCGCGAGGATCGCCTCGTCGATGTCATCCCCGCCAAGAAACATCTCGCCGGAGGTCGCGAGAACCTCGAACACATTGCGGGTAATCTGCAGGATCGTGACATCGAACGTACCGCCTCCGAAGTCGTAGACGGCGATCCGGCGATCGGTGTCTTCGATGTAGCCATAGGCAAGGGCCGCGGCCGTCGGTTCGTTGATCACGCGCACGACATCCAGGCCAGCCAACCGCGCGGCGATCCGCGTGGCGCTGCGCTGGGCGTCGGTGAAGTTGGCGGGGACCGCGATGACTGCCTTGACCGCCCGGCAGCCGAGCGCTTCCTCGGCCATCTCGCGCAGGTACTTCAGGATATGCGCGGCGATCTCGACCGGGCTCTGGAGCTTTCCGCCGAGATCGATGAGCACGGTCTCGTTGTTGCCCTCGACGATCCGATACGGAACCGTCTGGCGCATCCGCTGGACCTCGGGTGACGAGAAGCGACGCCCGATCAGCCGCTTGCTCGAGTACACCACCTGCGTCGGATCAACGGCGCGGCGTTGCTTGGCCCGACTGCCGACGACGATCTTGCCGTCGAGCATCGCCGCGACCACCGAGGGAACGATCCGATCGTCACCGCGCCGGACGACCGACGCTCGCCCCCCTCGCACGACGGCGCACGCCGAGTTCGTCGTGCCCAGGTCGATGCCGAGGACCGGCTCCGGCTCGGTGCTCATGGCTCGGGAGCGAGTCTATCAGCCCCACGGTCGGCGGCGAGAAACGATGGCGCGTGCGCGCGTGCGCGCCATCGCGCCGCCCGACCACCCGCGCAGCCGGGGTCGACCCGCAAGCGCGCTCACACCGGTGATTCGGGCACGAAAACGATATCGCCCGGCTCGAGCCGTATGTCGTCGGCACGGCTGTTGACGATGGCGTTCACGTCGACCTCAAACGTCTGCTTACCCCGGTCCGTCTGGCGGATCAGCTTGACCTTGCGCGCCTGCGCCAGGGGGTTCATACCCCCGGCGAGCGAGATCGCCTGGACGAGGGTGAGCCCCGGCTTGAACGCGTAGCTGCCGCCCTGGTTGACCGAGCCGAGCACGCTGACCTCGCGGTTCTTCCGCTCCGTGACGCGCACGGCGACTTGCGGTTGGCGTAGCCAGCCGTCCGCGAGGCCGGCTTCGATCGCCGCCGCGATCTCGTTGCTACTCTTGCCGCGCACGTCGACATTGCCGATGTGCGGAAAGCGGATCGTGCCATCTTCCGCGACTTCGTACGGCCCGGTCAGATCCTCGGCATCACGCACGCGGATCTCGACCACGTCGCCCGGTCCGAGCGTCTGGCTGGCCGGGTCTGCGGGCGCTGGCGGCGTAACCGTCGAGACCTTGGGCCGGCACGCGGCGCCCACCACGGCCAACACGACTGCCGCGAACCACCATACCGCTCGGCGGTGGGCTCCCGCTCCCCAACCCACGGCGACACGAATGGAGGGCGTCATATGCGGACCGAGAAGAACAGGTTGACGAGGTGTTTGACGTACGAAATATCGTCCGTCTGGTTCTCGCCGTCGAAGTTGGTCTGCTCGTACACGACGGTGAACGGCCGGGTATCGGCCAGCATATTGTACCCGAGTGACAGCGCAAAGAACTTGCCCAGCGGCTGTTCGAGCTTGGCCTCGAGGCCGACGATGACGGTATCGCGCTGGAATTTGTCGGCCCCTGGGCCTTGATAGCCCTCGATGTCGTCGTTCTCACCGCCGGGGTTTCCGCCGGGCACCGACAACCCGACGTAGCGCCGCGCCGCGAGGTTGCCGGCAAGATATCCGATCATCCGCCAGCGAAACTGGTGCCCGAAGGAGAGGCGCCCGCCGTTGTCGACGAAGTAGTTGCCCAGCAGCGAGTCGGAAAAATTCCGGTACACGCCCACGTGGACCAAGCTGCGCAGCGTGGGGTAGTAGCTGACACCCGCCTGGCCAATGAACGAGTTGAAGTCCGGCTCGGGGCCGAGGTGGTCCTGGCGATAGAACCCAGCTCCCCAACCCGCCATGGCCTCGAGTGCGAGCTTGTCGACGACTTGACCGCGGTACCCGACGAGCAAGCGGTGGGCCCAGTTGTCTTCCTTCCGGCCGTTCCCCGGGCGCACGCAGCAGCCGCTGTAGTAGGTGAAGTCCATCGTGTAGGTGAGGACCACCGCGCTGCGGGGGAGAAACCTCCACTTCGTCTCGTGGTAGAGCCCGTTCACCATGCGGTTGCCGCGAAACAACTTCGGGCTGACAAAGACCAAGAACTGGTTGCGGTAGCCCGCGCCGAACGAGAGACGCCCACCACCGGGGCGGAGATAGGCGACCACCTGACCGCGATTTTCGAAGCGACTGAAGTTGAGCAGCGAGCCGAGCGCCTGGTAGTTGCCGGCATAGGAGCCGTAGAAAAGATCATCGTCGACCGAGACCGAGAACCGTCGCCCCGGAGCGATGACAAAGCGGAGCTGGAGGCCACCGGATACGCGCGGGATCGACCTCGTGACTTGCGAGCTGGCGAGATACTGACGAAACCCCGCCAATAGCCCGATGTTGTAGTCGAGCCACCGGCCTGTGCGCTCGGCCGGGCTCATGAGCAGGCCATCGCGAACGTCGCGATTCCCGATGCCCAGCCACGCCGACGGATAGGTGAACGCAGCGGGGACCTTGGTTTCCGATTTCGCGTTGGAGTACGCGTTCGAATCGAAGCCGAACCCCAGGGCCAATCCCGCGTGGAAGGTCGAACGCTCGCCAACCTTGAGCCCACGCCCGTCTTCGGACCGCGGGATACCGAACGAGTTGTCGATCGCCCCACCCGCGTTCGCCAGTCGTGGCAAAGCGATCACGGCCAGCAGGAGCACCGACCCGAGCAGGCCCGAGAGAAAACGTCGGACGATGTGCTGCGACAAAGCCACCGAACGCGAACGCGAGATCTGGCCCAGACTACACGAAACCGGCGACAAAACCGGGACCGATCGTGCACCTCGCCCGCTCGTATTCTCGCCCGTTCCGGGCCGGCCAAGCATCAGTTTGTCGGGCTCTCGACCGAAGGCGGACGAGAATCGTCGACGGACGGCGGGACGGACGGGCCGGCGCCGCTGACGGTCGGATCGGCGTATGGCACCGTCGGACGCTCGTCGACCTCGGTGCGGGTCTTGTCGTCCTTGTCCTCGGGCGACTTGTCGCCACCGCAGGCCGAGGCCTCTTCGATCAACCGCCGCATGCGATCGCCGAGCGCTTGGAGCTTCTCGGCCGCGAAGTTGCGCTGTTGCTCTGTCGACGACGGATCTTGGGCGACGAGGACCTCGCCGGTCGCGAGCTCCATGACCTCGCGTCCCCGCTCCTGCTTGTCCACAACGCAGGCAGCGCGGGCTACGTCGGCGTCTCCCTCGGCCGTCGAGGCCATCCGACCGAGCTCGGCCATCGCCTGTTCGATCGTACCGCGCAGCTCGGCGACGTTCGCGACCGCCACCGCAGGCGCCGCGGGTGGCGGCCCGGCGTGGGACGCGACCGAAAGCAGCCCGAACGGAAGCCACACAAGTGCGATGGCCCGGGCGAGCCGCATTCCGTGTGCAGTGTTGCGGAGAATCGTCACGGCTGTGTCCTGGAGGCGGTCACGAGCAGCCATGGTGAAAGACATGCGATTCCGTGTCCAGCGCGCGGGCGAGCGAAGTCACGCCCAAGACCGCGCGTCCGTTCAGCTGCCGCCGGAGAACACCACCGAGAAGGTGACATCCGCCGACTCCTCCGCGCCCTCCGACGGGAAACGCCACCCCTGGATCTTGGCCTTCGCACAGGCCGCCACCGCGGGTGCCCCGACCGTGTCCTCCTCGACGGACACGCTCGTGACCGACCCCATGACGCTGATCTGGATGGTGAACGTCATCTTGCCCGCGAGATCCGGCTGGGTTCGCAGGGCCTTGTTGTAGCAGTGCTGCAAGGCGCTGGTGCGGTGCTTGATCGCCGCTTTGATCGAGTTCTTATCGACGTCGCCGAACACATCCGTGGACGTGGCCTTCGTCGTGCCGAGTACCTTGCGCTCGAGCTTGTCGTCCTTCTTGTCGAGATCGGGGCCGTCGCCGGTGTTGAAGCCGCCGGTTTGTACGGCGGCGCCGTTGAGCGCGATTCCCGTCCCGCCCCGGACGAACGGACTGATATCGCCGCCATCCGCGAGCACGGTGTTGGTCATGCCCTGCGCGAACAACTCGCCGAGATTGTTCGAGGTCGAGTCGATGACGTCCAGTACGGTGCCCTGGCCCGGACCTCCGTACGTGCCGAGCACGCGCGCCAAGCCAACGCTGCGCGCCTCCGCCACCGCCTTCTCCGAAAACTTCTCCGGCTTCTCCTTGAGAACTTTCGGGTTCTCCTTCGGCTTCTGCTTGACCTCGATCTTCTTCTCTTCTTCCTTGGCCAGCTCGTCCTTCTTCTCGTCCTCCTTGATGACCTTCTCCTCCTTTTTCGGCTCGACCAGGCCCATGGCCTGCACGAACCTTTCGTCGAACTGGTCGTTCGAGAGGGTGTCGGTGCGCTCCTTGAACGCCTGATAGATGAAGAACGAGCCGAGCACCGCCGCCGAGCCCGCGAAGGTGTAGCGATCGAGGGGCGAAATCAGATCCGCGAGGTGCACCGCGAATTCGGTCGGGAACGGTAGCTTGGGCGGGATCGGCTTGGGTTCGGTGAACTGGAACAGCACCGTGCTCTCACCGATGAGGAGCTTGCCCTTGGCGCGAGGATCGAGCACGACCCGCAGCCGCGCGCCGCCGCCCATGCGATTGCGCAGCTCGGTCACGGTGATCGCCTTGCTGCCGAGCGACAGCTTGCCCTTCACGTGCGCCGGCAGGTCGAGGAAGTAACGGCCACCCCGATAGTCGAACATCGCGTGCTGCAGGGGCGCCGCAGCCCCGAAGAGCACCACGTCGTTGCGGTAGTCGCTGCCGAACGACAAAGTGGCCGCGTGACTCTGGTGGATCTCGTCACAGACGAGCCCGTCGACGACCACCGCGACGCGCAGCACTTTGATTCGAGGTGGAGGTGCAGCCTTCATCGGTTTCTAAGTTTCGGCAGGAACCAGGGTCATCCTGGAACACCCCGCACATGCCGATGCCCCCTGGAACATCAGCATACCGGCATCGTTTTGAAGGACCAATCTGGCGCCCTGTAATTCCCCTGAAACCGCCTGTTTCGTACGGTCCGGTCGACCCTGCGCATGAACCGCGACGATTTGTCGCACTGGAGCGAATTCGCCCGTTTTCGAAGCGTCCCGATTGGGAAAGCTAGCCCACAACCAGGGGTGCATGGCCAGTCGGGTGACCGGCCTTCGAACCGTGGGGTCGCTTCGAAAACGCAAAAAAAAGGCCGGACCCCGGGCGGGTCCGACCCCTCTGCGACGCGACCCAAGGGGGTGCGAGTTAGCCGCTCCGAAGGATGACGCAAAACGCGTATTCGCGGAACTCTGCGCGACCCGCGGTGTACATGACATGCACCAGCGTCGAGAACTTGAGGTTCTGATCGCCGATGAGGATCACCCGACCGGTCCAGTCGGTCCCCTTGGACTCAGACATCTGCTTCGACTTGTCAGCCTCCTCGGCGAGCGAGTCGTACAGCGGTCCGATGAGGTTGCCTTGGAGATACTCGGGCTGAATCGCCCCCGTGGCGTCGAGCTGACCCAGCTTCTTCTCCGCGAAGGTTATCGCCCCGGGCGAAATGTAGATGGGCGTGCCCTCCTGGATCGGAGTATCCGCGCTCGACATCGGCACT
>CADEGN010000018.1 GCA_902826865.1 uncultured Myxococcales bacterium
TCCCACAGAACGTGCAGGGCGACGGTGGGGGCGCAGCCGGTGAACCGATGTACCTCCCCGGCGTTGGCGACTCGACTTTGCATTGCGCCCGACAGCGCAGCCCGAGGCTGAGCAGCCGCTGACCGCCCGTCCGGAATCGCCGCATGACGAAGTTGGCAGGGCCATCGCGCTCGCGGAGGCCGCGCTGCGCAAGAAGGACTCGGGCGAGGCAAAGTCGTTGCGTGCGGCGATCGAGCGGGTCATCGGCCCGCGCGGGCAGTGGTCCGCCGCCACCTGCCGCGTGCTCGCCGATCGTCTCCTCGATCTTGCCGAGGCGTGTGCGCTATCCGAGCAGCACGAACTTGCGTGGCTGCGGCTGCTGGGTTGGTGCCTACGCCCGGGCTTTGGCGTAGACGGCGACGGAGGGCGAATTGACCGCATGTGGGCGGTGCGTGCCACGGGCTTGCGATTCCCAAGCAAAGCCAACTGGGCGCAATGGTGGATCACATGGCGGTGGGTCGCCGCGGGGCTCGATCGCGCCCGCCAGCTCGAACAGTTCGCTGAGCTGCGCCCGTGGCTCTGGCGTGACGCCGACGGCAAGCCGCCAGCGGGTCCGCACAAGCATGGGCCGATGGAGATGCTGCAGCTCGCCGCGGTCCTCGAGCGGATCGATGCCGACGCCAAGCGCGAGCTCGGTGAGCTGCTGTTCGCCCGGGCGGACAAGCTCGGCTCGTTCTGGCCGATCGGACGCGTTGGGTCGCGCGAGCCGTTCTGCGGCCAGCGTGGCGACGTGGTGGATCCGGCGACAGCGGAAGCTTGGATCCAGCGATTGTGTGCCCTCGACCTCGCGAGCGCAGAGGGAGCGAGTTTTGCGATCGCACAGATCGCGCGAAAAACCGGTGACGCCGCGCGTGACGTCAACGCTGCGGTGCGACAGCAGGCGGCTGACCGGCTGGCCCGCGCGAAGGCCCCGTCGACGTGGGTCGAGATGGTGGTGCGCGGCGCGGACTTCTCCGACAGCGACCGCGGGCGGATGTTCGGCGAGAGCCTGCCCGCGGGCCTGCGCCTGGGAGCATGAGCCGGTGCGCGCGCGCGTGCGCAGAAATGTCGCGAATGACGCGACGCCAACGACAAGCGACGAACTAGCGCGTCAAGACGGTTGGGGTGCGCGACGCAGTCGTTTCGCGAGGGTCACGACCCCGACGATGAGTCCGCCGGTGACGATGCCAGTGAGCGCATCGATCACGATAGACAGTGGGCTCGGCAGGTGCTCGGCGAAGTGGTGGATGGGCGGGATGCCATGGGCCAAGATGCCGCCGCCGACCAGGAACATCGCCGCGGTGCCCGCGATCGATAGCCCCTTCATCAGCCACGGCGCACCGACGAGGATCGCTTGCCCGGCGCGCTGCGCAGCGCGGCTAGGGCGGCGCGAGAGCGCGAGGCCCGCGTCATCGAGCTTCACGATGCCGCCGACGAGGCCGTACACCCCAACCGTCATCAACGCGGAGATGAGCACGAGTACCATCGCCTGTTTCGCGATGGGCTGGTCGGCCACGGTTCCGAGCGAGATTACGATGATCTCAGCCGAGAGGATGAGGTCGGTCCGGACTGCGCCTTTGATCTTGTCGCGCTCGAACGCGACCATGTCGACCTTCGGGTCGGAGATCGCCGCGAGCTCGGCCTGGTGGTGGGCCTCGTCCTCTGACCGGCTGTGCAACAGTTTGTGGGCGACCTTCTCGAAACCCTCGAAACAGAGGAAGGCGCCGCCGAGCATCAGCACGGGCAAGACCGCCCACGGTGCGACGGCGCTGAGCAGCAGCGCCGCGGGCACGAGGAACACCTTGTTCAGCGCCGAGCCCTTGGCGACCGCGTAGACCACCGGCAGCTCGCGATCGGCGTCAAGCCCGACGACCTGGTTCGCGTTCAGGGCGAGATCATCGCCGAGCACGCCCGCGGCCTTTCGCGTCGCGACCTTCGTCATCACCGCCACGTCGTCGAGCAACGTCGCGATGTCGTCGAGGAGGGTGAATAGGCTGCTGGCCACGCCCGCCACGATGGTACCGGGTTCCGTGGGGGATTTCGGCGCGCTCAACGACACCGTTCGCTGGTGACCCGTAGCCCCGCGGCGTCCGCCATCGGGTGAACACCGGATGCGCGGTCAAATGCCGAGTCCAGGCCGGGCGGGCGCGATTCGTCCAGGGGCGGCCCGGCGGGGGCTTCCGCGACGGTCTCGCAAGAAATCCGAACGCCCTCGGGGGCTCGCCCGATGGTGGCATGTAGGGCCCACTGCGATGCTGGGCAACGGCCTCGAGGAGAAATCGACATGCGCATACCGACCATCATCGCTCTGCTTTCGCTTGCGTTCAGCTGCACCGTCGACGACTCGGCCGACGGACCCGAGCGTCACTCGATCGGCAAGGCCGACCTCGTCGGCTCATGTACACCCGATGACTGCGGGAGCAAGGCGGCCGAGGGCAACTGCTGGTGCGATGAGACGTGCCGTGACGTCGGCGACTGCTGCTCGGACGTCTTCGTTGCTTGCGGTGACCAGCTCCCGGTGCCGGACTGCGACGACGAGAGCAAGCCCAGCATGTTGTGCGACATCAAGCCGGTCTGCGAGGCCGGGCAGGTCGCGGCGCGCAAGAATGGCTGCTTCCAGTGCGTCGACGCGCTGACATGCGAGCAGCCGGCGGCGAGCTGCGACGATGGCAGCGAGCCCAACATGTTGTGCGACGTCCCACCGGTATGCGAGGACGGCACGGTCAAGGCGCGCCAGAAGGGCTGCTTCGTGTGCGTTGATCCCGAGACCTGCGAGCCAGCGCCGACAAGTTGCGACGACGGGAGCACGCTGAACCAGCTTTGCGACGTTCCGCCGGTGTGCGAGGGAGGCACGATCAAGGCGCTGCAAAACGCTTGCTTCGTGTGCGTCGACCCGGAAACCTGCGAGCCGCCGCCGGCCAGCTGTGACGACGGGAGCACGCTGAGCCAGCTGTGCGACGTTCCGCCGGTGTGCGGGGCAGGCACGGTCAAGGCGCTGCAGAACGCCTGCTTCGTGTGCGTCGATCCGGAGACGTGCGAGCCGGTCTAAGTCGCCGGCGTGACGCGCGGGATTCACGGCCACTTGACACTACCGGCCGACGCGCCCGAGCAACTCCGCAAGGGCGCGGACCTCCGGGTGGTCGTCGCCATAGATCTGTCGCAGGCCCTCGTGGGCAACGCGACCTTCGGCGCTCGCCTCGGTGGTCCGACCGGCGGCGGCGAGGGCATGGGCGAGCCCCTCGCGCGTGCGCAGCCGCGAGAGCTCCGACACCTCGGGCGTATTGCTGAGCTCGAGCGAAAGCTGGAAATCAGCGACCGCGTCGTCGGCTTGGCCCAGTTCGAGGTGTGCCAGCCCGAGATGGCCGGCCGACAGCGCGACGAGGGGATGGCGCGGGCCAAACGCCGCGCGCCGGATCGACATCGCACGTTCGAGGTGCGCCAGCCCCTCTTTGGCGCGGGACATACGTACCAGCGTGGTGCCGATGTTGTCGACGCACAGGGCGGTGTAGGGATGAGCCTCGCCAAGGGTCGCCTCCGCCAAGTCTAGGGCTCGGCGTTCGACTGCGAGCGCCTGGTCGTAGGCGTGGGTCTCCTCCAGCGCCACGGCGATGTTGTTGAGCGCTGACAGCAGTCCGAGCGGGCTGCGTTCGGCCCTGCGCTCGCGAATCACGAGGGCCTCGCGATAGCGCTCGACCGCAGCGGCGCCGTCCTGCTTGCCTAGCAACGCGGTGCCTTCGCTCTCCAGCAATCTAGCCACCAGGACTTCGTCGCCGCCGGCGCGCTCGATCGCCGCGCGTGCGTGCGGCACCCATGCCAGCGCTTCGTCGTGACGCTCCTGCAGCGCCCCGAGGACGTGGATCGCAGATACCGCAGCACGGGCCGCCACGCTGTCTGCGTGGGTTGCTTCCGCGCGCCAGTGGATCTGCTCGAGCAGCTCACCCGCGCGGCGGCGCTCACCGAGGCGCTCGAGCAGCCGCGCGCGCTGATACTCGACCTCGAGATGGTCGACACCGTCGGGCTCGTGTGCGGTCTCGCGGCGTAGCTGCTCGCACAGGGCCATCGCGTCGGTATAGTGGGCGGCGGCCTCGAGCACTGCCGCGCGATCCAGCGCGATCGCTATCGCCGGATCCCGCGTCGGCCCGCGTTCAGCCTCGAGCTGCTCGCGCTCGCAGGTGTCGATCGGGTCGAGCGCGGCGACCATCGCGGTGGCGCGCTCGACAACGTCGCGATCAGCTTTGGCATACAGCTGCAGTAGCTCCGCCAACCCGCGTCGTCGGCGCTCCAGGCAAGCGGTTCGGCGATCGTGCATCGACTCCGACTGTTCACCGCGCTGGTAGGTGGCTACGCATGACGAATACCACTGCCCACGGATCGCCTCCGCGTGCGACGCAAGCGTGGGCTCGATCCGCGCCCACACGTCGGCGGCGAACGGTGCGTCGGTCGCGAGCAGTCCGCGCCGGGCCGCGGCTAGCGCGTCGTCATTCCAGATCTCGTCGACCGCCGCACCGGCGTTGGCGCAACGATTCGGTGCGATCGCCAACCAGGCTCCGCCGGCAACCACGAGACCGGCGGCGAGCGCCGCGACCACAGCTCGTCTGCGTCGCGGGTGTGCGGCGACATCGAGGGCCCGAAGCAGCGGGGCCAAGCCTTGGGAACGTCGGCGGGGGTCGGCCGCCAACGCGAGGGTCATCGCTTCGATCAGGCCGCGCGGAAGCCGGACGCCGCGCGGCGGCGATGGAGCTCCACGCCGCTTGTGGCCGAGCAGATCGGGCTCGCCGACGTCGGGCCAAGGCCGCTCGCCAAACAGGATCTCCCAAGCGGTGACGCCGAACGCGAACACGTCGCTGGCGATCGTTGGCGGCGCTCCGTCGTAGATCTCTGGCGCGAGATAGGGCGGCGTGCCAGCAAAGGTCGGAACGAATGCCTGCTCGGCAACATGCGCGTCGGGATGAACGCGATGGGCCAACCCAAAGTCGCACACGCATACCCGGCCGCCGCTGGTGACGATGACGTTGCTGGGCTTGAAGTCGCGGTGGAGCAGACCTGCGTCATGGGCCGCGGACAGACCCCGACCGGCGGCGAGCAGCACCTTCGCCCGTTCGACCGACGTGTGTGGGCTTTCGTTCCACCGCCGCATCGTCGATCCCTCGAGCAGCTCCATGGTCAGGAAAAGACGGTGGTCATCGACCCCGACGTCGAATACCTGTACGACGTTGGGATGACCCAACCTAGCGAGAGCGCGGGCTTCGCGGAGTAGCTCGGCCCGCCGCTGTTCGACGTCTCCCCCCTTGGGAGTGAGCAGCTTGATGGCGACGTTGCGCTCGAGATCTGGATCGTACGCGCGATAGACCTCGCCGCCACCGCCGGTGCCGATCAGCGCCACGATCACGTATCGATCGACGAGGTCGCCGCGACGCAAGCCGGTCCCGTCGCCAGGCGTCGGCCTCGCTGGCGCGCGTAGATCCCCCAGTTCGAGGCCGACACGAGTGGTGCTGTCGTCGGACAAAGCCCCGGACATGCCGCGATTCGCGATCCGATGATACCTTCAAACAGCGCACGGTGATGGCGAAGGCCGACAACAAGACCACCGTTGCTCCTTATCGCCGTGACGAGCTGGGACTGCCTCGCCGCTGGCGGCTCCGTGTTGTCGCCGGGGCTGCGGTCGGGCGTGTCGTAGAGTACGACGGCACCGAGTTGTTCATCGGCCGGGATCCAGAGTGCCAACTGCGGCTCACGGACACAGGTGTTTCGCGTCGCCACGCCAAGGTGATGCAGGCAAGCGACGGAACGGGCATCATCGTCGATCTCGAATCGACGAACGGGACGTTGGTCAACGACGCGCGGGTCGAACTCGCGCCGCTGCGGCCTGGCTATCGAGTCCGCATCGGGCCGATCGCCGAGCTTGTATGTGAAACCGTCGACGCTGGCACATCTCCGAAGCTCCAGCTGACGCAGCGCGAGCTCGAGATCGCTCGACTGGTGGTTTCGGGACGAACCAACCCAGAGATCGCAGCACAACTCGGCATTCGCCCCCGCACCGTGGGAACGCACCTCGAGAACATCTACCGACGGCTGGAGATCGGCTCGCGCGCCGAGCTCGCGATCTGGCTGGTCCAGGCCGGGCTGGCCTGAGCGGCAAGGGCGAGCTCCCGAGCGCGTCGTCGTCGCGCGCTCGAAACGAGATCACCCCGCAGGCGGGATCGTCTGACAGGTCTCGCTGACGATCTGGGCCAGCGCCGTGCCGACGACGTCGCTGTAGGCGAACGTATCTTCGATGCTGCCGTACGTCGGAGTCTTGCCGAAGCTGCTGAGAAACTGCCAGACGGTCTGTTCGGTGTCCGGTACGCAGGGATCTAAGAGCCCGGCAGTCAGGATGCAGTCGTCGCCGCCGCAGCCGGTCTTCGCGGCGGTCACCATGTCGTGGTAGACGGCGATGTCTTCGGGCGACTTGTCGGGCTCGTCGCTGAGCACGAAGACCATGAGCACCGCGCCCTCGTCGCGGAGAAATCCCGCGTTGTCGGCAGCGTTGTCGGGGCCCACTGCGTATGCTGCGCCCGCCGACGACATCTCGAACGAACATCCGTCCTCACCGGCGGCCGTCGCCGCCCCGGTAAACCACGTCTTGAGTGCAGCGGGGTCGTCGGCGGTGTTGGTTGCGAAGTAGGTCATGCCGCCGTATTCGAACAAACGCCCCTGTGAGCCATTGCCACCGTTGTTGCCCTGATCGGGCGTGTTGTAGTGATCCAAGACCTGGGAATCGCTGGCCGTGGTCGCGCAGTTGAAAACGAACTCGCTGCATGAGCAGGAGCCGCTGCCGCAGTAGAAGTCGGTCGTTGTGATGCCCACGTGGAGATCAGTGGCCGGGGGGAGCTGGCTGTACATCTCGTCCACGAATGCGGGGAACGAGGCCGCCAGCGCGGCTTGGTACTCGGACATCGAGAGCGAGTTGTCGATCACGAAGAGAAGGTCGACGTAGGTGCAGCCCATCGGCTCACCGGTGGTGCCCGTCGCGGGGGCACCGACGTCGAGCTTGGGCGGGCCCCCGGTGGCAGAGTCGCTGCTTGCGTCCGTGGCGGTGCCATCGACGATCGCGGTCGTGGCGTCGACCCCGGTACTGCTGCTGCTCGACGTGCCGACGGGCTCCCCGGTCCCGGTCCCGAACGAGCTCCCGGCCGAGCCGGGGTTGTTGCATGCCGCGACGGCAAGAAACGCGAGGACGGGGCTTTGCGATGTCTTCGTCATGGGAAAGGCCAGGGCGCGCCCGGTCCGCGGGCATTGCGTTCGATCGTTCACGTAACGTGCGCCGTGCGCAAGTCGTGCGGAAAGCCGGCTCGCTCGGGCGCCGTAGTGAAAGTCCACAGGCCATCGCACCAGCTCCCGCACCGGACCTGGGCGTACGTCACGGAAACGGTCGGGAGCGGCCATGGCCCCCCGCGCCGACGCGTTTCGATGGCGGTCGGATGCACGCTGGCAGTTGGATCAAAGTGGTGAAGCTAGTTGGTGTGGGATGGAGCACATGGCGCGCCGCGGATCCGCGTTGGAGGCGGATCGCGGCCGCTTCTTTCGCCGTGCTCGTTGGCTCTCGGCGTGGCGCAGCGCGCGTCGGTTCGGGCGCACGACGGCGGAACACGCCGGTTCCAATTCGGGCCCGAACCACCCAGCGGAGTGAACGCGACGATGGTGAGCGTCGACGCGCATTGGTACGACCGATGCAGCACGGAGGATCGACAAGGGCACCCCATGCGCGGAGTCTTCAAGCTGCACTGTGAGCGACCGACCTCTGGCAAGCCGATACCCGAGAACCTGCCTCGGGGGACGGTGCGACTGGTTGGCGAACCGCGGGTGGGCGAATGCCTGGTGCTCGTGAGCACCGATGCCGACGGCGTCGTGCAAACCAGCCGTGTCCGCAGTGTGACGCCGACCATCTTCGGTATCGAGATTGAGACCGTCAATAGCCGCTACACCCTCGTCCACGCCACCGATGGTGCGTTGACGGGTGTGGCTGCCTGAGCCCCGGCTTGGGCCGCCGGGGTCCTGCTAGCCGCAGCAGAACGTGAATGGGCCCACGGGCGTGGCAGAGCCGCTCGCCACCGGGGCGGTGGTGACGGAACAAGCTTGTTCGCCGCCGAAGTCGGCAGCGAACGAGGCGGCGTTGAGCACCTGGCAGAGATCGGCGCTGAGCACGACCTCTTGCGTCGCTTCGCCGGCACAGTCGGGCTCGTCAAAAAGCTGGAGCGTGCCTTCGGAGCAACTACCCCCCGGCGAACTACACGAGCAGCTGCTGCAATCGCGCGTGTCTTCCGCGTTGGTGTGGAACACCAATTTCTCGGTGAAGTCGGCCACGGGGCACTCGACTTCACCCTGCTTGTAGATGCACCACTTGTTTTCGAAACCCTCCGGTGCCGCGGGTAGGCAGACGCTCGCGCCATCGTTGCACGCGAGCGGGGTCTCCTCCGGGAGCCTACAGGTTTGGATCGTCGCGTCCCAAGAGATCGGAGGTACGAATTCGGTGTCTTCCTTCTGGCAGCTGCCGCCGTTACCGGCATACAGCTCGACGCTGCTCAGCTCGTTCACAATGGGCGTGGGATTGCACTCCGGGCCGAGCGAGACGGAGTCCATGCCGTACGCATAGCCCTCGCAGTCGTCTGTGTGGAACGTCAAAGTCGCAGTGCACGGCGAACCTGCCATGAGGGTGCACGAGCAGTCGCATTGCGCAGGCCCAGGCTCGTTGAACCCCTCGACGAGCGTCGGTCCGGGGGTCGGATAGTCGTCGGGGCAGGGGGGCGTCGCCGCGCCCGCCGCAAGCCGGGCATGGACCGTTGGTCCGAACCAACCGTCGGGAACCGCTGCCACGCAGGTGCCCGCGCAACCAGAGTCGCCTGTCGTCGAATCCGCCCCGGCGGTTTCCGCCGCGCCGCTGCTCGCGCCCGTGTCGAGCGCCGAAGTGGTGTCTTCAGCCTGCGAACCGCCCGTTTGCGTGCCATCGTCCGCTGTTGTCGTGGGGTTGCTCGATGCCCCCGTATCGCTCTGCGCCGCTTCTGACGACGTACAACCCGGCAAGAGGGAGAGCCCACCGAGCAAAGGCAGGGATCGTCGCAGAAGTCGATGGCGTGTCATGTCGGGATCATTGCCTCGACAGGCAAGAACCTTCACGGCGACGTCATTCGCCCCGACGATGCGAGCGGGTCCTCAGGTTGTCGACCGCCGCGCGGGTGATCGGAGGGCGCGGAAATCAGCCGCAGCAGAACGTAAACGCGCCGGCAGCCGTGGCGGAACCGGTCGGCTCCGGGGCAGTCGTGACCGAGCATGCTTCGTCGGCACCGAAGTCGGCGACGAACGACACCGCATTCACGATATCACAGTAGCCTGGATTCAAGAGTTCCATCTCCTGCAACGGCTCGCCAGTGCAGTCCGGCCCGCCAAAGAGCAGGAGTGAGCCGTCAGAGCAGCCTTGGGTCGGGGAACTGCACGAGCAGTCGGAGCATTCGCGCGTATTTTCCGCGTTGGCGTGGAACACGAACCTCCAGAGCACGCCGACAAACGAGGGTGGACGCCCCACACGTCGAACGCTTGTCATCTACGGAGTCATGCCCAGGCGAGCACGATTCCGTAGGTTCTTGAGGCGGCGCTGTGCGCTTTCGAGTTCGCCCTCACGAAATTTGCCGAGCGGCTTCGGCTCGTCCCGATCAGCCGCAGCAGAACGTGAAGGGACCGACCGCAGCAACCTCACCCATTGGCTCGGGCATGGTCGTAACCGGGCAAGGTGGCCCATCGCTGAAACTACCGGCGAACGACAGTGCGTTGAGCACCTGGCAGGACCCGTTGAGCGGGAGCTCCTGCGCCGGCATGCCTTCACAGTCCGCGTCATCGAAGAGCTGCACCACACCATCGTTGCAGCTGGTGCCTGCGGTGCCACACGCGCAGCTGGTGCACTCGCGTGAATCCATCGCGTTGGTATGAAATACGAACTTGTTGCCGAAGTCGCCGCCCGGGCATTCGGCGTCGCCGTCTTTGTAGATGCACCACGTACTCTCGAAGCCCTCGGGCGCGGCTGGCAAGCACACGCCGGCCCCGTCATTGCACGATAGCGGCGTCTCCGGCACGCGACAGGTCCGGATTGCGCCGTCCCAGGCCACCGGTGGCACAAACTCCGTGTCTTCTTTCTGACAGCTTCCCGGGTTGCCGTAGTTGTACGAATAGATCCGGGCACCGCGGTTTACGAGCGCGTAGTTCGTGCACGTCTCACCGGCAGGTTGTTGGTTGGCCCAATAACCCGCGCAGCCACCGTTATACATCCGCACCTGCGCCGAGCATGGGGCTCCTGCCATCAGGGTGCACGAGCAGTCGCACTGCGCGGGACCGGGGTCGTGGAATCCCTCGAGCAACGTGGGACCGGGGTTCGGATACTCGGCCGGGCAGGCAGGAAGGCTCGTTACATCGGCCAAGCGCGCGTAGATCGTGGGTCCAAACCATCCATCGGGGGCAGGCGCAGCGCAGGTGCCCTGGCAGCTGGGATCGCCGGTGGTGGAGTCAGCGCCGGCGGTGGTGGAATCGGCGGAACCGCCTGTTGGCGTGATGGTGATCGAACTGATGCCCTCGTCGGTTTGGCCGGTGCTCGTTTGGCCGCTGTCACTGGCGGTTGTGTCGGTCGAACCTGTGTCGCCGCTCGCTTTGGGACCGCCGCAGCCTGACGCCAGCGAGATGCCGCCGAGGAGCTGGAGGGAATGCCGGCAAATTTCATCACGCATGGTTATGTGACGATGGTCGCGTTTGCTCCCACCCCTTCGCTTCGAACGGTACCGAACCGAGCGGGCCCGCGACAAGTGCTGACGCGAAACGAGGGGCGACCAATCGAGGGCGCGCCCGGCGTGACAGACGCGACCGCGGCGCCGGTTGGCCCGGGGGCTCGAGGGCAACACCGTTTCAGCCGCAGCAGAAGGTGAACGGGCCCACGGCGGCGACCTCGCCCATCGGCTCCGGAATCGACGTGACGGGGCAAGGGGGTCCCGCGCTGAAGCTGGCGGCGAACGACCCCGCGGTCACGTCGTGGCACACGTACCCGCCCGGGGTGATCTCCTCCACCGGCGAACCAGCGCAGTCGGGGCCCGCGAACAACTGAAGCACTCCGTCGTCGCAGCTCGTTCCCGCAGTCCCGCATGAACAGCTGCTGCACTCGCGTGTGTCCATGGCGTTGGTGAAGAACACCGACTTGTTGCTGAAGTCGCCGGCGGGGCAAGCGACGTCGCCTTGGGCGTAGATGCACCACGCATTCTCGAAGCCCTCGGGCGCCGGGGGCAAGCAGACCCCCGCGCCGTCGTTGCACGCCAGCGGGGTCTCGGGGAGTCGGCAGCTGCGGATCGCCGAGTCCCACTCGACCGGCGGGATGAACTCTGCTTCCTCTTTTTGGCAGGTGGCCTGCTGACCACCATAGTTGTAGCCGACGCGGACCTGGAGCGACTCGCCAATCAGGGCGCCGCTGCAGGTTTCACCCGCTTGCTGCGAGTTGAGCCAGACCTGGCACGTAGTGCCGCTGTAGAGGGTTACGTCGAGGTCGCATGGCGTGCCGGCCATGAAATTGCACGCACAGTCACATTGCGCCGAACCCGGGGCGTTGAAGCCGTCGAGCACGGTGGGGCCGGGGTTCGGGTAGTCCTCCGGGCACGGGGGCACAGCGGCGAGTTCGCCGACGCGCGCGTAGATCGCCGGGCCAAACCAACCCTCCGGCGTCGGCGCGGCGCACGTGCCGGGGCAGCTGGGATCGCCACCCGTGGAGGTGTCGTCTCCCGGCGTTCCCGTGCTCGTGCTCGTGCTCGTGCTGGTTGTGGGATCCGTGGTCGAATCCACCCCGACCGTGCTCGGGTTCGTGCCTCCTTCGGAGGTTTCCCCAGTCGTAGAGATGTCGCCGCCGCCTTCGCTCGAGATGCAACCCTCGATGAGGCCGAGGCAACCCCCAAAAACCGGAAAGGACCGTAAGAAAAATCCATCGCGCATGGCGTCACGACGACGGGAGGTAGGCACGTTTGGCCCGTCGTCCTTTCGGCGACACGGTACCCAAACTGGCGGGTTGGCCACAAGTAGCGACCCCGATGGCGCGACAGGGGCGCCTGCGCGACCGCGGAGGGCGGCCCCAAGGGGGCGCGAGCGGCGTGGTGTCCGCCGCGCGCACGGAACCCGGTTACTTCTTCACGAACGAGTAGATCGGGCGTGGCTGGGCTGCGAACAAGCGCAACACCCCATCTTTCACAAGCAGCTCGGTGCAAGCGGCGACCGTGGCCTCGTCCACCGGGTAGCGGGTGTTCTTGTGTTGAAACTCGCGGGTGTTGGTCGTCTCGAGAAACGACGCGACAGCCTTGGGGTCGAAGGCGTTGTCGGCGAAGTGCGACGGGATCTGAAGCTCGATCACTCGACGTCGGTTGGTCAGCGAAACACTCGACATCTCGATCCGCCAGATCCAGTCGCCGTGTCCCTTGACCGCGAAGCTCCCGACCTTGGGCGTGTCGGCGAGAAAGCCTATGGGTCCGGAAGGTTGACCGATCTTGCTGCGGAACCCGGCGCACACCGCCAACTGGAGCGCGATGTAGCTGGTGAGCAACTCCACCAGTTCCGGGGGTTCCGGCGCGGCGGTGGCCGATTCGGTGGCCGCCCTCTCGGGCGACGGTTCTGACGCTGCGGACGCCGCGTCGGTGGCCGGCGCCGCGTTGGTCGCTGGCGCAGCATCGGTGCCTGGCGCTGCCTCGACGGCCGGCGAAGCATCGTTGGACGGCCCGGCGTCGACGGCCGGGGCAGCACCGCTGAGCGGCGCGGCGTTAGGTGATGCCGGGCTGGCGGATGGTTCTGGCCGGGGTGCCTCGCGCGTCGGCGTCGCCTGGCCGGGCGCAAACCCGCTCAGATCCGCGGCCTGGAGGCCCTGACACCACGTCATGGTCACTGGCAGCCAGCGGTCACCCTGCTTGATCAGCACGCGGACCAGGCAGCCGCGCTGAGGGATCTCGAGCAGCTCGGTGCGCTCGCCCTCCTGTTCGGCCAATGTCTGCCAGTTCATGGGACGGGATCGGTGCGAGGGCGTTCATCCGCCCGCAACTGGACGATAGCATCCGTCGGGCGCGCCCCCAAACTTCGCGGTGTTCGCCGTTGTCGCGCCTGCGTCAGGACTCGAGGCCAAACTGCGGCAGCGGCTGGCGAACGTCGAGTCCACCCGCCTTGGCCTTGCCGACCAGAACGTCAAACGGCGCGTCGGCCGGAATTGCGGCCCACACCCGCTCGTCGCCCGCAGGTCCCTCGATGATTGCGAGGGCACCGAGTCGCTGCAGACAGGATCGAACGGTGCCCAGATCCGTCCGCAGCTCGAGGGCGATCTCGTCCTCGGCCATGCAGGATCCGGCGAGTTGGAACAACAGGTCGCTGATCATCGCCATAGGGGGTCCAACGATGGTGCACGACAATGCCCGCGCCGCCGCGGAAAAAAGCACAGGCGCGCAGGTGCGGGAACGATCGTCGGGAACCCGATGTGCGCACGGGCACATCGATGCCACCGCGGTTCCGGCGGACCAACACGCGCCTCACCGGTTGCTGATCTCCCCGAACCAGACGCGGCGTGCGTTCAGGCAGATCGCAGGACGAAATCCGCGGCGGGGCGGCAGGCTGTCCTATGCGCGTCGTCGCGAGCCAGCGGATTCGGCGAAGATCGATCGCGGGGGCGTTGGGGTTTCGACGGGTCGGAACGCGTCTACTTGGGACGGGCCGTTCAAGTACGACGTGATGCCCACCGAACCCACCGGTGGGACGGCCAACGACCTCTGCGTGGGCGAGCGATCCCAACGGTGAGGTCGGGCCAGCCGGGCGCTGGCGCCCCCGGATCGTCTGGTAGCGTTGGACGATGACCGTCTGTCGCCGACGTTTGGGTCTCTGGGTCGCGCTTGGGATTTCATCCTGCTACGAGGGCGTGGCCGAAACGGGCACCGGCTTGGGGGACTCGAGTTCCGGTGTTGGTGTGAGCACGACGCCGGGCACGACCATGCCTGGCACGACGTCGCCTGGCACGACGTCGCCTGGCACGACGTCGCCCGGTACCAGTGATGGTGGCGCCAGCACGACCGAAGCAACTACCTCAGGCGTCGACGGTTCCACGACCGCCCCCGCGAGCACCAGTGGCCTTACCACCGGTCTTGGGGAGTCGAGCGGAACGGATGCCACCACCGGCGGTGTCGTGGACTGCCCATACCCGGTGGTGGATGATCCGAGTGGCTTCGACGTCGAGCTCGTCGGCGATGGGCT
The DNA here is from genome assembly GCA_902826865.1 of uncultured Myxococcales bacterium. GTDB lineage: Bacteria > Myxococcota_A > Polyangia > Nannocystales > Nannocystaceae > Xiheibacterium. The sequence continues at coordinate 14,293 of CADEGN010000018.1, forward strand.
CAACGCGCCGCTCTTTGTGCTCGGCCATCCCACCGAGCCCGAGCGTCTCTTTGTCCTCGAGCAAGGTGGCGTGATCCGGATGATCGAACCTGGCAACACGTCGCCCGTGGATCAGGAGATCGCGGACATCGGCGACGTGTTGTCCGGGGGTGAACGCGGTTTGCTTGGAATGGCGTTCCATCCCGACTTCCCCGCCGATCCGCGGATCTACCTCAACTACACAGCGTCGCCCAATGGGCGCACGCGGATCGAGGAGTATGCGCTCGACCCAAGCAATGGCTTTGTCGCTGATCCTCTTTCGGCACGAATCGTGCTCGAAATCCACCAGCCGGCCTCCAATCACAACGGCGGCGGCATTGCCTTCGACTTCGACGGGCAACTCGTGATCGGCATGGGCGACGGTGGCATGCAAAGCACCAGCCGCAACAACGGGATTCTGCTGGCGAAGTTCCTGCGGATCGGGGTCGAGCCGGATGGGATAGCCGACGATACGCCGGCGTGCAACGGCTGTCCGAGCTATGGGCCGTTCGACTATACGATCCCCGCGGACAACCCGTTCGTCGGGGTCGCCGGCTACGCCCAAGAGATCCTCGCGGGCGGCTTTCGCAATCCGTGGCGGTGGTCGCTGGATGTCCAAGACGGCGGGATCTGGATCGGTGACGTCGGTGAGGTGGCCTGGGAAGAGATCGATCTCCTGGTGCCCGGTCGCGACTACGGCTGGAATGACATGGAGGGCTTCCATTGCTATGCGGACGGTGGCTGTGACGATTTGGCGGGTCCCCATGAGGTCAATGCCGATGGCCTGGCCATGCCGCTCATCAACGTCGCCCACAGTCCGGATTGCGCCATCGTCGGTGGCGCGGTGTACCGCAGTTGCGAGGCCCCCTCGTGGAGCGGGACCTATTTTTATTCGGACTATTGCAACCCTGACATTCGCGCGATCCAGTTCGACGGCGACGCCGTCACCGACCTCGGCGTGGTCATCGACGCGCCCGGTGGCATTCTCGGTAACGGCTGGAATCAGCTCGGCGACGTCTACTTCACCGGACAGAATGGCCCAGGGCGAATCTGGCGGATCGTCCCGGTTCCGTAGACGGGTCCCGGCCGCTCTCGTGCTGCTCTCGTCCTCGGTTGGGACGGGGGCAGCGGGCGCAATGAAGTCCCGGGCGATCAGCTGGCCGGATGTTTGGCCAGCCAGGCGGCGACTTCGGTTGCCTGCGCGACCCACCCCGTGCCCGCCGCCGCGAAGCCGCCGTACGCTTCTTCGGCGAGGGTGCGTGCCCGCGGATTGGGCGCGCGATCGGTCTGTTGCAGCACACGTGCGAGCAAGAAGCGCGCTTCATGGCGAGCGGGGTCGTGTTGGAAGCCGGGGGTGGATGCCAGCTCCAAGGCGCGGCTTGCCGCACCGCGCGCTGCCTCGGCATGCCCGCGCGCCAGCTCAAGCTCCGCGATGCCCTGCCACGCCCGGACGATCTCGGGGTCATCGCCACCGATCGTCCGCGTGCGCGTAGAGATCGCTGCCTGAAACCGCTGCAGCGCCTCGTCGTAGCGACGGGCCTGGGTGAGCGCGAGGCCGAGATCGATGTCGAATTCGGCGAGGCTCGGGTGATCGTCACCCAAGGCGGCTGTGGCGACGGCGAGAGCGGTCTCCGCCTCCGTCACCGCCGTGGCGACCTGCCCCATCCCGAGGTGGATCGCGGCGAGCATGGAGGTGCTACGCGCTCGGCTTTCGCCGTCTGTTTCGCTGACGGCGGTGATCGCATTGGCACGCTCGGCCCACGGCAACGCCTCCGCGAACTGGCGTCGGGCTAGCGCGTCGGAGGCGAGCATACGCAGCGGCGGAGCCACGCTCGGGTGCGTCGGTCCAAAGTTGCGCTCAAGCACCTCGAGACCGTCACGGTGAGCGGCGGCGGCCCCGTCGAGGTCGCCGAGGTTGGCCAGCGCGCTGCCGACGTTGATCAGTGCCGACGCCGTCATCGGATGAAGCGGGCCGTGAACCTCGAGCAACACCTCGTGGCTGCGGCGCAGCAAGGCGAGCGCGTCGACGGCTCGCCCTTGCGCCGCGGCGATGACCCCGAGGTTGCCATAGGCTGCCCCGTGAAGCGCCAGATAGGCGCCGCCCTGGACGGAGGACAGCGCCCGATAGTACGCCGCCTGGGCGTCCTGGAGGCGCCCGCGCCGGTGATAAACATTGCCGATTGCGCCCTCGATCGTTGCCTCGAGACCGGCGTGCCCGCCGAGGGCGGCAATCGCCGCGCGGCCGTGCGCGAGCCAGTGTTCGACCTGTGTGAGATCAGTTGTTGTATCGATCGACCACTCTGCGAGGAGCCCAATGATCGCGTTGGCCGCAGCCTCGTGGTGCTCGGCCGCGAGGGCAGCGCTGAACGCATCGTGCAGGTCCTGCTGGACCTCGCCGCGTTGCAGCCATTGCTTGTTCAACGCCGCGGCGATGAGGCCGTCGGCGATGGCCCAGCGATCGCCCACCTGCTGGGCGCGCGCAAGCAACTGCCGGCTCAACGCCAGCGCTCCGGCGAAGTCCGCGACTCGGTGTCGGGCGTCCGCCTGCGAAAGGAGATCGTCGAGCTCGCGCTGCACGACCGGATCGATCTCGGCGCGTGCAGATGCCCGCCGGACGAGCAGTGTGTCGTCGTCGCAGGCAGTGGCCTCCGGGAGGTCGGACAGAAGTTCGCCGGCGTGGAGAACGGTTCGGGCATCGGCGTTCCGCAATGCGTCGCTCAGCGCTGCGGCGCTTCCCACCTGTCGATTGAGGCACGCCATCCGCAGGGCCGTGATGAACGTCGGGGAGACACCACCGAGATGGGCCTGGCAGGCACTCGTCGCGGCCGTCACCCATGACACGGCGAACGCATGGAAGCGCGACTGGACAAGCTTCCATGCGTCGGCCGCGGCCGGCTCACCCGTGGCGAGCAGGGCGGCCTCGATCTCACCTTGGCGGTCGGCATCCCATGCGCCCGCGAGGTGCTCGTCGATGCGGTCGCAGTAGCTGGCGGGCGACGGTTCAGTGCGGGAGATCGCGAGGGTCGTCCCGCCGGCAGCGACGGCGCCCGCCAGGGCGAGCAGCGGGATACGATGGCGACTACGCTGCTCGCGGTTCAGTGCGCTGAGCAGCGCAGGCATGTCGCGGTGTCGCCGGCCCGGCTCGATCGCAAGCCCGCGGGCGAGAACTTCGTCGAGCCAACCAGGGATCCGAGCCGGTGCTGCGGTTTCGGGGATCACCATCTCGTCCGAGTCGGTACCGTTCGACGTAACTGCGTCGCAATCGGCCGCCGGTCGATGGCCGTGGAGCGCTTCGTACAGAACAACGCAAAAAGAGTACTGATCCGAACGTGCGTCGACGCGCCCGCCGGTGAGTTGCTCGGGCGCGGCGTAGGCGGGGGTCCCAAGGGCGCCCGTCGTCTCCAGCCCGGCGCCCTCGTGCGTATCGAACGTATCGAACCCCGGGTCGACCGCGGCGACCTCATCGCGGTGGCGCGCCAGTCCGAAGTCGGTCACGACCACGCGTCCGCCGGCGCCGAACATCACGTTCTCGGGCTTGAAGTCACGGTGGACGATGCCGGCGGCGTGGGCAGCCGCCAGCGCAGCACCTGCTGGCAGCAACATGCGCACGACTTCGCGCCAGTGGTGCGGCCGCTGCATCCACTCGCGCAGGGGCGGTCCGCTGAGAAGCTCCATGGCCACGAACACGCGACCGCGCGCGGTTCCGACGTCGTGGATGGTGACGACGTTGGGGTGCGTTAGGTGGGCCGCCGCCTGGGCCTCACGCAATAGAGATCGTCGAATCGCCTCGGCGTCGGCCGTTGCGTGGGGATGCAGCAACTTGATCGCGACGGCTCGATCGAGCTCCGGGTCGTAGGCGGCGTAGACGGTCCCCATCGGGCCGACGTGGAGTTCGTTGCGAATGACATAGCGCCCGAGCCGGTCGCCACGCGCGAGGCGATCCGGCGCGCATTGCTCGGCCACTGCACGCGCGTCCGACACCGGCATGTCGTTAGCATGGGCGGCGGTCAGCCGACCAGCGCGAGTCAGCGAAGCATGTGCGCCAGGAGCGGGCCGCATTTGTGCCCGCACGGAGCGTAAAGTCGCCCATGCTGGCGCCCGGGGCGGTCAGGTCCCCACCATGTTTCGGCGAGGGCGAGGGCACGCATGCCGAGGTGTTGGGCGAGCGCGAGAAGTTTCGGACCCGCGCAATCGCCGGCACCCGACGGTGGTCGCCCCGAGAAGAACGCATCGAGCGCGCGGAACTTACCGCCTCCATCCGCGATCCGGTACGCTCGATAGAGGCGGTCCCACAACGCGCGAGATCGCTCCTTGCGTGAGCGCAGCAACGCCTCGCGTTCGGGAACAGACGCAACCGCGATGCGTTCGGTGAGGGCCACGAGCTCGTCCTCGCCGCTGGGCCAAAAAGTTGCGACCTCGTGGAGGTCGAAGCACGGCGGAGCGAAGCCTTCGATCAACCACCGGCGGGCGATCATTCCGGAGAACGCCCGCAGCCAACCGATTCCCTCGGGGCCGGCGTCAACCACGAGTACGCCGAACATCTTGCCGCCGCGTCCCAACGCGCTCGCCATCGTGGGGTCACACCTGAGTTGTTCGCCGAGCGCCCGCGCGGCCCGCTCGGCCAGGGGATGCGCATGGCCGTCGCGGTGGGGGACAGCGCACCGCTGACCCGCGAAATTCCCGATCGGCTGGGGATCAAATCGCGTCCACGCGGCCCGCGGGTCGAACCGAGCGATCGTATCTAGACCGATGGCGGGTGCGATCGCCACGCCTAACTCGCGTTTGGGCGCGCGACGGCTTCGTGCGGGCGCTGCTCGGGGAGTCTCGCCTGGGTGTCGCCCGTCGTGCGCGGCAGTGGGAGGACCATCTGGCGAAATGCTAGCAGCCGAGCATCGTCCGACGCACGTCGATTCTCTAGTGCCCGGTTTCGGAAGTCGCACGGTGTGGCTGGTACCATCGCAAGCGCGCGCGAGCGGCGAACTCGCAGCGTGGCGCGACCGCACGTGGCAGATCCCGAGGGTGAAAGGATGAGCGCCATCGATCGCATCGCTGGACCGTGGCAGGGGCGGGGCACGCTCGGGGGGATCCCATTTGCCTGCGCGGACGGGCCGACGATGGCGGCCGGCTGGGCGCGCGATCTCGCCGCGTTGCTCGGTCAATACGACCGGGAGATCGACGCGATTGTCCGCGCCCGTGTCGCTGTGTCCGCGACGATCTCCGATCGACGGATCCAGCGGATGATCGACGGCATCGCCCACCAGCGGAGCGCGTTGGCGCAGTTGTTCGCCGACGCCGGCCTCGCGCCGGCTGCGGCTCCGCCCCTCGCCCCGGGTCGAACCTCGCCACTTCTCGCGGGTTGGCGGCAGATCCTCCGCGATTGGGCCTGGGACGACCGCAGCGAGGAGGCGAGGATCGGCGCCGACGCGGTTTGCGATGCGCTTCGGGGAGCAGGAGTGGGCGAACTCGGTGAGATGGTTGTGCTAGGCGCCGGCGCGGGTCGGATGCCTTACGAGCTCCACCTGCGCTTCAATTCCCGGCTATCTCTTTTGCTCGATATCAATCCGATTCCAGCGCTGGTTGGCCATCGCGTGATCGGTGGACAGACGATTGAGCTGGTCGAGTTTCCCTCGACGCCGGTTGAGCCCACCGATGCTGCAACAACCTGGGCGCTCCGCCGTCGCGGTCCGCCCGTGTCCGGACTATATTTCGCGTTCGATGACGCGCGCGCGCCAGCTCTTCCGGATGCGGCTTTCGACACGCTGCTGACGTGTTGGTACATCGACCAGGTCGATCAGCCCTTCGCCGATCTCATTGCCGTCGTTCGACGGTTGTTGCGACCCGGTGGGTTGTGGATCAACACCGGACCGCTCGTCTATCGCCGGCGCGCCGTTGTCGATCGCCTGAGCCTGACCGAGCTGTTGACGACGGTTACGGCGCGGGGGTTTGCGGCGTTGCACGTAGATTCCGCCTCGCGGCGGTTTCTGTGCTCGCCCGTCGCCGGCGATGGGCGCATCGAGCGGGTGCACACCATGTTGTGGAGGCGCGACGCGACGATCGAGCCGTCGCGGAGGTCGCTAGACATCGCCCACGCGCTCGCTCCAACCGCGACCAAGCCGTTGTCCACCGCCGACGGCCCAGGGAAGGCGCCCGAACGACGCGCCGGGCGTTGATTTCGCGCCGTCCGGGACAACCGCACCCGTCGCCGCTCCAGCAGCTGTACAACTACCGACCGCATGGCGCCTAGCAACGCGCTTGTCATGGCTCGCGGGCTCAGCAAGAGCTTCCGCGTGGCGGTGCGACGACCCGGCTTGGTCGGCGCACTCGTCGGCCTCGTGCGCCGCGAACACAGGGTTGTAGAGGCACTGAAGGAGATCGATCTCACCCTCGAGTACGGCGAGATCGTCGGCTACATCGGGCCCAACGGCGCGGGCAAGTCGACGACGGTGAAACTGCTCGCTGGTATCCTCGTTCCCGACGCGGGAACGTGCGAGGTCATGGGCCGTGTGCCGTGGCGTGATCGCGTTGAGCACGTGCGCCGCATCGGTGTTGTGTTCGGCCAGCGCACGCAACTGTGGTGGGACCTCCCCGTGGTCGAGTCGTTTGAGCTGCTCCGCTCGATCTATCGCGTGCCGCAACCCGAGTATCGGACTCGTCTGCACGAACTCGTCGATCGCCTTGCCCTTGCACCGATTCTCGACACGCCGGTACGCCAACTGAGCTTGGGTCAGAGGATGCGCTGCGAGCTGGTGGCGGCGCTCCTTCACGGTCCGGAACTCGTCATCCTCGACGAGCCGACGATTGGGCTCGACGCGGTCGCAAAGCTCGCCGTGCGCGAGTTCGTTCGAGCGCTCGCGCGTGAGCGCGGGGTCGCAGTACTGTTGACGACGCACGATATGGACGACATTGAAGCGCTGGCCCAGCGCGTAGTTGTGATCGACCGCGGAACGATCTTCGTCGATGGCTCGCTTGATAAGCTGCGTGAGCGCATGGGCGACGAGCGCCGGCTCGTCGTCGAGTTCGCCGACGAGGCCGCGGCCGCCATCGACCTGCCCGGTACGGTGGTGGAGCGCGTGGGCGCCCGGGTCGAGCTGCGCTGGGATCCTCGCGTTGTCGACTCGCGCGAGTTGGTGACCCACGTCGCCGCGCTGCCCGGTGTGCGTGACCTCCTGCTCGAGCGCCCGCCGATCGAGGAGATCGTGGCCAGGCTGTACCGCGATCGGCGGGACGCATGAGCGCGTACGTGGCGGTTTTCTCGGCCCGCTTTCGCGGACTGCTCCAGTATCGGGCGGCTGCCCTTGCCGGGCTCGTTACCCAGGTGTTTTGGGGGATGGTGCGCGTCGCCATCTTCACCGCTTTCTTGCGCGCAAGCGCCGCTGCGTCGCCAATGCCGCTGCACGAAGTGGTTACGTATCTCTGGCTCACGCAGGCGTTCCTCCTGCTGCTGCCGTGGAAGCCCGACCCAGAGATCGAGCAACTCGTGCGCTCAGGTCAGGTCGCTGTCGAGCTCGTGCGCCCGATTGATCTCTACTGGCATTGGTACGCGCGTGCCGTGGCGCAGAAAACCGCGCCGGCGTTGCTGCGCTGCCTGCCGATGATCCCACTTGCGGTGCTCCTCTTCGGGATGCGGATGCCGACCGATGTCGGTGCCGCGCTCGCGTTCCTCCTCTCGATCGTCGCGGCCGTCGCATTGTCGGCGGCGATTGTCACGCTGATCTCGATCTCCCTGCTGTTTACGACCTCAGCGAAGGGCGTGCAACTCCTGGCAGGCGCGGTCGTGAATCTTTTTTCGGGCGCACTGGTACCCCTGGCGCTCCTGCCAGATACGTGGTCCGCCCTCGTGCATGCGCTGCCGTTTCGTGGCGTCATGGACACACCGTTTCGCCTGTGGCTGGGAGATACTCAGGGCTGGCCAGTCCTGGTTGCGCACCAGCTCGGGTGGACGCTCGCGTTCGCGTTCCTCGGTTGGGTTCTTGTTCGTCGCGCGGTCCGGCGAATGGAAGTGCACGGCGGATGAGTGGACTGGGCTATCGCATTGCGATCGCGCGCGAGTTCGTGGCTGCGTCGATTCGCGCTCAGATGCAGTACCGGGCTTCGACCGTGTTGATGAGCATCGGGCATCTGCTCACGACCGGCCTCGAATTCGTGGCGATCTGGGCGTTGTTCGACCGCTTCGGACACATCGAGGGCTGGACGATCGCAGAGGTGGCGGTTCTCTACGGCCTCGCGAACGTCTCGTTTGCGTTCGCCGAGGCGTTTGGGCGGGGGTTTTCCACCTTCGGTGCCCTGGTCAAGAGCGGTGATTTCGATCGCGTGCTCTTGCGCCCGCTTGGCACCGCATTGCAGGTCGGTGTGTCAGAGGTGCAGTTGCTACGCGTCGGTCGTGGCCTGCAAGGCGCGGTTGTCTTCGGCTGGGGAATGATGGCGCTACCCGTAGCCTGGGATGCCACCCGTTTCGGGTTCTGTGTCTTGGCCCTTGTGGCGGCATTCTGCATCTTCCTCGGCATCTTCGTGCTCCAGGCGACGCTCGCCTTCTGGACCGTCGAGAGTCTTGAGATCTTCGCGACGATCACCTATGGCGGCGTGGAGACAACGCAGTTCCCGTTGCCGATCTACGACCGGTGGTTGCGCTGGCTGTTCATTGCCGTCGTGCCGCTCGCATGTGCGACCTACTTCCCCGCACTCGTATTGCTCGATCGCGCCGATCCGCTGGGTGCTCCCGCATGGGTGCCTTGGTGCGCGCCCGCCGTGGGGCCGGCGTTCCTCGTGGTCGCACTGCGCGTGTGGAACTTGGGCGTGCTCCACTACCGCTCGACGGGGAGCTGAGGGCTCGCTCGAGCCGCGCCGGATCGGGTCCGTCGTCGGCGGCGACGCAAGACGAGCAGCCCGATGCCGGCCGCGGGCAAGCGACCGCCCGCATTGCCGATGCCGTCGCTGCGGCGAGGTGCTGGGGCGAGTAGATCGGGCGGCCGTGGTCGAGTCGCCGGACTGCCGTTGATCGCGTCGCCGCGATCGGGCGATAGGTCGCACGCGGTGATGGAGCACGGGCGTTGTGGTCTCACTCCCTGCAAGATCGCAACAGTCCCCTGAGACTGACGTCGACGCGACTGCAAACCAACGACCACGTCTCTTTGCTGCTCTCCGGCAACTGCGCTCGCGTGCGGACTAGCACCGCGTGTCTCGCGTTTGCCAGCCAACGCGAAATGCTGGCTGCGTGCACCCCATAGATCGAAGCGATCTGAGTCTGCTCGAGCTTGTCAACGTAGTAGTAGCGGAGCACGTTACGATCACGCGGTTCAAGCTCCGCGAACGCCGTGAGCAGGGCTTCGCGAAACGACGCGCGGAAGTCCTCCTTGAGCGACGCGAGTTCGGGGTCGTCGGAGGGATCGAAGGCCGTGTCGAGGGCTTGCTCGGCGGTCAGGTATTGCTTTCGGCGCGCCCGCATTAGGCAAATCCGGATCGCGCAGGTGCGCAGCCATCCCTTGAGCGGGCCTCGACCACGGTATTGCACGAGCTTCCCTGGCAAGCAGGTCTCCCCCACCACGAGCGTGGTGAACAGTTCCTGAACCAAATCCGTGACATCGAGGTCCACGCTGCGGGTCGCACGCAGGGATTGCGGCGCGACGGCGGTGATGAGTCGCTCGAGTTCACCCATGGCCCACGCGTCACCGGCCAAGGCGGCCGCGCTCAGGTACACGTCGGACAGGTAGGTGGCCCGTGGGTCGATCCCGTGTTCGCAGAGGTACGCGCGAAATGCTTCGACCGATAGGCTCAGCCGAGGAACTGCATCGGCGGCCACGCGCTCTGCGTCATCCACGGCAGAAGTCTGACACGGGGGCACGCCGATTGGCCAGCGAGACCGGCGCGCCTGTGCGATAGCCCTGGCGCATGGGCGGCGCGACGACGTGCCATGTCGAGGCGACGAGTATCGCCATGACCGGCGTGAGCACCAAGGGGACCGGGTGCGTCACGCTTTGCGTGCATGGCGGTGGCGGCGCGGCGCGCCGGTGACCACCACTCCACGACGCCCCGACCCCTCTACACGCGAGAATCAGCAGAACGCATCCCGCGTCTGCGGTTGCATCCCATACTTGTCCGCGGATCCGTGCCCTCAGACGTTCATCGAACCCACGAGCGCTGTCCGAGCGAGGAGTCGCTGGCGCTGTATTTCGGCGGACTCGGGCAAGTCTCACGTCAGGAATCGGAAGCGATCGAGCAGCATCTCAACCACTGCGACGAGTGCCGAGACGCGATCGTGGCGCTGGCGAGGACGTCGAGTGTTGCTCGCGCTGCCGCGACGCCGCTTCGTGCCGATGGGGAACCGCCGAGCGATGTCCCCCTCCCGGAAGTCGGCATCCGGCTCGGACGCTACGTCGTCGGGGCACCGCTGGGGGCCGGTGCGATGGGGCTCGTTTGTGTGGCCTACGATCCGGAGCTCGATCGACGAGTCGCAATCAAGGTCGTGCACGAGCGAGTCCGGCGAACCAAGGACGAGGAGGCCGTTCTCCTTCGCGAGGCGAGAGCACTCGCACGAATCCGACATCCGAACGTCGTCACCGTCCACGACGCCGGGATTACCGACGGCCAGGTCTGGCTGGCGATGGAGCTCGTCCAGGGCGAGACCCTGGGCGTGTGGCTGCAGAGCGGCCGCCGGGGATGGAGGGAGATCGTTGTCCTGCTGGTCCAGGCGGGTCGTGGCCTCAAGGCGGTCCACGCGGCCGGTCTGTTGCATCGAGACCTCAAACCGGCAAACGTGATGGTCGAGTCGACCGAGGACGGACCGAGGGCGCGAGTGATGGACTTTGGCCTGGTCCGAGCCTCGCCCGCCGAGTCGCTACAGACGGTGGACACGAGCACGGCTCAGGCCGCGGCGGCCATCGAACACACCGCTTCTGGCGTGGCGATTGGCACCCCAGCGTATATGTCCCCCGAACAGCTGGAGGGCGGGCGGGCGACTGCGGCGAGCGATCAGTTCTCGTTCTGTGTCACCTTGTGGGAGGCGCTCTATGGTTGCCGCCCGTTCGCCGCGAGCACGATAACGGACTTGCGGCACGAACTGCACCGCGGCGCACCCGCGCGGGCCTCTCGCGTTGCGGTCCCGGGATGGTTGAGGAGAATCGTCGCTCGGGGACTGTCCGTCGATCCGGCGAAACGGTGGCCATCGATGGAGGCCCTGCTCGACGCGCTCCGTCGAGGTGAAGCGTCGACTCGACGGCGGCGGAGCTATGCCGTGGCGACGGTGGTCGCCTGTTGCGGGATCGGGCTCTCGTCGTGGCGGAGCATCGATCGGGGCCGTCGCGTGACGCGATGTGAGGACGATGCTCGCCAGATCCGCTGGGATGAACTTTTCCGCGACGCGCTGCGCGGCCGGCTCGACTCCTCGCGCGCGGACGTGTCCGCCCAGACTGCGGAACTCGTGATCCCGCGGTTGGACCGCTACGCCGAGGCCTGGAGCGCCGCTTCGATGCATGTCTGTATGGCCGCTTCGGTCAACGATGATTGGAGCGATGCCACCAGAGAACGCGCCACATGGTGCCTCGACGACCGGAAACAGGACTTCGAAGCGCTGGTCACCGAGCTGACAGCCGGAGGCGACGAGGCTTGGTCGGATGCCGTGCTCGCGGTCGCGTCTCTGCGTTACCCCGAAGTTTGTCTCGATGTCGCCTATCTCGACCAGCTGCCCGTAATTCCGCGAGCCGCTGGGCAGGAAATCCGAGCGGCTCGCGCCGAACTATCGACGGCCGGCGCACTCGAGCGAACGGGTTCGTGCAAGGTCGGAATCGATGTCGCCCGCCGAGTGGTCAGCCAGGCTGAGGCGGTGGGCTGGGAACCTCTAGTCGCGGAGGCCCGGGCCCTCTTAGGGAACCTACTGCTGTGCGCGGGAGCCTATGCGGATGCCGAGCGCGAGTTGGAAGCGGCATACTTCGTGGCCGCCACCGCCCGCGTACCGGAGGCGACCCTGAAGGCGGCCGAAGGGCTCGTGTGGGCGGTGGGCATAGAGCAGGGGCGGTACGCCGACGGCATGCGATGGTCCCAGCTTGCGGCTGTGACACTGTCGGGCCTGCGCGACCCGGCGCGAACCCTGCAAGAGCGACATCTCAGCGGCCACGCCAATCTGTTGCTCAAGCTGGGGAAGCTGGACGCGGCAGCGCAGCTCCACGAGCAAGCGTTGGAAATCAACGAGCAGGAGTTGGGGGAAGGTCACGTCAATACGGCTGCGAGTCTCCTGAGCCTCGCAGCCGTCGCCGAACACATGGGTTTCTTCGACGAGGCTCGCGCGCGACTGGAGCGGGCGGTGGCGATCCTGCGGCAGGAGCTGGGACCCCGACATCCCAGGGTCGGCAAGGCGGTCAGCAACTTGGCCTCCGTCGCGCTCACGAAAGGAGACCACGACCGGGCACGGGAGCTGTTCGTTCAGTCCCTCCAGATCGCCCAGGAAGCGTTCGGTGACGAGCACGTGGAGGTGGCCTATGCCCTGCAGAACCTTGCGGCGCTCGAGTTGTCACTCGGAGATCTCGACACTGCAAAGCCCCTGCTCGAGCGCGCGCTGGCGGCGATGGAGGATTCGTTCGGGCCTGAGTCTCCGGATCTCGCGGCCGTGCTGATGAACCTCGCTGCGGTCCACTCGCAATTGGGGTCATTCACCCAAGCCGAGGCGTTGTGCCGGCGTGCGCTGGCGATCCGCGAAAGAGCACTTGGCCCCGACCATGCCAAGGTCGCGGCGAGTCTCACCGGCTTGGCGGCGGTTTACCAGATGACCCATCGAGATCGGGAGGCCAAAGAGCTTCACGAACGTGCGCTCACGATCATGCAAGCGGACCTCACTTCCGGTCGCCCGGAGGTTGCGCGAACCAAGTCCAACCTGGGTCACATCTACGTTCGTTTAGGCGATCGAGCTCGAGCTCGGGAGCTATTTGACGACTCGCTCGCGCAGCTCGAGAAGACCCTCGGTCCCGAACACCCGTTGGTGGCGGAGCCATTGACCGGCCTCGCGGACCTCGCCATCGCGGCCGGCGAGTTCGACAGTGCCGTGTCCTTGGCGGAGCGAGCGCTGACACTGCGACAAGCCGATACACCCTCGGCGCGGGCAGAGGCCCAGGTTCTGCTTGCGCAGGCGCTCGCGAAAGCCCACCGCGATCCGGATCGCGTCCTCGAGCTCGTCACACGCGCCCGCGACACCTACGAGGCCGATCCCGCGGTACACCGCGAACAGTTGGAAGAGATCGAACGCTTGTTGCGAGCGGGTCGTTTCACCCAACGCGGGCAGGGGCGTGGGCGGTCCGCGAGGGGTGGGAGCAAAGGCTAGATCTGGAATTCGCAGGTATCGGTGAAGAACCGGATGAACACAACGTGCCCGCGGATGTCCGCGTCCGAGATGCGATCATCGAGCCAATCGATCTCACCCCACGACGGCATCGCCCTTGCCCGCTTGGCTCCCCCCGCGTTTTCACGCGATCAGGCCAGCAGTTCTGAAATGATGCCGGGCTTGCCTTCGTCACCGATGTTGTCGACCGGTACGCCCATCGCGTGGCAGATCGTGAGCAACATCTGATGCCAAGTCCGCTCCATACCGAAGTCGGGGGAGCGTCCGGTCTTGAACGTGCCGCCGAGGCTCCCGGCGAGCACGACAGGATGCGGCTGGGTCATGCCGTGGCCATTGCCGTCGGGCAACTCGTGCGCCATGACGACGAGTGTGTTGTCGAGCAGGGTCCCATCGCCCTCCGGCACGCTGCGCAGTCTGTCAAGTAGGTACGCGAACTGCTCGTTGTGCCACCGCTCGATCGCGAGGTTCCACGTCGGAGCATTCGCGGTGTCGTCGTGGGACACCGCGTGATGACCGTAGAGCGCCTCGTCCGATCCAGGCGCCGCCAAGCCCAATCGCTCCAAGTGCATGAGGTAGCTCTGCGCGCTGCTCCACATCACGGTGGCGATGCGCGTGCGATCGCAGGCAAATGCCTCCACAAGCAAGTCGGTGTGGAGGCGCAGCGCATCGGGATAGGCCTCTTGCGTCCGGTAGTCGTTGCGGTCGAACGTCGGCTCGTCACCGCATTGGCTCACTCCGACCTCGAGCAGCCGTTCGATGTCTCGCACGGCCTCGAGGTGACGATCGAATTTGTTTCGATCGCTCTGGCCGACCCGGTTGCGCACATCGTTGAGCTCCGCGCCGACGAGGTCGAGCACGCTCTTGCGGCGCTCCACCAGCGCCAGCGCGTCGGCGTTCGGCACGAAGTTTCCGAACAGGGTGGCATAGACGTTGCGTGGGTCTTCCTCGGGTGGCAACGGGTCGTCGGCGCTCCGGTAGCTCACGCGCATGCACGCGTCTTGTATCGGGCAGCCAGGGCCGTACACGATCATGCCAGCTCCGAGTTGAATCGACTCGAAAGCGGTCTCACGGGGGAGGCCCTGGGCGATGATCTGATCGAAGGAGGGACCGCCGGGCCCGTCAAGCGAGTCGTTGAGCGAGTGGGAGACCAACGACGGGGTCGTCACGACGTGGATGTTGCCCTTGCCCTTGGCCTCAAGGCGCAGGCGCTCGAGATTGCGCGGCACGATGAGATCGGACTTGAAGGGAGCGAGCGCTTCGAGCGACCCCCCGACGGGGAAGTCGAACTCCGTCTCCGTCCCTGTCGGCCAGAATCTGTCGAGCTCGACGCCGAGCGATCGAAAGACGAACAGCAGCCGCTTGGGCGGCCCGTCGCCGGCGGCTTCCAGGTGCGCGTTGAACACCGGGAGAAACGGTGCCACGACTCCGGAACCGCCCAGGCCCAGGAGAAAGTTGCGGCGGCTGCGAGAAAACGTGCTCATGGGTCGATCGCCTGGCCTTGGAAACGAAACGGTTTGCTCTTGGCGAGTTCGATCACCAGCTTCCGAATGTCACCCGATTCCGAGAACGACTGCGCCAGATCCTGCAGCGCTTCTTCGTCGAGAAGCGTTTCCTCGCGGCCGAGCGCGTAACGAAACCACTGCCTGGTGATGCAGGCCCTCACGCTGGAGCTCTCGCTGAGCTTGAGCGCCAGATCGACAGGTCCAGAGACTGGGCCATCGGTCTCCTCCCCGCTCCCGATGATCTCGCCCGATGGATCGAGCGGCAGGCCGTGGAAGTCGGTGCGGTAGCGTCCAAGCCCATCGTACGAGGCGTACGGCAGCCCCAAACCATCGATCGGGTTGTGACACCCCGCGCAAGCCGGATTTTCGCGATGAACGGCCAGCCATTCGCGCGGCGTCTGTTCGGGAACCGGCCCGACCGGTTCGTCCTCGACCTCGACGTCGTCCGGTGGTTCAGGCACCTCCGTGCACAGCAGCTTCCCGAGGATCGTCAGCCCCTGGAAGATCGGGCTGCGGAGCTCGTTGGGATGACTGTGGCTCGCCAAGAACGCCGGCATGGTCAAGACCCCGGCCCGCTCGGTGGTGGGCAGGTCGACGCCGGCCCAGTCATCGCCGCCCTCGGGCAGGCCGTAGACGTCGTAGAGGGGCCCGGAAACCAGGCTCCAAGGCGCCGCCAGCAAGGTTGCGACGCGACCGTCGCCGTCGCCGCGCACGACGAAGTCTGTGAACCGTTCGAACTCCTCCAGCATCGCGGCTCGCAGCTCGGGCGTGAACGCGGGGTCGTTGCTCTGCCGCGACGCGAGCGCTTGAACGCCCAGCCACTGGGTATGAAAGCTCGAAATCCCTGCCTTGGCCCGCGGGTCAGCCAGCATCCTCTCCACTGCATCTTCGATGTCGGCGTCGCTCTGCAAACGATCGGCATCGGCGGCGGCAAACAAGTCATCGTCGGGCATGCTGTTCCACAGCATGTACGACAAGCGACTGGCCATTTCGTAGCCATCGAGCGCCTGAGGTTCGTCCGAATCGTCCGAGCCGCCCTCGAGGCGATACACGAAGTTGGGCGACTGGAGCATCGCCTCCACCAAAACGCCGAGCGTTTCGGTAAACGTCTTCTCCGGCCGATGCGCGTCGTACAGAGCGCGATAGCGCGTACCTTCGATCGCGGACAGGGGCCTGCGATACGCGCGCTTGCCGAAGTCCTCGATGAACGCGTCCGCGCACGTGTCTTCGGGCTGCGGCTGTTGTGAGCACGCAAGCAGCTGAGGAAGCTGTTTCATTGCCAGCCCGGCGGCGATTTCTGCGGCCAGTTGGTACTTCTCCACTCCGCCGAGGGTCAGCGGATCGGTCGCGTTGGAGAGGAAGCCCGCCTCGCCTTCGTCGATCGCGAGATCGAAGCTCGGCGTTTCCTCCAGTCGCAGCAGATCCCGGATCGTGTTGGCGTATTGGGCCTGCGTCAGCCGCCGAATCGGGTTGTAGGCGAGTTCCGCCGGCTCGGGCAGCTCGGACGACGAGCCCGAGTCCGCGGACGATCCGGCACCAGCGTCGGCGTCCGGCTGCGATCCGGGATCGGCGCCATCGAGCCCGACGTAGCAACCTTGCAGCAGCGCAAGCCACCCGCCCACGAGAGGACCGAGGATTCGGCGCTTCGCCGCGGCGCCAACGCGCCCTCTCGCGATTGGGGAGGCGCTCTTGTCCCCCGCGCCACCACCCACGACTTCAACCTGGACTCCGCGCATGACTCCTCCACTCGCCAAGTCCGTCAGTGGCTCGAGGGTTCACCAGGTTTTTTGTGTAGTGAAACGGACGGGCTGATCCGTCCGACGCAGGCTCCGCGCAAGACCAAGTGATCGCTCGCGAAGTTGGCCGCGGCGCAGGCTGGCGTAGCCCGCGGTTAGGGGTTTGTACCTGCGAACGGGGCGAGCGAGATTCGAGGCGGTCGCGGTAGTTGATGGAGTGGACGTATGGGTCAGCACGCGTACGTCGACGATGGATGGGCGAAGTAGGGAGCCAGGCCCGGGCGGTCCGTAGACCGTGTGACGCAGCGCGGCGGCGACTTCATCGCGAGCCACATGCGCGGCTACGAGTACGTCGGCGGCGTGTCGATCGCAACAGCATCATCCCCGCGATGGGCTGACGTGCACAGCGTCTGCGGCTGCGGGCAAGCGACCGCCCGCATTGCCGATGCCGTCGCTGCGGCGAGGTGCTAGGGCGAGTAGATCGGGACCCTGAACGTACCCGTGTATTCAAGATCGGTGACGGAGTCGATGACGGCGAAATTACCTGCGATGAGCGTGGAGTCGTACTCGCTCACTTCGACACGACCTTCGTTGAATGGCGTTGACGAGAGATACTCGTCAGAAAGAAACACCTGTACCTCCCCGCCGACGTTGAAGCTGCCAAGGGCCGCGGGAGCGAAGACGGTCGCGAACCGGGCTGCTCCGTCAAGCGGTAGAGCGGCCTCGATCCCGCTGATGGTGATCCGAGCGACACCGTTATCGCCGATGTCGAGCGTGTGGGCGGATGCAAAGTCAGACTCCCACGGTTCGCCATCGCCGAGGTCGACGGTGACGGTCCCATCGAGCACGGGCAGGTCCTGTCCGAGCTCAAGGTCGACGACGTCGTCCTCCCCCAGGGTAAAGCGTCGCGTTTCCGAGACAAAGCCTTCGGGAAAGACGCCATCCACGTTGTTTCTCTGAGCGAACCGGGGCGACAGCCCGGCGGTGACCTCGTACTCGACCAACCGGGCGGCACGCGCGGTGACACAGGACGGATCGCACTCGACGGGGCCCTCCCACCATGTTCGCCCATCCCACGGCACCTCGTGGAACGTTCCGGCGGCAACCACTGCCGGAAACGCCGGGCGGTAGCCACACACGGCACATCCATGGGCCGCCGCGCCCGAGCACGTGCAGTAGGCGCAGTCGATGTGGGTGAACAAGCCCTCACCTTCCACGGTCCGGACGGTCGTGGTTACGGGGAAGTTGTGATCGAAGAACAGCGGGCCGGGGCCAACGTTGTGCACACGAAACGTGACCTGTGCTGGCGACGGCTGGTCCCAGCAGGGCAACGTGGAATCATCGCCGTAGGTCTGCGCGTCGGGTAGATCGAACTCGCTCGTACACGCCAGCAGCACAAACGCGACTATCGGTAACCTAACTACTAAAGCCATCCCGCGTATCATCGACCCCGGCCCGTGTCCGCGCAAGCGTGTAACCGGTTTCAGCGGGTCCGGCCTAGCAGCCCGCGTTCCACCACGGGCTGCTAGTCGGGCCAGGCCGGGGCCCGAGCGCCCCACAGACTGGCGAGGTCCAGCCCGAGGCAGGTGCGTGCCCGCGGTGCGAATGCTCGCGACCGGCGATCGATTGCTCGAGGCTCGATCAGCGGCTCGCGGCGCGTAGGCGGTCGGCGAACTTTCGCGGCGGGACGCCCACAACGCGGCTGAAGTCGCGAGCAAAGTGGGCTTGATCCGCGTAGCCAAGCTCGTCCGCCAGCTGCGCGAGCGAGCGCGTCGGATCGAGTTCAATCAGCCCTGCGGCCTCCTGCAGCCGGACTCTGCTGATCACCCACTTGGGCGTGGCGCCGACATAGCGCTGCATCAATCGCTGGAGCACGCGTTCATCGAGTCTGAAGCGGGCTTCCAGTTCGCTGACCCGCACGAGACCAGGTGTGTGCGTGACGTGCTCCACGATGGTTCGCGCCAACCGGGCGTGGGGGTGGAGCGGCCGGGCGATCGACAGCAGTGCCGCGCTGATCACTTCGAATGCCCCCGGATCATCGGCGCACGCAAGCGCCGCCCGCTCAACTGCTGCGACATCCAGATCAAGGACTTCGCGCAGCGCAACGATTCGATCGGTCCACTGGGAAGCGGGGCGGTCGACGAAGCCAAGGATGGCGCCTGGGTGGAGCTGGGCACCGAGGATGCGTCCGCGGCCCTCGAGCTTGCGGACAAAGCGGCGGCGATGCACACCCACCAAGCGAGACGATCCGGCCTCGACAACGAGATGCACGGTTGGGTCGCTGAGCATGCTGGCCTCGTGCGGCGGCTGGCCACGGAGGTCCCAACGGGTTTCCCAAAACCGTTCCACCCACGGCGCCAATCGGTGCGGTGGCACATGCCGGCTCACCTCGATTCGCCGGCCGCTGATCGGGTCCGAGACGACCTTCCTCGTCGGTCGGGTTTGTTCAAGACGGACTGGGCCTCCTGCGTGCATGCTCTCGCTTCCGCCTCAAGGAGCACACCATGGACGACATCACCGTGAAACGCATCGATGATATTGCCGCGTACGAGGGCCCGCACGCCATCGAGGGCATTCAGTTCCGCTTCGCCGCCAAGGCCCTCGGCATCACCGCTTGGGGGATGAACGTGGGGGATATCGCGCCGGGTGTAACTCGCTGGCCTGAGCACGATCACGTCGCCGACGGTCAGGAAGAGGTGTACGTGGTGTTGCGCGGTAGCGTCGAGCTGGTGTGCGGGGAACATCGCACGCGGCTTAGTGCCGGTTCGATGGTCCGCGTCCCACCGCACGTACGTCGCACGCTGCACGCCGGGCCGGAGGGAGCTCGGATCCTCGCCATCGGGGCCACGCCGGGCAAGCCGTACACGCCGCAGTTCGGGTAGCAGCCTGGGGGTCTACTCGTTTACCGGGCTATTCCGACGAGCTCGACGGCTCCCCGCCGCCGGTTTCGCGGAGCCAGTTCGCCAGAAAGTCGCGGACCCGTTCTTCGGAGAGAGCTCGGGCACGCGAGGTCAAGTGGCTCTCCCAGATTATTCCGGTGGTGGGCGCACGAAACGTAATGGAGCGCGCCGCTCCTCGGTCGACCCGCCCCCGCGTCGCCGCAGGGTGCGTCGCGCTTCGAAGCCGCGTTCTCCCGGCACTGCCGCGTCGCGCCGCGCATCGTCGATGCTCGGCTCGTCGACCCCAGCAGCTTCGAGCGCCTTGGCTTCGCCAAACCAATCGGAGTAGCACGAGCGCTCGTCCGCCTCTTCCGATGGCTCGAGCGACTGCGCGTCGCGTTCGATCTTCTCGACTAGCTGACCGAGCTCGCCATCGTCACCCAGGCAAAACTCGTTCCCGATGTCGAACGCGAACGCGGGTAGTCCTTTGTCGAGCAGCTGCCGCGCGACCTCGAGCACGCGAATCGGCGAGGCCGCGATCGAATTCCACTCCCCGTAAAAGTGCCAGAATCCGATGATCCGTTGCACGGCCTTGGCCGCCGCGCGTCGGACCTCGGCATCGGGATCAGCCTCCGCGAGCCCCTGCAGAGTGTCGACGCAGGTCGGATCGGCGCACCAGCCGAGCGAGCGAGCCGCCTGCGCGCGGGCAAACGGATGAGGATCGAAAGTGCCTTCGTGAAGGGCTTGGATCGATGCAGGGTGGGGGGGGGCACTGCCCCAGCGAGCGATAGATGCGGGCGCGAATCGAGAAGTTCGAATCGCACTCCCATCGCATCAGTGTCGGGAGATCGAGGCGACCATAGTTCTTCATGTCCCAGGCCAGCCAGTGGCGCAGAGCAAACGACTGAGCAGGATAGCTGGCGTCCGGCTGTCGCCGCAGGCGGGCCGGCAGAGCAGCGCTACGCTGCTCGACCCTCGCGGCAATGCGATCTTCGCAGGTGGGAGTGAGCCAACGCGCGGCCGCGAAGCAAGCGTTGGCCTCGATGGTCCACCCTTCGGCCTCGGCGGCCTCGCCCAGCTCCAGCCAGACGCCAGCTCGGTCGAACGCCGCGAAGAAACCCCGCCACTGCGCCGAGCTCACATAGTCGCCGCGATACGACTGCAACATCAGGTAAAGGCCATCCCGAAAGCTTCGGACGGCCTCGTCCTCACTTCCCGCGTCGGTGAAGCCCAGTTGCCAGGATTTGATCGAGAGGAGCGAGGGATCCAGCGGCTCTCGGAGCGCAACGCGCTTGCTCGCGAGGCGCCGCTCCATCTCGAGGATCGCGGCGGCTTGGTGCTGCGCGAACGATCGCTCCGCCACTGGCAAGCCCCGCATGTACTCACCCTCGTGAAGCTCGAGCTTGCGGTGCACGAGGGCCAAGAGGGGAGTCGACATCCATCGAGGATAACATCTCGTGCTCACCTCACGCCGCCGCAACGTCGGCGAGAGCTGTGCGGAAGGTGCAGGGGGCGGAGATCAGCACGGAAGTCGCGCTGCACGCGAACCGCTTCACGCCGAAGTCGATTCCGGGTCGAGCGAGAGAAAGCTGACGGTCGGATAGCGCGGCGACTGCCTCCAGTCGGAGCCCGAATAAGGCTGCACCCATGCCACGACACTTCGGCCCCTTGCCGCGCGAAGATCGTAGCCAGGGTCGCAGTAGAACGTTCGCTCCGGCTCCGCGCCGCAGATCTCGACAAGAACGATTTGCCACACGAACGGGCCCAAGTGGTTGTCTCGTCGCAAAGCCGTGAGCAGGCGGACGCCGAGTTCGCCCAACGCATCTTTAGCCCCCTCGAGCACAGACTCGAATCGCAGCCACAGCGTTCTGCGCGCGACAACGTTCACTGGCAGCATCGCGATGGTTAGGTCCCAAGCCTTGCGCAGAAGCTCTCCCTTGAGTCCTCGGACGAGTGCGTCGTCACTCGCGGCTCGCTCGATCTCGACGCTTAGCAACGCGCCTGGGCGTCGAGATTTCGTGAGCACGTCGACAGCAGCGAAAAGATCGCCGCCGCCTTGCTCCCAATGCGCAGACGCATCCGACATCAACGTGGCTCCGCGGGCCATTGACTGTCGTCCGCGTCGGACGCTCGCGCGGTCGGGGTGCTGAAACCGAGAGGGACGCGATGGCAACGCTGTGAGACCGAATGCAAGTCGACCTCGACGCGGTAGGGTACCAGCTCTCCGCGAAAACGGCCCCACAGCGCCTCCTGCGGGGCCGTTTTCGTGGCGTGCGCCCCCACGGCCCACGGACCCGCCTGCCCCAAAAAAGCCTTCGCGCCGCGCGCAACGCGCTTGGACGCGCATGTACGCACGTGCGCAGCGGCTGATCTCCGCAATCGAATTCACCGCGCGCCTGTCGGACACAGCCGATGTCGAAGCCACACCCTCGAGCTTCCCGCTGCAGCACGCTCTACGCCGCCTTCGCGATCGCGATGACGACCTCGGCGTGTGCGCCCGACGACGAGTTCGAAGGCGCGCTCGCGGAGGAGGACGAGGAGGCGTTCCGCGTCCACTTCGACGCGATGAGCAACCACTTCGAGTACGTGCAGGACGACGGCGTGGGCGCGCGCGCGACCGCGTACCTCGAGCTTCCGATCAGGACCGCCGCGGGCGTGCCCGCGTCTCCGGTGGACGGGCTCGCCGTGCGCGGCACGTGCGGCGTCACCTTCATCTCCCCGCACTACGCGATCACAGCGGCGCACTGCGTGGCCGCGCCGCACGTCACCAGCAACCAGCAGCAGCTCAACGTGAGTCACGTCGACATCAGCGAGATCGACTACTGGTCGCTCGCGTTCTCCTCGACGTTCGACGGCGACTTCCCGAATTTCGAGCCGCTCACCCAGGCCGCCCAGGACCTGCCGGGATACCAGAAGACGTCGATGCAGTGCACCGTCTCCGCGCGGTGCGGATCGTCAAACACGATCAGCTGCGCGATCAATGCCGACGTCGCCATGTTGTTCTGTCCGACACGACCGAGCAATGCGTCGTGGATCCCGATCGCCAGCAGCGATCCCTGGAACGGCACCGGCGCAGTCGAGATGTACTGGTACCACGAGGTGTTGTTCATCCCCAGCGAGCTTCCGGACGTCTCTTACCCGCCGGATCTCGATCGGTGGACGCATTACACGATGTACAACCCGGCGGTGCCGAACGAGGTCGAGTCGAAGCGCAACAACTTCCACTACCTCGCGTCGCCGATGAACTCGATCCTCCCGCTGCACTCGGTGCCGTGGTCGGGCGGCACGCAGCGCCGGCGCATCGGTGCAGGGAGCACGGATCTGTTCGGCTGCCACGGCAGCTCGGGTTCGGGCATCTTCCAGCGCAACGCGGCAAACAACCTCGAGCTGCTCGGCCCCGCGCTCGGTGGTCCCGGCTGGGCGGGCACGCGGCTGTGCCGCGATCCCGGGGAGTACGCGCCGGGTGTGTCGCGTCTGACCTACACCTCTAACGCGTCGGTGCGTCAGCTGCAGACGGCGTACCATTGGGCGTTGTTCTGGGATCGCAACCCGATCGTGTGGCAGCCGTGGAACCCGGGCGGCCCGGTGCTCGATCCGACCGGCTGATCGTCCCGCTTCCGATCCCTTGCACGAGCGGCTCAGCACGCACAGCGGCTGTCGTGCAGGATGATGTCCTCGAGCTGGACGCCGGGGAAGAGAGTCTCGCGATCGTCGACGAACGTGCAGGGCTCCTCGCACGCGTCGACCAGCTCGTACTCGATGTCGATTCGGTTGTCGCAGATCCGCGACTGGCCATCGCCAGGACCACACCCCGTGCCTTCGCGCGTCACGTGGAGCGTCTGCTCGTCGAGGGGGATCGCCGACCACGTGTGCCGATAGTCCTCGCAGAACGAGATCGCCAAGGCCGCTTCCAGCTCGTAGCTGGTGCTCGTCCACGCCAACCGGCGCATCTTCCACGGCTCGTGATCGGGGGGATCTACCGCCACCGGCTCGAGCTCCCTCGTGGGTTCGGGCACCTCGACGAGCTCGGCGTCGGCTCGAATCGGCACGGCGTCCGCGTACAACGCGTCGAAGCCCTCCGGCGAGTAGCCGGCCGCCATGTCGGTCGACCACAGCCCCCCCATCCCACACGCGTCCTCGCCCTCGATCGACGTCGCTCTGTAGTACCCGCTGACGACGTGCGGGACGACGGGGCCCAGCTCGGGTCCGCACCCCGACGCACTGCCGAGGGCGAGCGCAAGGGTGGCGACCACTGCCCAGGTCCGATTGCTCACGAGCCGCAAGCTAGACCGACTGTCGCCAGCGTGCCACCGCGATCCGTCCCCGTTCGCGGGGCGCCACGACGAACGGCCCCGCAGACCCCTGCCGTGCCGTTGTCCTGTCGGCCCCTCGGTGCTGCTCGACGTGGCGGTCGAAGCGACGCTCGTGGCAATCTGTCGAGCCCGCCCAACAAACGCCGATGACCCTGACCCCTGCGCATCGTCCACCCAGCCGAACACGCGCGCGTTGGCGCAAGTGGAGTCTCATGCTCACGACGCTGCCCATCGTGGCAGCGCTGGTCGTGTTGCGCGAGATCCTTAGCTCGGCGTTCGACTTCACGGGAGTCATCGACTTCACGGAAGTTGCCGTCGTGCTCAGCGGCGGTGTGTTCCTCCTCGGCTTCATGCTCGCGGGGACGATGACCGACTACAAGGAAGCCGAGAAACTCCCCGGCGAGATCGTCTCAGGGCTCGAGACCATCGAGGAAGTCATGGTCCACGTCGCGACTTGCAAGCAGGACGACCCCACGAAGCATCGACGCGCGATTCTCGAGGTGGTGGATACGATCGATCGTTGGTTGCACAAGCAGGCGACCGAGCAGGATCTCCACGAGACGCTGCATCGACTGACGTCGACGTTCACCGCCATCGAGCTCGGATCCCATGCGACGCGCGCGTTCTCCATCATGTCCACGGTGCGCCGCTCCCTGCTGCGCGTTGGCGTGGTGTCGCGCACCGGATTCCTCGCGACCGGCTACGCGTTGCTCGAGGTCATGATCTGTATTTGCTACCTGATCCTGATCATGTCCTCGTTCAAGTCTCTGCTCGGCGAGTTCGTCGTCGTTTCGTTCGTCGGTTTGATCTACACGTACATGTACCGGCTCATCAAGGACATCGACGATCCGTTCGACTACGACGACAACGGCGCATCGGGTGCGGCAGAGATCGAGCTGTATCCGCTGCGTGAGTACCGTGCCCGGCTCGAGACGCGCATCGCCGCCGCGCGCTGAAGATGCCGGCGCCACAGCGCGCTAGCTCGACACCCCGAGCTCAGGGTGATCGTGTCGATCGTCGGGCGACCCTTTCGGCCCCGCCTGCCGGCGTTCTTGCTATGCTCACGGGCGCCGCCTGGGGGTCCGAATTGTCACCAGTGCTCGATCCACGAGTCGCTCGACGTGCGTTTCTCGACGCCATCGCCGACCCACATCAGCGGGCGCGGCGAGACAACGATGCACTCGACGCTGACCTCGACGATCTGATCAGTCGGGCCCGATCCGCGCGCCCCGGGTGGTCGTGGGACGTCGAGGCGTGGCTTGTCCACCTCGGCGGCCTGGTCCGCGAGGGCACGCCGCG
This sequence comes from uncultured Myxococcales bacterium, assembly GCA_902826865.1. Taxonomy (GTDB): domain Bacteria; phylum Myxococcota_A; class Polyangia; order Nannocystales; family Nannocystaceae; genus Xiheibacterium. The sequence continues at coordinate 39,361 of CADEGN010000018.1, forward strand.
GCTGGCCGAGCTGCACGCCGGCGATCTACTGCTCACGTGGTCGACAGCGCGAGGGATGCCCGAGGCGGTCGCGGCGTTCGAAGCCGAACACGGCGCGGAGATCGATCGAGGGCTGCGCAAGGTCGATCCCGTCGGCTATGACGACCTCGGACAGATGCTCCGCGAGCGCCTGTGCGTCGGCTCCAGTGGAGGTCGGGCGCGCTTGCTCGACTACGCCGGCCGTGGCCCCCTGCTTCACTGGTTGCGCGTGACCGTCGTGCGCATGCGCGTCGATCTGCTCCGTCGTCGATCGCGGCAACCGATCGAATCCAGGGCCGCCGACTCGCTGCTCGCGGCCGCCGCGGGGCGGGACGATCCGGAGCTCGCCTACCTGCGCGGTCACTACGGGGAGCTACTCAAGCAGGCGTTCGCGCGGGCGCTTGCCGGCCTCGACGCCGAACAGCGAAGCCTGCTCCGCCAGCACGTTGTCGGTAACCTCGCCGCCACGCAGATCGCCGGGATCTACGGGGTCCACCACGTGACCGTCAAGCGCTGGCTTGCCCGTGCGCGCGAGCTACTGTGGCGCAACACCCGACGTGAGGTCATGCTCGCGCTCGGCCTCTCGCGTCATCAGTTCGACAGCATCGTCCGCCTGGTCAACAGCGAGCTCGATCTCTCCGTCGCCCGCCTGCTCGCAGCCGAGAGCACGGCCGACGACCGGCGTTGACGGGCCCTCGAGCCGCGGCTCGCCACCCTGCGGCCAAGCATCTGTGCGCTGATCCCTTCGAGCTGCCGGGGCTTCGCTACGGCGGAGTGCGAGCACGACCCCAGCGTCCCGAAGAGCACAGATGGCGCGACCAGAAAAAATTCTGTGCTCCCCCGCCGGACCGTCCGTCTAGCCGGCAAGCCAGCCCCGCAGACGGTGACGCAGATCGAGGCCCTGCGTACGGCTTCTCCGAGGAGATCAAGGCGGTCAAGAAGGCCGGCGAGCGGGTGACGGTCACGTTTAACGCCCGCAAGTACAAGGTCGACGAGCCCTACGGCTGCCGCCGCGGCAGTCGCATCTCGCGGATCGACAACGATGGGACGATCCACTACGAGGAGCGCTGCAAGCACCGGACGAAGCTCGTGACCGACCCGGCGCGCGAGCCGGTGACCCTGCCGTTGCGCGAGGCCAACAAGCTCCGCGGCGGCGAGACGCTGTCGGTGCTGCAGCGCGGCGAAGAAGCGCGGGTGGTCTCGGTCACTCGCGACGGCCAGCTGGTCCAGTGGCGCGGCGATCGCTTCGGCGGCTGATTTGGGCGCCCGCGGCCAACTTCGCGCGCAACTCGACGAGCTCGGGTTCGGTGTCGGGCAGGTTCGCCACGCACACCGGCTCGGCCTCGAGCAAGGTGGCGCGCGCGGCTTCGAGTTCGCCGACGAGCTCGAACACCTGGGCGCGGGCGATGGTGAACTGACAGGCCTCGCCGGACGTGGTTGCGACGGCGCTGAGCAATCCATCGAGCAGACCGTGGGCACGACGGCCGTCGCCGACCAGGATCGCGGCGCGGGCCAGGCACCAACGCGAGGCCAGGCGGTCGGGGTCGTCCTCGGCCATGGACACCTCGTCGGTCACGCGGGCGCGTTCGCAACGTCGGCGGGCCTCGTCCCCGTGCCCGCGCAGGAGCGCAAGTTGTCCGAGGGTTCGTTCGACCAGCGCGACCATCCGCGAGGACGGGCCGGTCAGGTCTCGCCACTGGTCGCTGGCGAGCTCGAGCTCGCGAGCGGCTTCGTCGTAGTCGCCGCGCTGGGCCAGCTCGGCGCCGAGGTTGTAGTGCGCACTGGCCAACAGGTCGGTGCGCGTCCCTGCCAGCGCGGCGATGACCTCACGCCGTGTGGTGATGGCCCGATCGAGATCCCCGGCCGCGCGGTCGATATCGGCGAGCCCCATCAGCGCGGCCAGGCGGCGCCGGCTCCCCGGGGGAGTCGTCGCCCCGACCATCGCCGATCGGATGCTCGCGCGCGCACCGTCGAGATCCCCGAGCTCGGCGGTCACGCCGGCGAGGTTCATGCGGGCGATGAACAGCTCCTCGTCGTCGGGTCCAGCCGCCAAGAGCAACAGCACGGCCGCAGCGTGGGCGTCGCGCGCCTCGAGCAAGCGGAGATGACGCCGGTGGCTCATACCAAGCGCCGACAACCGCCGGGCCTCGCGAAGGGGATCGGGCTGGCGTGCCAACCACGTGCGCGCCACGGCGTTCCATCGCTCGAATTCGTCGTCGCGGTCGGTGAATGTACCGTGCGCGATCATCAGCGCCGTGGCGGCGTCGACGACGGTCTCGCGGTCGTGGACCTCTTCGGCCGCGAACGCCGAGCGATTCAGGTCATCGACCGCGCCGACGATGTCGCCTTGCTCGATCCGGACGGTGCCGCGCAGCCACAGCGCGCGCGCACCGGCGCCCGGCGAGTGGCGCTCGGCGTCCTCCAGCAACCGATCGGCGCGGGCCCGCGCCTCCTCGAGCCGTCCTGTATCGCGCAGGTGAACGCCCTCGCGGATGCCGGCGCGCTCGATATCGTCGATCGCTGGCTCGACCGGGCCGCCCTCTGCCGACGCGATGGACTCGGGCTGTGACGGCCCCGCAGTCATCCACGCGGCCGTCACCCCGAGCGCGAGCGCTACCGCGGCGACCGGTCGCCATCTTCGCCGTGATCGCCCGAGCTCGTCGAGTAGCGAACGCATGTCGGGCCATCGCCGGGCGGGGTCCTCCGCGAGTCCGCGCAGCAAGACCCTGGCGATCCTCGGATCGATCGCCTCAGGAACCGCCGGCGGACGCGCCTGCGCGTCGCGCAGGGCCGCGATGGTTTTGCCCGCGAACGGGCGCACGCCGGCCAGGGCTTCCCACAACGTCACGCACCACGCGTACTGATCGGCGCGAGCGTCGTACTCGCCGCCGTCGAGCTGCTCTGGCGCCATGTACCCGATGGTTCCCACTGCCGCGCCCGTCCGTGTGCGCAGCGACTCGTCGATCTCCGTGTCCGCCGAGCGCGTGCGCGAGCGGCCCGGGCCACCGACCATGCCGAAGTCACCGACGCAGACGCGGCCGTCGCCACCGACGAATACGTTGTCTGGCTTGAAGTCGCGGTGGATCAGGCCCAGCCGGTGGGCCTCGATCAGCCCGCGTCCGGCGTCGCGTACCGCGGCGACGATCGCTCGGGCACTCCGAGGTTCGGCCAGCAGCCACTGCCGCAGGTTCGGTCCATCGATCAGCTCCATTGCGACGAACGACCGCTCGCCCCACGCTCCGATGTCGAATACACGTACGACGTTCGGGTGATCGATCGCGGCCATCGCCCGGGCTTCGGCGAGCAATCGTCGAGCGCCGTCGCCATCGTCGCCGTGCAGGACCTTGATCGCGACGTCGCGTCCGAGCCGACGATCGCGGGCGCGATAGACCACGCCCATGCCGCCGCGCCCGATCACCTCGACGAGCTGGTAGTCGCGCTGGGCCCCGGGGACGGTGGCACCGACGTCGTCGAGCCCGTCGAAGTACGTCTGAATGAGCCCGTCGAACAGCTCGGCACAGGCCTGACACCCGTCGAGGTGTTGGTGCAGGGATCGTCGACGCTCGGGCGACAGCTTGCCATCGCCCAGAGCCGCGATGAGATCGGCCCACTCCTCGTCGCTCGGGCAACCGCCGTCACGCGACCCGCGGGCCGCGACTGACGAAGTCGTCGGCACCGCGCGACCCTACCATCTCGGAGGGCCGCGACGATGTGTGATCCATGCGTGAGCTTTGTCGGCGCAGCAGTCTCGCGCGCAACCGCCGGCGGCCGCGCGAGTGGAAAAGGCGGCGCGTAGGCCGACCGGAGCAGCCGATAGTTGTGGATACGCCAGCCGAGAGATGTGCGGGGCCGACGGCGCGCGGAGTTGATCGTCTAGTCACAGATAGTCGAACGACACGATCCGCTTCCACTTGCTCGCGTACTCGATGCAGCTGCGCAGGTATTCGGCGTGCTCCGATCCGATGTTGGTGCAGCGCTTTCGCATCCCGCCCGGAGAACAGGCTGGGGCTCGAGGAGGTCACGGCCCGTTGCAGCCTCCGCAATGCCTCGCTTGCGCTGATGTAACTGAGATGGGATCCCACATCCTCGTTCTGAAGCGCCTCTGGGATCGCCAGTTGGCCCTCGTGCGGTGAATCTGGGAGGACCAACGACGGGGAGCCAAGCAACGCCTCGAGGGTGTCGCGATGGATGTCCCCCGTGCCTGGTAGATCGGCCCAGCTTCGGCGTGACTCCGGCGACACGAGGCGCGCGACACCGTGCTCGACGATCACCTCCTGCCGCTCCTCGCCACCGTCGACGAAAGCGCTGCCATCGTAGACCTCGACGAATCGCGGGATGCCAAGCTGCCTCCCGAGTTGTTCGAGGAATGCAATGAACGGTTTGATAGACGCCGTTTCTTCGTCCAGACGTAGGGCGAATGAGAGGCCGAAGTCCCAACCCGCGGGCATTGCCCGCGGACGATGCCTGATCGGACTCCAGAGCGCAACCTGGAGAGACGCCGAACGCGAAGGCGTGCGCGGGCATGCATGGGGGCCGGGGCGTGGGCGCGGGGAATGACCTTCGCGCCGGTACGCAGGGCAGCTCACGGGAACGAGCCGTCACTGCACACGTCGTCCGCGGTCGCAAAGCGGCGGTCCTCACCGGCGCTGCACACCACTATCCCCGCTTCGGTGCATGCGTGCTCGTAGGGAGTGCCCCATGGATCGCGCGTGTTCTGGCGATGCTGGGTCACTTGGCTCAGCGAGCGTGGACACGCGCGCCCGGGCAGCAGGTGTTGATCGGCGAGCTGACTGAACGCGATCGAGTCGTGGCGAGCGTCGTCGACCGAACAAGGACGGTACCTGGTGTAGCCGCCGAGCGCGAATGCAAGGCACGCCAGCCCGGTGCCGAGACCAAAGAACGGACGCCACAAGGTCCGGCTAATCGACGAAGCGGCGAGTCGGTAGAGCGAGAACGAACTCATGGGGGCTTGCGGAGCAAGCTCGATGCCAACCTGCGAACGCAAAGTTCGAGGGCGTGAGCTAGGCAGAGATCGCCTGCGATGTCGGAATGCCCGCCGTCGTCCTCTGCCGGTGAACCGGCGAGCGCGGCGGGTCGGCTCGAGCCGTTTACCGTCGGACAATCCCATCGACGCTGCGATTTGGCCGCGCCTGGTGGGGGACACACGGAGATCCCAGCGATCCCCCCGATTCATCCGCCGGCCGATGTCGCCCGATTTTCTGGGGCGCGTGCCATCCGACGCCGACATCGGCGCATTGCTTTGGCACGACGCCGACGCGATGGAGCGATCGTTCATGAACACGCCCGAGTTCATCTTGCGGCAAGCGCAAGCCCGTGATCCAGCACCTGGGCCCAATTCTCGAGCAGGTGTTCGGCGATCACTTCCTCGAGCTCGACGGAATTCATGGATGCACTTGTGGCGAAACCCTCGGATACGACGCCTTTGCGATTCGGGTGAGCGCGCACCCGGCCTTCGCGACCAACCGCGCGATCGCCAATTTTTCCGACCCCTAGGAGGACAGCGCCCGCGCCCTCGCGCAATGCCGACCCGACGCACGTGCTCAAGGCGTCCTGGCGCGGCGAGGAGGTGACGTCTCGTCGCGGTGGTGCTGCTGCAGGGCCGCCTCGGGCGATGTTGTGCATCCGAGCCGCTGACGCCATAGTACCCTGGCGGCCCCGTGGGGCTGCGAGCAGCCGAAGCGATGGTCGAGGATCGAGGGATCGTGGAAAAGCTGCGTCGCGCAATGGCGACGCTGGTCGGCGTCGACGCGATCGAGCCCGACAAGACGGTGGCTGCGCGCGCGCAACGCCCGAGCCTTCGCATGTCAGACCGCGCTTGCGAGCTCATGAAGCTGGCGCTGTCGTGCATCGAGAAGCCGGCGAGCGGCCCGACGATTGCTCTGCTCGATGCAATCGAGGCCGTTCCTCATCGCGAGCTGCCGATCCTCGATGAGTGCGTCCGCGCGGCACTGATGGGGCCGGCGGGCTGGCACCAACTCGATCATCGGCGCTTCGCTCACGCCGCGCGACCGTGGGCAGCCGCCGCAGTCGCTGCGTCCCATGCCAGCGGGTATGTTCGCGAAGCTGCCGTGCGTGTCCTGGCGGCGGCGCAGGATGCACGGGTCTTGCCGTTCATACTGCTGCGCCTCAACGACTGGGTCGTTGAGGTCCGCCGTGCAGCACGCGTCGCCCTGAGCAACTACGTGAAACCGGAGTTCGCGCCGGCGCTCATGGGGGTGCTGCCGATGATCCAGTCGATCCGTGGGAAACAGCGTTGCCAACACGAAGCGGTGATCGGCTCCGTGACGACTTTGCTCGCGGCGCCCGAGCTCTTCGATGTGCGGCTTGCCGGCTGCCGAAGCGAGGATCTCGACACGCGCAGGGGGGCGTGTTTCGACTTCTCGCTCGAGATGGTGCCCCCCGACGCACCGACGCTGCTCGATGTCGCGCTCGGCGATCGCGAGCCGGGAATTCGCGCATGGCCGTACGTCGCGCGGGCGTCGTGCTCTCTGCCCCCTGGGCTCGCATGTTGGTGGACCGATCCCTGCGCGACCGTAGTGCTCAGGTCCGCCGCATCGCGCTCAGGTTGCTGGCCGATTCGCTACCGACAACGGAAGTCGTCCAGCTTAGCGAAGCCGCGCTCCTCGACGAGGCGGCCGGTCTGCGGTGGGAAGCCCGGATCGCGCGCCTCAAAGCCGGCCCGATCGACTTCGCCGGGTTCTATCGGGCGAGGTTGGCTAACGCAGTGGCGCCGCGGGAGATCCGCGCGGCCTTGCTGGGACTCGGCGAGTCGAGTGGGGAGCACGACGTTCCACTGGTGCGGCCGTACCTGAACGCCGATTCCCCGAGCGTCCGCCGCGTTGCGATGCGGGCGCTCGGCCAGCTCGAGCCGCTCGCGGTGGTCGATCCGTTCTTCGTCGCGTTGTGCGATCCACTTCCGGGCGTCGCGACGGAAGCCCGGCGGGCGCTGGTCGACCGGGTCGCGTATGTTCGGATCGAGCGCGTCCTCGGCCTGCTGGTCGCAACGGCAGCGCCCGCGCATACGCGCGCCAACGCGCTCGCGCTCGGGCGCCGCCTCTCGAAGTGGGACGCCTTGCTGGTCGTGCTCACCGCGTTGGACGAAGGCAATCCTCTCACGGCAGCGATCCTCGATGCTGCCCGCAACTCCGCAGCGAACTGGCTCGCCGGTTACAACCGGACGTTTGTGCCGCCTACGTCGGAGCAGCTGACGGCGATCGAATCCGCGGCCGCTCGCGCTCAACTCACCGAGGGTGCGAAGGCCGAGCTGCTGCAGCTGTTGGGTTTTTCGCGTCGCGCGTGGGGCGTGTAGCGAACAGCTCGCACGGAACTGGCGAAGCGGGAAGCCGTGCGTGTTAGCTTGCGGTGCATGAGTGCCTCAACGCCCGCCGCGAGACCAAAGATCGAGCTTGCTACCCTGTCGTACAAGCATCGGAGCAGCGCAGCGAGCATGCTTAGTTCCAAGGCGAGCAGCCTGCAGGACGCCGCCGTGGTCAAAGAGAAGGAGCGCAAGAAGAACAAGTCGTACGTTCTGTCCTTCGACGATCGATTCAAGGGCGACTACATCGACGTAGCGGCGATGGGAGCGGCAATCGCGTTCTACGACATGGACCTCTTGCTGCGAAAGCCAAATGACCCCAACTGCGCGACCATCGCGAACTGGAAATGCAATGCGCTGGTCGCCCTCGGCCAGTTCGAGGAAGCGGTGCGGTGGTACGAAGAGATCATCATTCGCTGGCACTTCGACGCGGAGGGGCCAAACGCGAAGCTGGATGCGACCGCGGAGTTGGCGAGGAAGCAAATCGCCAAGTATCGCGGCCGCAAGAACCATCCGGTCGACTACCGCGGAACGGATGCTGGCGACTTTGATGACCCGCCGTTCTGCATGTACGTGGCGGAGTTCTTGCGCGCACTTGCGTCGGGCAAAGCAGCGGAGGCGACCAAGTACGTTCACCCGGAGATCGACAAGAGGCTCTCCGGTCAGGTTCTCAAACGCGAATGGCAGGCGCTTGTCGGGAAACGCGGTACAGAAGATCTCACGATCGCCCTGCAAACCCATTCGTTCGAGTGGGAAGGCCGGAAAGAGCAGGACCTTGGCTGGTGCTACTTTTCCATCTCTGGCGAGGGAGTCTCGGAAGGCGTTTCCGCGATCGTCTGCGCGACCGACGGGAGCGGGTACGCCATTCGCGACCTCGAGTTCGGTCGGCCGTAGCTTTCTGCTCGACGACTATCTGGCGCCGAGCCGACTCGGTCCGACGACAACCAATAGTTATCTGACGACGCAATGACTGCCTCGCTCGGTCGGTACGCGGCCTCTCCACAGAGTCGAAAGCGACGGTCACGGGCTCGCCGCACCTTGCGGTGGGCGGGTCTCTCGTGCGGTTGGTGCATCTGGGCGCTTTGTATCCCGACGAACCTTGCGAACCGTC
>CADEGN010000019.1 GCA_902826865.1 uncultured Myxococcales bacterium
CGTCGGTCGGTTCGCCATCCTCGCTGCGTTTCGCGGCTGGATCGGCTGCAGTCCCGCTGCTCGGACCCGGTGCATCGCCAGGTGCGGCCGAGGGTTGCGACGGGTCCGCGTTACCCGGGCCGGTAGCGCCTGGGGTCCCGGCCGGGGTTGTGCCTCCCTGCCCGCCGCTGCCATCGACCGCCGTGATCTCGAAATCGATGCGCCGGTTCTTCGCCCGATTCGCGTCGCTGTCGTTGGGCACGACTGGATTGCGCGCACCCCGACCTTCGGTGGTGATCCGCGCGACATCGATGCCGCCGTCGACCAGGTACTTCTTGACGGCCTCGGCGCGCCGACGCGACAGATCGAGATTGAACGCCTCGCTGCCGACATTGTCGGTGTGGCCGACGATGTTGACCCGTACTTCTGGGAAGTCCTTGAGCGTAGCGATCGCTTCGTCGAGGAGCGGCCGCGAGACCGGCTTGATCGTGTCCTTCTTGAAATCGAACACGATGCCGGCAATCGTGCCGCTAAACTTCTTCACTGGCGGCGGCACGTCGTCGGGGCAACCATCATCGTCTTTGTAGTTGTTCTTGGTCTCGGGCTCGAACACGCAGTCGTCGTCGGGATCGAGGAACCCGTCGCCGTCGCTGTCCTTGACCGGGCAGCCGTCGGGCGCCACGCCCGGGACCTCGACGCAGGCGTCGACTTTGTCGTGGAACCCGTCGCCGTCGGTGTCGGGGCAACCGTGCGGTGGAACGCCCGCGAGATCTGGACACGTGTCGTCGGCGTTGCGGATGCCGTCGCGATCGCGGTCGGGATCCTCCGGCGGTGGAAGAGGCGGCGGGTCCTTGGGCGGCTTGCGCCCGATGGTGAACGTCAGCGATGCCAGTACCTGTACATGCGAGGTCCCGCTGTTCTGCAGGCCCTCCACGGCCGAGAGAATGTCGCGGACTTCAAGGCGGAAGCCGAGCAGTTTGCTGACCGCAATCTTGACGCCGGCGCCGTAGTGCACCGCCGGATCGACGTCGCGCCCGAGAAACAGCAGGTTGGAGCGCACACCGAGCAGGCCACCGCCGACCAGCACGAATGGCACGACCGAGTAATACGGCAGCTGCGCGACCACGTGGGCCTGAAACCCGTAGACAAAGACCGGGTCGTTGGTGGCGCTGCGCATGCGCGTGGGCATGGCGTTGAACTCGGCCTCGACCCCGAGCGAACGCAGCGGGTAGAAGCCGCCGCGCACCCCGACGTCGGGCCCGATGCGCCACAGTGCCTCCGGTGGCTTCGTCACCGGATCGTAGAGGTCGTGCCGATCGGCGGGCAGGAACACGCCGCCGAAGATGCCGATCTCGCCGAGGTTGCGTTGGGGCGCCCAGCGGCGGATCCACGGCAGGCGGCGGAACCCCGTCGGGGGGCCTTCCGCTGCGCGGCGCTCCGCCGAGCGGCGCCGCAGCTCCGCGCGCGAACGCAACCGCGGCGCGTCGTCGCCGTCGCGCTCGCCCTCGGCACTCTGGTCCTTGGGCACCAAAGGCGGAGCGGCGGGCGGTGGGGCCGCAGGGGCGTCGCTCGATTCCGGCGCTGTCGCCGGCCCTCTGACGGCGACGGCTCTTCCCGCGCTCGACCTCGCCAATGCGGCGCTGGCCGAAGACATCGGCACGCATCCCGCGACGAGAACGGCGACGGTTCGCTTCATCACGCTCGGTTCTATCGCACTCGGGCACCGCCGCGCCACCGCGAGTGCTCTTGCGGCCGTGATGATGCGGGTGCCGGTAGGGGCTCGGGTACGAGCTCGGACCGGTCCCCATCGACCGCACCCTTGTCGACCGGGCAGATCCATCGGCGCCGACCTTGTCCTCCACGGGCGCCGAATCGGGCGATGGGGACGGGTCCGATACGCATGTGCCCCCGGGCCAACCGAACGCGATCACCGGCCCGCCCACCTCGCCCGTCGCCGAGGTGGGCCGCGAATGGGCGCTCATCCGCCTATTGGCAGGTGTTGGCCAGCTGCTCGCAGGTTGGCGGCTCGGGATCATCCATGCAGGCGAAGATGCATGCGATGCAGGGATCGAGCAGCGGCGGTTCTTCACCGCCCCCGCCCGTGCTCGTACCCCCGCCGGTGCCGGTTCCAGTGCTCCCACCGGTCGACGCGGCCGGGGGATCGCACTCCATGAGGTCGGCGCAGCGTTCGCTGCAGCAGTTGCCGAGGCGCAGGAGTTTGGTCGCCTCGGGTACGGTGAGTTCTTCCTCGCAATCGAGGAAGCACGACAGATCGGCCTCGTAGTTCGGATCCTGGATCAGCTGGGCGATGATGAAGGCCGCGCAGTCGCGGACGCAGTGAATCGCGTCGCGACAGGTCTTGTCGGGGGCAACGGTGGTCGAATCCAGGCCCGTCGTCGACCCGGTGCTCGTCGTCACGAACCCGGTCGAGCCACCCCCTGTGGTGGTACTCGACTGCGCCGACTTGAAGCTCTCGTCGGAGTCGAAGCAGGCGCCGGTCGCGGCGAGGGCGAACAGCCAAGAGGCGCGCCTCGGGCAAGACATGGAGGGCAGCCTAGCAGCCCGCAGTGAAACGCCGCAACACGAGGTTTTGAAGGCGACGCCTCGGAGCGCGCAGCTCTCGTCACGGCAAGCCCATGGCATCTGGCTTGTCATGACCGGTGCGACGGGGTCAAAATGCGTGGGTGCAAGTCACTTGGCCTCGCGACAATGGCGGTGCGACGGCCGCTCTCTCACCGGCAACGGCGCGCGGCTCCCGCGTGGGGCTCGCGGCGGGAATCATTGCGAGCGTCGCGATCGGGACCGGCGGCTGTCGCGGCGAGGACATCACGTTCGACTGCGAAAACCAGCACATGACGTTCAACAAGCGGGTCAGCGAGCTCTCGCCCCCGTTGCGCGCGGACATCCCCGCCAAGGGCCCCTTCCCTGTCGCGGTGCAGCTGACCAGCACCGGCATTCGCAAGCTCCTCGCCAACGTCATCGACGAGGGCGTCCCATTTAGCGGAAGCATCCCGTTCGGCGTGCTCCCACAGGGACCCGCCGATGCCGACATCAAACCGTCGAGCACCCCGCAGATCCTCCTGAAGGACGTCCCCAACTGTCCGAACTGCGTGGTGTTCCACCTCGACTTCGATGTTCGCCTGGCATCTGGCGAAAAGCCGCTCTCGTCGGGGGCGGGCTACGTCGATCTCAACATCCCGCTGCGGCTCGATGCCGACGCCGCCACGGGCAACACGACGCTGGTCGCCGAATACGGCAAGGCGACGATCGGCGATTGGTTCATCAGCGTCTACGGGTTCGACTCGAACACGCACACGATGCTCTCGGGAGCGCTCAAGGTCCTCATGGGGGAGCAGATCACCGAGAACTACGACGACGTCGAGCTTTTCACCCTGGGCTCGTGGAGCATCGGCAAGGGCAACGTCAAGCTCGTCGCCCGCGACCTCCAGGTCTACCCCGAGCTCGACAAGATCGTGCTCGGGATGCACACCAACCTCCCGCTTCCCGCCAGTGTGTCGGTCGACACCTCCCTGCAGCTTCCGCCGACCACGGTCATGACCGTGTCGATGGCCCCCGGCCTGTTCGCGGCCATGGCCCAGCGGATGTTCGACGAGGGCGAGATCGCCCGACATTACGACGAGAACGGCAAGCCCGATCCGGGCGGGATCTACGGTATTACCCTCGACGACATCGCGGCCGATGCCCAGGGCGAAGAGCGCCTTCTGACCACCTTCGACGTGTGGCGGGTGGCCGACGGCTACTGCGGCTACGTGAGAGCGGAGATGCCGATGGGCCTGGCTACCGACATGGCCTTCCAGAAGATCGTCGTCACCCCCGGCGAGGCCACCCTCATCGAGGGCAAGGGCAGCGGCGCGGCAGCCCTCGAGGAGCAGGAGCTGGTCGACCAGAACAAGGATCTGATCAGTCGTTTCAGGGACGATCTCGCCGAGCAGATCGGCAAGACCGTTAACTACGAGGCGCTCAGCATCGAGGACAGCGACATCGTGTTCACCACCCAGGGGATCGACGTCGAGCCCGGCGAAATGCGGACGTATATCGACGTCCTTGTGCTCGCCGAAGAGTGATCCCGGCCGGCGGGGGGCGGGTCCGCGGGCGCGGAAGTGAGGTGCCGCAGTTTCGTGCCCGCGGGGACCGCGGACAGCGCCAACGGCCGTATTCGCCCATGGGAAGGCGAAGTTCCGCGATCGCACGCGCGCCTGTTTGCCCCGAGGGCTTGCCAAGATCGGGGCCCGGCGGCACGAACCGGGAGCGAGGGGCTTGGGATCCGACGCAGGGGTGTGCTACCAACCGGCGCCCCCCAGGGAACACCCTGGGCGCCCCCGCCGCCCGGGACGCCGTTCCGGGTGTGCCCCGGCCGCACGAAGGATCTCCGATGAAACGCACCGACCAGGAACGCATCGAGCGCGAGCTGAAGCGGCGCGAGAAACACGCCAAGGCCCACGACCGCAAGGACGGGGAGGCGCCAGTCGGGACGTCGGTCAGCGACTACGTGAAGAACCTCGTGGCGCTTCTGCAGTACGACGAGGTTCAGATCTACAACACGCGCGACGACGAAGACGTGTTCGAGCTCCTGCTCAACATGAAAAACGACCTACCCGAGAAGCAATGGGACGCCGTGCTCAAGAGCGCGATCCAGAAGACGAAGGTCGCCGAGAAGGACCTCGCCTTCACCGAGCTCAAAGCGCTCCTGGCCGACTGAGTGCGACGTGCCGCGTTCGAGCCGTCAGCGCCAGATGAACTGAACCCGGCGTTCGCGGCTGCGGGCACCCTCGTCGACGGCGACCGCCTCGAGGCTGCCCTTGGCGATCACCTGCATGCGCTCCGGCGCCACACCTTCTTGCACGAGGAGGGTCTTCACCTCGTTGCCGCGGCGCTCCGTGAGCAAGATGTTGTACTCCTCGGTGCCGCGGTTGTCTGCGTGCGCCTCGAGCAGGACGACGACGCCTTGCTCGGCGATGCAGGCAGCGGCCGCCTTGAGGTCGGCTTGGGTCTTGGGTGTGAGGACATCGCTGTCGAACGCGAAGTACACGGCCGGAAGCCCGCACGGACCGCCATCGTCGTCGCCGATGTCGCCCGAGAAAATGCACATCCCACCGTCACAGATCTCGTCCATCGAGCACTGATCGTCGGTGGTGCATGAGTTGATCGGGCTACACCGACCGGTGTCGGCGTTGCACGGACCGGTGCCGCAATCGCTATCCGTGGTGCACTGCTCGCAGGTGCCCGACTTGCACGCGAGTCCGCCGATACAGTCGCTCCGCTGGGCACACGGGCCGTGCTCGTCGCTGTGGGTCGACGACGCGGCGGCCGCCAACTCGCCAGGGGCGACGCAGCGAAAATCGCGGCATACAAGGGCCGCGCCACCGATGGTGGGCTTGCCAGCGCAGTCGCCGTCAACCTTGCAATTCTGGCAGCTGCCGTCCACGCAGCGTTCGGCCAGCTCGGCCTTGCAATCCCCGTCCTGGCGACACGCGGGGTACGTCTTGCGGCAGCCGCCGATGGCGAGCGGCAACGCTGCCACGAGGCCAAGCCATCGGGTCGCGAGGAGCATGCGCAGTTTCGGTTTGTAGCACGGCCCGGCCCCGCGATGTTCGCGGCTCGCGCTTGGTCAGGTTGGCAGCGCGCCCGCCGTCAGAAGGAATTTGCCGGCCCCAGACGACGCGGTCCGGGGCAAACTGCCGCCTGTGTCCAGCGCAGCGCCAGCCCTTGTCATCACCGCCTCAGCCGAGCCGTTTGGCGACGTGCTCACGCCCGCCGCCCTCGCGTTCCTGGGCGAGCTGATCCATCGCTTCGCACCCGGGCGCGCGGCGTTGCTCGAGCGCCGTCGCGAGCGACAAGCGGCATGGGACGACGGGGCACCACTCGACTTTTTGCCGGAGACCGCCGAGGTGCGTGCCGCCGATTGGCGGTGTGCGCCGATCCCCGCCGACCTCGCCGATCGCCGCGTCGAGATCACCGGACCGGTCGACGCCAAGATGACCATCAACGCCCTCAACTCGGGCGCTGCGGTGTTCATGGCCGACTTCGAAGACGCGAGCGCTCCGACGTGGACCAATATGATGGGGGGGCAGCGCAACCTCATCGCTGCCGTGCGCCGAAGCTTGACTTGGGATGACGTCGAGCGCGGCAAAGCGTATCGCCTCCGCAGTCCTGACGAGGGGCCGTTGGCGACCCTGCTCGTGCGGCCGCGCGGGCTCCATCTGCCTGAGCGTCATCTCGAGCAGGGCGGCCAGGCGGTCCCCGGCTGCCTCGTGGACTTCGGCCTGTTCCTCTTTCACAACGCCAAAGAGCTCGTTGCCCGCGGCAGCGGCCCGTACTTCTACCTCCCTAAGCTACAGAGCCACCTCGAGGCGCGCTGGTGGAACGAGGTGTTTCTGTGGGCGCAGGCCACCCTAGGGATCGCACGAGGCACGATCCGCGCCACCGTGCTGATCGAGACCTTGCCGGCGGCGTTTGAAATGGACGAGATCCTCTACGAGCTGCGCGAGCACTCCGCCGGGCTCAATTGCGGCCGGTGGGACTACATCTTCTCGTTTATCAAGACCCGCCGGGCCGATCCCAAGGCGCTGCTCCCCGATCGCAGCCAAGTGACGATGGTGCAGCCGTGCATGGCCGCCTACACCAGCTTGGTGATCAAGACCTGCCATCGCCGGGGGATCCATGCCATGGGCGGAATGGCCGCGCAGATCCCGATCAAGGGCGACGCGGCGGCCAACGCCGCAGCGATGGCCAAGGTCCGTGCGGACAAGGAGCGCGAGGTCGCCGCAGGACACGACGGCACGTGGGTCGCTCACCCCGGCCTCATCCCGCTCGCCCGCGAGGTGTTCGACGCCAAAATGCCCCGGGCAAACCAGATCCAGGTGCGCCGCGATGATGTCGTCGCCAGTGCAGCGGCGCTTCTGGAGGTTCCCGTTGGCACCCGAACCGAGGCCGGCCTGCGCCACAATGTTCGTGTGGGTATCCAGTACCTTGAGGCGTGGTTGCAGGGCAACGGTTGCGTTCCGCTGTACGACCTTATGGAGGATGCGGCCACCGCAGAGATCTCACGTGCGCAGGTCTGGCAGTGGATCCGCCACGGCGCGACCCTCGATGGCGCGACCAAGATGTCCGCGAGCCTGCTCACGCGCGTGATCGACGAAGAACTCGCCCGTATTCGCGGCGAGATCGGCGAGCCCCGATTTGCGTCCGGTCGTTTCAGCCTCGCCCGCACCCTGTTCGAATCGATCTCCACCGACACGGTGCTCGCTGACTTTCTCACCCTGCCGGCCTACGAACACATCCTTTCGCGGCCAGCCGGCGCCGCTTGACCCCACCTGGCGCGGGGCATCCCGCGCGCACCTGGAGCCCGAGAATGCAGACCCCGAAAACGACATCCGCGCTGACCTTCACCGACGCGCGTTGGAAGAACATCACGCGCCCCTATAGCGCCGATGACGTCATGCGCCTGCGCGGCAGCGTCGTCGTTGAGCACACGCTCGCGCGACTTGGTTCGGAGCGCCTCTGGGAGATGCTCCACCGCAAGCCCTTCGTCGCCGGGCTCGGCGCGCTCACCGGCGGCCAAGCCGTGCAGCAGGTCCGCGCCGGGCTCGAGGCGATCTACGTCAGTGGCTGGCAGGTCGCCGCCGACGCCAACCTCGCCGGCGCCACCTATCCCGATCAGAGCCTGTACCCGGCCAACAGCGTGCCCAACCTGGTCCGCCGGATCAACGCCGCGTTGCATCGCGCGGATCAGATCGAGAGCAGCGAGGGCGGCGTCAAGCGCAACTGGTTTGCGCCGATCGTCGCCGATGCCGAGGCCGGCTTCGGTGGTCCGCTCAATGCCTACGAGATCATGAAAGGCATGATCGAAGCCGGGGCGGCCGCGGTTCACTTCGAAGACCAGCTCTCGTCGGAGAAGAAGTGCGGCCACCTCGGGGGCAAAGTGCTGGTGCCCGGCAGCCAGTTCGTCCGCTCGCTGATCGCGGCTCGCTTGGCCGCCGATGTCGAGGGTGTGCCGAGCATCATCGTCGCCCGCACCGATGCCGACGCCGCTCGCCTACTCACCGCGGACATCGACGAGCGCGATCGCCCGTTCATCACCGGCGAACGCACGGCCGAGGGTTTCTTTCAGATCAAGGGGGGCGTCGAGATGGCGATCGCTCGCGCCCGTGCCTACGCGCCCCACGCCGACTTGCTGTGGTGCGAAACGTCCACGCCGGACCTACGCGAGGCCAAGCAGTTCGCCGAGGGTGTCCGCGCTCAGTTCCCCGACAAGATGATGGCGTACAACTGCTCACCATCATTCAACTGGAAGAAGAACCTCGACGACGCGACCATCGCAAAGTTCCAACGGGAGCTCGGGGCGATGGGCTACAAGTTCCAATTCGTCACGCTCGCCGGCTTCCATTCGCTCAACTTCGGGATGTACGAGCTCGCCCGAGCCTATGCCGCGTCCGGCATGACCGCCTACAGCGAGCTCCAGCAGGCTGAGTTCGCGGCGGAGGCGTCTGGGTACACCGCCACCCGCCACCAGCGCGAGGTGGGCACGGGTTACTTCGACGAGGTGTCGAAGATCGTCTCGGGCGGCCAAGCCTCGACGCTGGCTATGGAAGCCTCCACCGAGGCGGCGCAGTTCGACCGCTCGTAGGTCATCCGTTGCGGCGGCCGGCGTACGTGAATCACTCTTTGATCACGTACGCCGTCGGCGTTCGTGCGTGGGGCAGGCTTCGCATTCGGACGCGCTTGTCGGCGAAGAAGCGATCGACGCCGTCGCTCTCGCTCCAGCGCCCAATCGCGTACTCGTCGAAGACGACCACGCCGCCGGGTGTAACGCGTGGCCACAGGGCTTTGAGCGCATGGTACGTGGGCTCGCCGAGATCGAGATCCATGTGCAAGAGCGAAATGCGAAAGCCGGGGCTGTCGCTGGCGTAGATCGCCGTGGTTCGGCGAACGTCGCCGGGCACGAGGGCACACCGGTCGCGCCCGATGCCGGCGGCGTCGATGGCGGCGAACAGGTCATCAACCGAAGTGCCACCATGACCGGTTTCGCGCACGAAGGCCTGAACCACCGCAACATCTCCGGCGCTGCTGGGGGCAGCAAACGCGTCGAAGGTGTCGAAGCCGATCACGCGCTTGGCCGATCCGGGAGCATGGATCGTGAGGAACTTGAGCCACGTTAAGAGCCCCGCCCCTTTGAACACGCCGCACTCGACGATATCGCCGGGCACATCGAGGCTCATGCGAAAGAGCTCGTGGCGAACGAGCAGCTTGCGCAGCCGCTCCGTATCGGGTCCCAGGAGGAGCGTGTGATAGGCGTCCCACAACGCGGCGTCGTCGGCCGCCGGCTCGGCCGGCACGGGCAGTCCCATGTCGCGTTCGTAACGGCCCGGCCGCTCCGCGGCCACGGCGTGTCCGCCTTCGGGCCGCCGCTCACCAGCGCGAAATCACGACCTTCGCATCGGTGAAAAACCGGATCGCATCGGCGCCATGCGCCTTGAGGTCGCCGAAGAAACTGCTCTTGTGCCCGCCAAACGGAAAAAACGCCATCGGCGCGGCAACTCCGATGTTCACGCCGAGCATGCTGACGCCGACCTCATGGCGGAACTTGCGGGCCGCCGCGCCGCTCTGGGTGACGATCGAGCAAGCGTTCGCGTATTCGCTCCGCCGGACCATCGCAATCGCCTCGTCGAGATCGGCCGCCCGGCGAAGGATCATCACCGGTCCAAACACCTCGTCGCGGGCGATGGTCATTTCATCGCGAACCTCCGCGAAAATCGTCGGCCCGAGGAAGTGCCCACGCGGAAGGCTGGGCACCCCCACCGCGCGGCCATCGATCAGCGGCACCGCGCCCTGGGTGATCGCCTGGTCGATGTAGGCGATCACGCGCTCGCGTTGGCGGGCGGATACGAGCGGCCCCATGACGGTGCGGGCATCGCCACCATCGCCGATCACCAGGGCCTTCGCCGCGCGTACCAGTGCATCGGCGAGCCGCTCGTAGGCGCTGCCGATCCCGACGACGACGCTCCCCGCGAGACAGCGTTGCCCCGCGCACCCGAACACGCTCTCGGTCGCGATCTCGCAGGCCATCGCCAGGTCGGCGTCGGGCATCACGAGGATGTGGTTCTTGGCCCCGCCGAGGGCTTGCACGCGCTTGCCTGCCGCACTGGCCCGGGCATAGATCGCCTTGGCGACCGGCGTGGATCCGACAAACGAGATTCCTGCGATCCCGGGATGATCGCACAACGCCTCGGCGCACGCGCGTCCGCCGTTGACGAGGTTGAGCACGCCGGCCGGCAAGCCAGCTTCGGCGGCTAACTCGGTGATCCGCCGCTGCGCCAGTGGCACCTGCTCCGATGGCTTGAGCACGAAGGTGTTGCCGGTCGCGACCGCGTAGGGCCAAAACCAAAGCGGGATCATGGCCGGGAAGTTAAAGGGTGAGATCCCGGCGAACACGCCGATCGGCTGGCGCACCGATTCGCAATCGATCCCGCGGGCCACGTCTTCGAGCATGTCGCCGAACATCAGGCTCGGGATCCCGCAGGCGTGCTCGACGTTCTCGATCCCACGGCGCACCTCGCCGGCGCTCTCAGGCACCGTCTTGCCGTGCTCGAGCGTGACGAGGCGGGCGAGCTCGTCTTTGTGGTCGTCGAGCAGCGCCTTGAAGCGGAACAAGACGCGCGCGCGGTCGAGCGCCGGCACAGCGCGCCAGCTGCCAAACGCGGCGGTTGCCGCCGAGACCGCGCGCTCAACCTCACCAGCCGCGCCAAGCGGAGTCTCGCACAGCGGTTCGCCGGTGGCCGGATTCGCCACCGGATGAACCTCCGTGGCCGACGACTGCACCCAGGCGCCACCGATGAAGTCCGTGAGTCGACCCCGCGACATACCGTGCCTCCGCGCCCGCGCGAGGCGGTTCGCAGCGGTCACGGTAGTGGCGGCGGCACGCCGGTGTCAAACGCCGCACCCGGCCTCGCCCGACGGCGATCCCTGCGGCGCGCGGGGAAGAGGCTCGACGCCCCTGCGACTTCGCGCCATGCTTGCTGCTAGGTTCCGCCACCCATCTCGCACACCCATTTGGCCGTCCTTCTGGCCCATCCTGACCCATCTGGGCGCGCCGCCATGCCGATGCTCAAGCTCAACCGCGAGTGGTCCGCGCTCATGCAGCGCTACGGTGCCGATCACCAGCACCCCACGAACCAACTCTGTCACACGATCGGCATCCCGCTCATCGCCGCATCGGTGCCGGTGGGACTATCGATCGTCGGACTGCCGCTTGCCGCGGCGATGTTTGGCGTCGGTTGGACCTTCCAGTTCGTCGGCCATGCCTTTGAAGGCAAGAAGCCGTCGTTCGTGTCCGACAAGCGCCAACTGCTCGTGGGCCTGCTGTGGTGGACCAAGAAGGTCGGCATCGACCTCGTGGCGACCGAGCCGGTCGCCGCCAACGACCCGTGATCGCCCACGACGTCAGCGATCGAGCCGCACGAGGAGCTCGATCACCCGCTCGGGGCGAGCGAATGTGCGGACGATCTGACGATTGGCGGAGTCCGCGACCGCATCGGCTGATTCGCGCATGTGGTTGCTGATCCACACCGCCAGGCGCACCTGGCCCATAGCGGTGGCCGTACGCGCGCACAGTTCCGCGTCGTCCTCGACCAGCAAGCCGTCGTCCATGGCCTGACGAAACGCCGCGGTCAACATCACCAAGCCGGTCTCCCACGCCCGCGTCTGCTCCGGCGTGCGTAGCTCGTCGGTGGTTCCCCAGGGCACACGCTCGCGCAGCTGGACGCGCAGGAAGTCGGGGTGCTGGATGTGAAACCGCAGGTAACCCTCGAGCCCGAACCGGAGGCGATCAAACGCGTCATGGGCCGCGATCACTCGCTCGCCCACCTCGCGCAGAAGGGCATCGAGCATCTCCGAGTGCAGCGCGCGGAAGACCTCCCACTTGCTCGGGAATGCGGCATAGAAGGCGGCGAGCGACACGCCGGCTCGCTTCGCGATGTCGTTGACCTTCGCGTTCTCGTAGCCGAAGTCCGCAAACTCGCGGAGCGCGGCCCCGCCGATGCTCCCGCGGACCAGCGCCCGACGGGCCTGGATCAGACGCTCGCGGGGGTTGCTCGACTCGTCTTGGACGGTGCTTGACACGGCTCTCGCGGCCAGAATACCACTTTACCGGATCAGAATCGCCATTCTGCGGCAACGCCGCAGGCCTGCGGGAATGCCTGACGATGAACGAGCTCAGCGACCACGCCCCCGGACCGCCACCCACCTTCGAGCAAGCCAAGAACCGCCGCCAGAAGGCGCGCGCAGCAGGCCTGGATCCGAATCACTGGTACGCAGTCGAGCGCTCGTCTTCGCTGCGCAAGGGCGACCGGATCGAGGCTTCTTTCCTTGGCCGCAAGATGGCGGTCTTCCGCGGCCATGACGGGATCGTGCGCGGACTCGAGAACCGCTGCGCCCATCGTCATCTCAAGCTCACCGAGGGCGCGGTCGAGGGCTGCAGGTTGGTCTGTCCGTACCATGGCTGGGCCTACGACGGCGACGGCAAGGCCCACATCCCGCACGACCTCTTCGGCCACCGCGAGCCCAACATCCGCATCGCCACCGTTCCCGTCAAGGAGCGCTACGGCCTGGTGTTTGTGTTTCCCGGCGACCCTGAGCTTGCAACGGTGCGCGACATCCCGAGCATCCCCGAGCTCGAAGGACCGCGCCCGTGGCCCCACGCGATCGTCCTATTCGATTGCGTCGGCCACCACTCGATGCTGCTCGAGAACGTCTCGGACTTCACGCACGGTTTTCTTCACCGCAAGTTCAAACCGTTCGAAGGCACCGAGGTCTTGCGCTGCGAAGAGGTGGGGGATCGGGTCGAGATCGAGTACAAGTCGAAGATCGCCGCCGGCCGGCTGCAGAACCTGTTTATCGATCGCAGCGCCTCCGACTGCGATCACATGTTGGCGTGTTTCGACTACCCGTATCACTGGTCGAACACCGACGATCGGATCAAGCACTTTCTGTTCACGCTGCCGCAGGACGACAGCCACAACCGCCACATCTTCATCTTCTACGTCCGCCCCGACATCATCCGCCTGCCGTTTCTCGGCGCCAAGCTGCCGTATCGCCTCGTCTCGGCGATGATGAAGGCCCAGCGCTACATGACGCTGCAGCCGCTCCTCGGCCAAGACGTCTGGGTGCTGCGCCACGAGCAGGAAGGCTGGGAACACCACTGGGACCGCCCGGCTCCCGAACTGTCGCCGGTCGTTCGCGCGTTCCAGGACCTCACCATTCGCAAATGGGAGGAGTATCTCGCCAACCGTAAACCAGCACGCCGCGAGCACCTCGTCGCCGCAGGAGAGCTGACCCGATGAACACAGTCGTCGAAATGCGAGCCGACACCCGCCAAATCCGCTGCTTCGATCCGGCGACGCGGGAGCTCTTGGGCGCGGTCGCGATCGACCCCCCCGAGCGCGTGCACGAGGTGATCGCCAGGGCCAAGGCGGCCCAGATCGGTTGGCGCGAGACCGACTTCGCCCGCCGGCGCGCGGTGCTGCGCCGCATCGCTGACCACCTCGTGGATCACATGGACGAACTCGTCGACGTCGTCGTGCGTGACGCGGGCAAGACCCGCGAGAACGCGCTGATGGGCGAGATCTGGCCGGTGCTTGAGAAACTGCGCTGGACCGTCGCGAACGGCGAAAAGCACCTCCGTCCGGAGCGAGTTTCGTCGGGCCTCCTCATGCACAAGCGCGCGCGCCTCGAGTATCACCCGCTCGGGGTCGTAGGCGCGATCATCCCGTGGAACTACCCGCTGCAGAACATCATGAATCCCCTGGTGCCGGCGCTGATGGCTGGCAACGCGGTCGTGGTCAAGCCGTCGGAGTGGGTAGCCTGGTCTTCCGGGCGGATCGTCGAGATCGCTCGGGCGGCGCTCATGGCCGAGGGGCAGTCGCCTGATCTGGTCGGATTGGTCCAGGGCTATGGCGAGACTGGTCAAGCGCTGATCGCCGGTGGAATCGACTCCCTGGTGTTCATCGGATCGGTTCACAATGGCCAACGGGTGCTCGAGGCTGCGGCCAAGGCCCTCATCCCCGTGGTGCTCGAACTCGGTGGCAAGGATCCATTCATCGTCTGTGATGACGCGGATCTCGAGCAAGCCGCGCACGCGGCGATGGCCGGGTGCTTCATCAATGCCGGTCAAAACTGCGTCGCTTCTGAGCGTCTGCTCGTGCAGGACGCCGTCTACGACCGGTTTGCCGATCGCGTCGGCGAGCTCGCTCGCGCGCTGCGTCAGGGCGACCCCAAGCGCAGCGCCGTCGACGTGGGCGCGATGGTCACACCTTTGCAGATCGAGATCGTCGAGCGCCTCGTACAAAAGGCGATCGCCCAGGGCGCACGGGTGCTCGCCGGGGGCCGGCGCGTGCTCACCGGCGAAGGCGACTTCTTCGCCCCGACGGTTCTCGCCAACGTCACGCCAGATATGGAGATCATGCGCGAGGAGGTGTTCGGCCCGGTGATGCTGCTCTGCCGCGTGCGCGACGATCACGAGGCGGTCGCGGTGGCGAATGGCACCGGCTTTGGATTGTCCTCCTCCGTGTTCAGCCGCGATCACGCCCGCGCCCGGTGCATCGCCGATCGCCTCCAGGCGGGCATGACCGCGATCAACGATTTTGGTGGCATGACGTACATGGCCCAGGATCTCACGTTCGGTGGGGTCAAACAGTCCGGCTTCGGACGGATGAACGGCCGCGATGGACTGCGCTCGTTTTGCAACGTGAAAGCCGTCCTCGATGATCGCCTGCCGCTGCACTTCGCCAACAAGCTGTTTCCGATCACGGAGCAGACGTTTGATGGCATCGGTGCCACGTTGCGTCTCGTATACGGACGCGGTCCGGGGCGTAAGCTTGCCGGGGTCGTGGGCTGGGCACGCTCGATCGGCGAGCGTCTGTCGAGGCGGTCGTGACCGAAGCGTTTGACTACGTTGTGATCGGCGGCGGCTCGGCCGGTTGTGTTGCGGCCGGCAAGTTGGCCGATAGCGCGAGCAACCGCGTGCTCGTGCTCGAGACCGGTCCGGCCGCCGAAGCCCACCCCGAGACGTTGTCGGCCGACGGCTACAAGTACGCGTTCGCGAACGACGCCGTGATGTGGGAGCGCTTCACCGTTCCGCAGCGCCACGCCGGCGATCAGCGGATCTTTGTCGGCAGTGGCGCCGTCGTCGGCGGGAGCGCGTCGGTCAACGGTATGGTCTATACGCGCGGGTCGAAGTTCGACTACGACGAGTGGCCAGAGGGCTGGCGCTGGAACGACGTCGTGCCCGACTTCGAGGGCATTGAAGCGGGGCTGCGACCGCGCCGGCGACCGCCGACGCGCTGGACCGAGGCGTGCATTTCGGCCGCTGTCGCATGCGGGTTTGAGCGCCGCGAAGACCTCAACGACGGCGACTTGTCGAACGTCGTCGGCTACGAGTGGATGAACTACGAAGGGGGCGAGCGGCGAAATTCATACGTCGCATTCGTTCGCGACGCGGGGCCGCGCGATAACCTCCGCATTGCAACCGACGCGCGGGTCCATCGCATCGTATTCGACACGGACAAGCGCGCGGTTGCGGTCGAGTACGAGCACCAAGGGCGCCTTGCCCGAGTCGACGTGGGGCGCGAGGTCGTCATGGCCGCGGGCGCGCTCGAGACCCCAAGGCTCCTCATGCTCTCCGGCGTCGGTCCGTCTCAGGGTTTGCGCGCGGCCGGGATCCAAGTCGTTCACGATCTACCTGCGGTCGGTCAGAATCTCCACGATCATCCCAACGTGCCGCTGTTCTTCGTCTCGCGCGGCCTCGTCGATTGCCAGTATCCGCAGCTGTACAGCTTCTACCGCACGCTCGCCGGGGCCGATCTCCCGCCCGGCCAAAGCGACACCTGTTACGTGTATTGGCCCGCGCCGTCGGCGATGAAGCAGGCGATGCAGCGCGTTTTGCCCGGCAAAGTGCTGCCCGAGCGAATGTACGACGGCCCCCTCAAGGCGGCGATCCGCTCGGGACTCGACGTCGCGTTCGGGTTCGACACCGTGAACCGGATCGTCGATCACCTCTACGGCATCGTCGTCATCCTCGGCAAGCCGCGCAGTCGCGGCAGCGTCCGGTTGGCGTCGGCGGACGTGAAGGTGCCGGGGATCATCGACCCGGCGTACTTCTCCGATCCGGCCGATATGCAGACCATGGTTGAGGGCGTGCGCATGGCGCGACGGATCTCGCAGTCCGGCGGACTGGGGGCGTGGCGCAGCCGAGAGCTCCAGCCCGGGCCATGGAATCGCAGCGATGAAGCCGTCGCGCGTTGGGTGGCCGGCAACGCGATCACCACCTACCACTTCGCTGGCACGGTGCGGATGGGCACCAGCGCCCACGCACCGTGCGACCCGCGCCTGCGCCTTCGCGGGGTCACGGGCGTACGCATCGCCGACGCGTCGACGATCCCGTTCACGCCCGTATCGGCGCTCAACGCACCCAGTATGCTGGTGGGGTGGCGAGCTGCGCGGTTTATCGCTGAAGAAGCGCGCGCTGCTGCAACCTGATCACGCGCTCGCGTCCGCGCCGAGTCAGCGCAGACCTTCCCTGCGCTGCTCACCGCGCGCGCCGACGCGCACCCAGTAGCGGGAGGATCCACGCAAACCCGACCGGCGATCCGCCGCCCGACGGGGCCGTGCACCTGCACGCCCCGTCGCTTTGCGCATCATCGGCGTCCAGCATTCCACCCTCCGACATTGCATCGTCACTCGAGCCGCCGCCGGAGCTGCCATCGTCGCTGCTGCCGTGCCCGTCCGCTCCGTCGTCCGCCTGCGGATCATCGATCAACCAGATGCCCTCAGTGCTGCCGCGGACGAGGAACGGCGGCCCCTCCAACGCCGAGCCCTGCCCCAGCTCGACCAGCTCATCCTCGTCGACGATCGTTGCCGTGCTCGGGTCGAAGCGCCACTTGGCCACGGCATCCGGCGCAACCAGGCGACGACGCCCCTGATCGACAAGCCACAGTTCGGGAGCTGTGACCGTGCGTAGCAGTACGGGTGCCGCGCCGAGCTCGACGCCCTCGGGCACGCCCACCAACGTAGCTTCGTCGACGTGCGCGACATCCCAAAGCGCCGAGAAACGCCAACGCTCGAACGCCGCGGCATCGGGGACCCGCCGCCGCACACCGTCCGGGAGCTCCGGAGGCAAACAGTTCACCGACGCGACCGAGATCGCCAACTCTGCGTTTTCGGCGCCGGCATCGTCGATCGCGAACGCGCGAACGCTGTGATCGCGACCATCGGCGAACCCGCGCGGGAACGGCAACGAAAAACCATGGGCGCACGAACCGAGCGCCTCACACAGATCGTCGCGGACCAGATCCGCGAGTACGCGGACCGAGGTCGCCTGCGGATCCCCCAGCGCGCCGTCAAAGACGATGTCGACAAAGATCGATTGCTCGGCGACATCGAGATCCTGCGCCCAGCCATGGATCTCCTCGCACGTGGCTGCGTCCACGGCACCCTGCGGAGGCGTCGCGACATCGCAGATGCCACCGCCGGGTCCGCCGCCCCACCACTCCCAGTGCCAATCCTCGCTGGGCACGGTCTCCTCGAACCCATATTGCGCACCGTGGGCGGCCAGCCAGGCGTATACACCCGCCGCGCTGGTGTTGAGGTCGAGCGCGTGGCCGCTCTGATGATTGCTATAGCCGGGCGGCGCGGCAACATTGCCACTATTGCAGCAGTCGCACCGGTAGCACATATACAGGTACTCCTGCTCCGCCATCGTGCGAAAGCCGCTGATGACGTGCAGGTCCACGCCATCCGCCGCAGCGGCCTCGCGCATGACCCCGTAGGCGTCGGCAGTGTCCCTCTCGACTGGCTTGCCGTCGATATGGACAACCGTGATCTCGAACGGGACACCGTCGACGTAACCAACGTCCGCCGACTGGGTGCAATCGATGACGGGCTCATGGGGCTGCACGTCGACCTCAGCTCCGAGTCCGCAGTCGCCACCAGGATGGACCGCGCGCCCTTCGGGAGCAGTCACACCGATCGAGATGAACGCCAGGGCGAGCGAGGGCAGCACGTCAGACACATCGTCGCTCAGGCGTCGACGAGAGTGCAGCGGGTTTCCGCGAGGGCTACGCGGATCTGCGTGGACACGCCAGCTGGCGCGGGGCGAACCGCACATGTTCGCAGGCGGCTGTCGACTGGCGCCTCGTCTTACGGCGGCCGGCGCCGGCCGCGTGGGCCTTCCACCGCTACTCGGCGGCCGCGCTGCCCGGGACGGCCACGAGCGCGTCGCGGTCGACCATCCCCGCCTGCGCGAAAAATTCGTACGCTTCCATAACGGCCGAGCGAATGTCGGTGGGCATCCAACCGAGTTCGGTCCTCGCCTTGCTGGTGTCCGCGTGCCGCTGCATCGTGAGGATCTTGATCGAGCCGGGCGTAAGACGCTGCGGCACGTTGGGGAAGAACCGCGAGAGAGCCCCGGAGTAGACGCTCGACACGGCGGACATCAACCGCGCCGGGATCCGCATCGGTCGGCTGCGCGGTCCGACGGCCTCACGCCAGAACTCAAGCAGATCGCCGAGCGTGTGGAACGCGGTTGCGAACACGTACTTGTGCCCCTTGCGTCCGTACTCCATCGCCCTAACGTGGCCGTCGGCGACGTCGGGCCCCGCGACGAACTCGAAGCCGCCGGGCACGTAGGCGCGGACCTTGCCGCGGCTGAAGTCGCACATGGTCCGGCCCATGCGCGACGGAATGTAGTCCCACGGCCCGATGCACGAGCAGGACGTCGCGATCACGGCGTCGAGCCCGTCCGCGACGACTTTGAGCATCTCGTGCTCCGCCAGGGCTTTGCTGCGTGCGTATGGGAGCACCGCGGAGTCGAACGGCCAGTGCGGCATGTCATCGGTGGAGGCCTTGCTCGGATCGTCCGGATCGTAGCCGACCGCGGAGAACGACCCGGTTAGCACCGCACGCGCGACGCCACACTGCAACGCCGCACGCATCACGTTGCGCGTACCGATCACGTTGATCCCGAAGATGTCCTTGTACTCATTGGCACTCGGGCTGAGAATCGAGATCTTGGCGGCCACATGGTAGACGCGCGTGCAACCGCGGATCACTTTGGTCATCGTGTCCAGGTCGCGGATGTCGCCCTCGACCAATTCCACTTCGAGCCCCTCGAAGGCCCGCCGATCGCCGCCGGGTTCGACGAGACAACGGACGTCTTGGCCGTCGGCCAGCAGGCGTCGGACCAGGTTGGCACCGACGTGGCCGGTGCCACCTGTGACGAAGACCTTGCCACTGGGGATCTCGACTCGCGGATTCATCGGGCGCTCCAGCCGCGGGGCGGCGGAGTCTGTTACCACCGCGGTCGCGCCGCCGTCCATGGGCCGGCCGGCGCCGGGGCGTGAGGCTGCCGGGCAAGCCGGATGAAACCGCCGCCCCCCCGGTGGATCTGAACGCGAGCTTGGGTCAGAGTCCGGCTCGGCCGTGGCCGACGACGAACTCGAGCAGGCGCGTGCGATCCTTCACCGTGGCGGCCTCGTGGCAGTGCCCACGGAGACGGTCTACGGGCTGGGTGTGGATTGCCTCAACGTCGCCGCCGTCCGCCGGATGTTCGCCGTCAAGGGCCGCCCGGCCGACCACCCTGTCATCGTCCACATGGCGCCGAGCGACGAGCTCGGCCGCTGGGCCGTGCGCATCCCGGCGATCGCCGAACGTTTGGCGGCGGCGCTTTGGCCCGGCCCGCTGACCTTGGTGCTGCACCGAGATCCGCGGATCCCCGACGTGGTCACGGGCGGGCTCGATAGCGTGGGCATCCGCGTACCCGATCACCCCCGCACGATCGCCCTGCTCGAGCGCTTCGGTAGCATCATCGCGGCGCCGTCGGCCAATCGATTCGGTTCGATCAGCCCCACAACCGCCGAGCACGTGCGTGTCGATCTTGGAGACGATGTCGACCTAGTGCTCGAGGGCGGGTCGTGCCGGGTCGGGCTCGAGTCGACGATCGTCGACGTTCGCGATCCGGCGCAGCCGCGGATCCTTCGACCGGGCGGAATCGCGGCCGCGACGATCTCCGCGATCGCAGGCATTGAGGTCGCCGAGGGACCGGCCGATGCCGTGCGCGCTCCAGGCATGCTGCGCTCGCACTACGCGCCTCGCACGCCGGTGGAGATCCTCGGCCCGGATGAGATCCTCGCCCGCGCTGCGGATGGAGCCCACATCGCGGTGCTGACGGATGACGCCGAGCTCGCCGCGCGCATCACCGCCCTCCGGCCGAGCTTGCCGGTGGCCACAGCACTTCCCGGGGAGCCCTTTGCCCACGCGCTCTACGCCGCGTTACGTCGGCTCGATGCCGCCGGGACCGACGCCATCTTGTGCACGTGGCCAAAGAAGAGTCCGCTCGCCGATGCGATCGCGGATCGCCTCCGTCGGGCCGCCACGCGTTGATCGGAATCAGGCGAGGCGATCGTCCGACGACGCCCTTGTACCGCCGCTGCGAGCGACCGCGCCTCACCACGCCTACCTTGGCGCCGCCAGCCAAGCATCGATCGCATCGATTTGCGCCTTCCAGCGCTCGCCGACCGCGGCGTAGGTCGTCTTCGCCTCGCGAGCGAAGGCCAACGCGGCCGCGCGATCAGACGGATCGCGAGCCGTCCGCCAGCGTGCCTGCGCCAGGGTGAACATGGTCTCGGCGAACAGAGTTGGGTCGACTTCGGCTTTGCCCCGCAGTCCGAGGGCACGCTCAAGCGGCGCAATCGCCTCGCCAGGCTCGTCCGCCGCGAGCGCGGCGGCTCCAAGTGCGTTGCAGGCATAGACGATGTAGGGATGCTCCGCCCCGGCGCTGACCTCGAACATCGCCAGCGCCCGGCGATCGATCTCGACGGCTTCGCTGGCGCGGCCGGCGGCCGCAAGGGTGTAGCCGACATTGAGCAACGACACCGCGAGGTCGGGATGAGGATCGCCGAGCACCTTCTCCCAGATGACGAGCGCTTCGCGATGCCGAGCCAAGGCCGCCTCGAGATCTCCGGTGTGCCGCGCGGCGCGGCCGAGATCATCGAGCAACGTTGCGACGGCAATGCTCTGCGGCCCTCGAGCAACCCGCTGAATGGCCAGCGCGCGCTCGAGGGGAACGATGGCGTCGGTGAACCGTCCGGCGTCGGACAACGCCATGCCGAGCTCACGCTCCGAGCTGGCAACGAGCGGATGGTCAGCACCGTAGGTCGCGGTGCGGATCGCCAGCGCTCGCGCGTGGGCGCCCAGCGCGGCGTCGAGTCGCCCAAGCCTGATGTCCGCCGCGCCGATGTCGGCGAGGGCGCGGGCGACTTCAAGGCCATCGGGCCTGATCGCCTGCCAATGCGCAAGCGACCGCTGGTGCGCGTCGATCGCTTGCGCGTATTGGCCCGCAGCGACCAGCGTGGCGCCCTCAGCTGCGTCGAGCTCGGCAGCACGATCAGCGTCGCCACCCTGTCGCTCGACGAGCGCGCGACCGATACGCAGCCAGATCTCGCCACCACGCCGGTCGGCGAGGGCATAGCCGACCTCGAGCGCGAGGCGCCCCGCCAACTCGGCAGCCGCGGCATCGTCACCCACAACGATCGCGTCCGCGAACCCTTGCTCCCAGAACTCACGCGCGCGCTGCGGCACACCGGCGTCGGATTCGATGATCCCGAGCCACAACCGCACCGCTGCCCCGAAGCGAGGCCCACCACCCGCGGAGGCTGTCACCGACAGCGGTCCCAGCAACATGCGCGCCTCGGAATAGCGGCCGAGAGCGACGGCCGCCTGGACATGGGCGAGGGTCGAGAGCGCGGCGCGAACGGCCGGATCGCCGGCGAGCGCGTCTTCGGCGGTTCGATCGGCCTCACAGCTGCTGGCCGGCAACAGTGCAGCGACCGCGTCGATCGCCCGGTCGATCGCGGCGGCATCGGCATGCGCCATCGCGGTGATCAGCGCGTCGAGCTCGAGCCGTCGGCGATCGAGGCATGCCATTTTGCGCTCGAGCACGGCCTCACTCTGCTCGCCGGTCACGCGGGTCGCCCGACATACCGCCGTGCGCGCGGTAATCCACGCGTCGGCTCGCGCGTCGACGGCGGCCGCAACCGTAGCCGCGACCTGCGGCGCATAGCTCAACCCGGTGCGCTCAAAGGCATCAACCAGGACCGCGCGCCGCTCGGAATTCCACGTCTCGCCGAGCGCGTCTGCGCTGCCGGTACAGGCGGCCGCGCCCACGTCTTGGGCTTTCCCGGACATTCGTGCGCCAACCGCAACGCCGCCAGCGAGCAGCAGCAACGCGCCGCCAAACACAGCCGCGTGCCTGCGACGGCGCGTGGCGACGCCATCGGCGAGGGCCGCCAGCAGCGCGTTCATGCTCGGATGGCGGCGCTTGTCGTCGGTCGAAAGACCACGCGTGAGGGCAGCGATGATCCGGCGCGGCACACGGCTGGACGACGGCACCTCGCGGAGACGGCCCTGGAGCACGTCAACCGAGAGCGCAGCCACCGAGTCACCGGCAAACGGACGCTGGCCAAACAGCGCCTCCCACAGCGCGACGCAGAACGAGAACTGATCCGAAGCCGCCAGCGCCGGCATGCCCTGGTACTGCTCCGGTGACATGTACGCCGGCGTCCCGAGCACCGCGCCCTCGGCGGTGAGGGACTGACTCAGCGGGGCGCCAAGCGTCGATCTCGCCCTGGCTGAGACCTCGAGCGACACGTGATCGTCGGGCGCGAGCGTTGGGCTATCCTCGCTTCTTCGCGCGAGCCCAAAATCGAGCACGCGCACCCGGCCGTCGCGACCGACCATCACGTTGTCCGGCTTGAAATCGCGGTGGATCACACCGGCGGCATGGGCTGCTGCGAGTCCGCGGCCGGCATCGACGAAGCGCGCGAGTACCTCTTGCCACGGACGTTCGCCGTCGCCGCACCAGCGGCGCAGGGTCACGCCATCGACCATCTCCATGGCGACGAACACCACGCCCGCCTCGACCCCGACATCGAACACGGGGATGACGTTGGGATGGGACAACTTGGCGATGGCCTGCGCTTCGCGGAGCAAGCGCGCGCGCTCGGCCTCGCCGCGCCCCACCGAGACCAGCTTGAGCGCGATGCTCCGATCGAGATCGGGATCGAACGCACGATAGACGACGCCCATGCCACCGGCGCCGAGCCGATCGACCAGGACATAGCGATCGATGGTTCGCCCGCGCGGTAGGCCGTCGAGCGCGTCGATGGCGTGGGATCGCTCGCCGCTCGGAGCTCCGGTCTCGCCGGCCACCGTCTGGGCCACGCCGGAATCGTCGCCCAGACGGTGGGTGTCGCTCACCTGGTGATCATCGCATGGGTCGACACCTCGCGATCGTTCCCATCGGCTCCCATGTCCGGACGTGCGGTGGGGTGCTGCAGAGGCCGGCGAGTGTCGACGCACTGCGGGCCGGTCTGTCGCACGTCGAAGACAGTGCGCGTCGTCGTGGAGTCTCACACCCACCCGCGGTTCCGCGCCTTGCGTGCGTCGTTTGGGGCGTCGTATTCGTCGAGCATGGGTTCCTCCCAACGGTCATCGTGGTCGGCGGCGCTCGTGCTGGCATCGGTCACCTGCACGAAAGACGCAACGGTTGAAACAGAAGCAAAGACGGCGAGCTCCCACGTTAGCCTCGCCGCGGCCGCGCCGGCGAGTCCAGGCAAGGCCACGCCGGCGGTCCACGGGAAGGACGCAGGCAACGCCGCGGAAACGCCGACCCAGGCCGCAATCGCAGCCATCCCGCTTGCCCGTCATCCGACGACCTTGATGCCACTTGAGGGTCCATTCGAGACCATCGAAGACATCTGCGCAAAGTTCTTTCCTAGCGAAAATGGTGCAACCACGACCTGCGTCGACATGACGTCGCTGGAGGGCATCCCGCCCACCGCGTTTTTCTCCGATCAAATTCTCGAGGGATCGATCGCCGAGCTCCGGCCACTCGCCACGCGCGGGTACGACGACCGACTCCATCTGCATCTGGCCGCACGAATGCGCGACCGCAGGTGGTTTCTCGCTACAGATCTACTGGACTGGGAGAGCGATGCCCCGTCCGAGCTGCCAAAGAGCCTTGAGGTCCGTGGGATCTCCCTCAAGGGCCACGACACGCGCTTCTTGCTTGAGGCAACGGTGGCCGAGACCGCGCCAGGAAGCCGGACGTACTCGCGCCTGTGGGCCTGCGGCAGCCACGCTGGCATCCCCATTTGCTCGCTCCCGATCGAGACGTCAGGTCTTTCGCCCTCCTCGCCCAAGCTCGATGCGACGCTCATGGACGACATTC
The DNA here is from genome assembly GCA_902826865.1 of uncultured Myxococcales bacterium. Lineage (GTDB taxonomy): Bacteria > Myxococcota_A > Polyangia > Nannocystales > Nannocystaceae > Xiheibacterium. The sequence continues at coordinate 24,278 of CADEGN010000019.1, forward strand.
TCGTGATAACCGGGATCGGAGACGCCGACCCTCTCGGCGTTGTCGGACAGCAACGCTTGGGTTTCGTCGTGACGGCCGAGATTGCGAGAACCGCGGCGACATTCACCGCCGAAGTCGCTGCCATGGCGAAGGCGGGCAAGTGGACGCAGTTACGCGAATACATGATCGCGACCGCCATCGCCGGGGGGACCGACGACGAGGGGTCTGAGGCGAGCGGCCGCGCCGCAACACTGGCATGGTTGAAACGGCATCCACGCAGCCTCGACCAGCTGGCGAAGCTGATCGAAGGCGGCTGCGGATGGGCTTCGGCCGAGAGCCTCATCTGTCCGCGCGAGCTTGCCCTGGTAGAGGAGTACGGCAACACGCCGCGGGTCGGGCTCATCTACTCGTCGGGCGCGTGGTGGTTGGAGATGGTCATTGCCGATCAATCGCCGGGACCGCGGGGATAGCCCGGCAATGACCCGGGGCTGCGGATTGGTACCGGCTGCCGTACCATCACGGACGCGGTGCCGCGGCGAGCTCGCACCCTCGATCCCCGAGACCCGGAGCATTGTTGTCCATGAAGACGCGCGCAGCGATTGCATTCGAAGTCGGCAAGCCCCTTGTGATCGACGAGGTCGATCTCGACGGACCCAAGGCGGGTGAAGTCCTCGTCGAACTCAAGGCCACCGGCGTGTGCCACACCGACGAGTTCACGCGTTCGGGGGCCGACCCCGAGGGTCTGTTCCCCGTCATCTTCGGCCACGAAGGCGCGGGCATCGTCCGAGAGATCGGCGCGGGCGTGACGTCGGTTGCGCCCGGCGACCATGTAATCCCGCTCTACACACCCGAGTGTCGCGGGTGCAAGTCGTGCCTGTCGCGCAAGACGAACCTGTGCACGGCGATTCGTGCCACCCAAGGCAAGGGCGTGATGCCCGACGGCACCAGCCGCTTCTCCTATAAGGGGCAGAAGATCCACCACTACATGGGCTGCTCGACCTTCGCCAACCACACCGTGCTGCCCGAGATCGCCTTGGCCAAGGTCCGCAAGGACGCGCCGTTTTCGTCGATCTGCTACCTCGGGTGCGGGGTGACCACCGGGGTCGGCGCGGTGCTGTGGACCGCCAAGGTCGAGGCGGGTGCGAACGTGGTGGTGTTCGGACTCGGCGGCATCGGCCTCAATGTGATCCAGGGCGCACGGATGGTGGGTGCGGACAAGATCATCGGCGTCGATGTGAATCCCGCCCGCGAGGCGATCGGTCGCCAGTTCGGCATGACGCAGTTCGTCAATCCAAAGCGGATCACCGGGGATCTGGTCGCCCACCTTGTTGAGTTGACCGGTGGAGGCGCGGACTATTCGTTCGAGTGTGTTGGCGACGTCAAGCTCATGCGCCAGGCCCTCGAGTGCTGCCACCGAGGATGGGGCACGAGCGTCATCATCGGGGTGGCCGGAGCCGGCCAGGAGATCGCGACTCGTCCGTTCCAACTCGTTACCGGACGCGTGTGGAAGGGCTCGGCGTTTGGCGGCGCGCGCGGGCGCACCGATGTGCCGAAGCTGGTCGATTGGTATATGGACAAGAAGATCGCGATCGATCCGCTCATCACGCACAAGCTCCCGCTCGAGCGCATCAACGACGCATTCGATCTCATGCATGTCGGCGAATCGATTCGCGCGGTGGTCGAGTTCTAATGCCTGGATCCAACTTGACCGACCGCAGCTCGCAGGCATGCTTCGGCGGGACCCTGGGCTTTTACGCCCACGCATCGCGCTGCACGCAGACCGAGATGCGGATCGGGGTGTACGTGCCGCCCCATCCTCCGGGTGCACGGATGCCGGCGCTGTATTTCCTGGCTGGGCTCGCGTGCACGGAGGAGACATTCGCCATCAAGGCCGGAGCCCAGCGCGGCGCCGCGCGGCACGGCCTTGTGCTCATCACGATGGATACGAGCCCGCGGGGGCTCGATCTGCCGGGTGAGAGCGAGCACTGGGACTTCGGCGTTGGCGCAGGGTTCTATGTCGACGCCACCGTAGCGCCGTGGGCAAGCAACTACCGCATGTACTCGTACGTCAGCGAGGAGCTGCCCGCGCTCATCGAAGCCGAGTTTCCCGTTGATGAACGCCGTGGGATCTTTGGTCACTCGATGGGTGGTCATGGTGCGCTGGTGATCGCGCTGCGCAATCCGGATCGATATCGATCGGTCTCTGCGTTTGCTCCGATCTGCAACCCCATGGCCGTGCCTTGGGGGCAGAAGGCGTTCTCCCGCTATCTCGGCGACGACCAACACGCGTGGGCAGCGTACGACGCGTGCGAGCTCGTACGTCGTCGCCCGTTGGCCGGCGGCATCCTGATCGATCAGGGCGACAACGACTCATTTCTCGCGCGCGAGCTCCGCCCTGAGGCGCTCGAAGACGCCGCGAAAAGCTCGGGCCAGTCGCTGACAATGCGCCGACACCCCGGCTACGACCACTCGTATTGGTTCATCCAGTCGTTCGTGGATGACCACCTCGCGTGGCACGCCGAACAACTCGGCTAGCACCTCGACCCGGCGATCGTCCCCTCGGACGGGCCAGGAACGGCCTACGGGCGCTTTTGCGACATCCGACACCTGGCGCCGATCCGCGATGGGTGGGCGCAGCGTACGACCGTCGAGCCAATCGACGCGGCCCCTGCCCGGGGAGCGCCGAGAGGTGCCAGGAGCCGCACCACCGATGGGAACCAACGTCGAGCAGCGCACCCGAGCCTCCCATGTGGTGGGGCGGCTCCTGGCGGTTACCGCGACACTTGCGAGCTTCAGCGTCCCCGCGCTGGCCAGCGCGCACATGGGCAGCACCAAGTCGATCGAGCTCAGGCACACCTCCACGGGCGCGACCGTCCAGGTCGAGGTCGACGCAGTGGACGCCGCCCTCGCCATCGGTTTGCCGATGCGGGCAACCCCGGCACAGCTCGACCGCCACGCACCACTCGTGCGTGGCTGGCTGACCGCTGGGATCACCTTGGACTCAGGCGCGGGCCCCTGCACCTCCGCCACCGGCGAACTCGCCCATGCTGAGTCCGACGGTCGCGCCATCGTGCGCGCCAGTATGTCGGTCGACTGCCCGGCGAGTGCCGGAGAGTTGCGACTCCGCGACGACACGGTGTTTGCCGACGACCCCGACCACGAGACGTTTGTGGCCGTTGTCGGCGACGGCGGGAGCGAGGGCCACGTGCTCCGTGGCGATTCGCGGACGCTTCGCATCGCGGCAACACCGTCGAGTCTGCGCACCGCGGTGGCATTTCTTCGCGAGGGCGCTTTCCACCTCGTGACCGGATACGACCACCTGCTCTTCTTGCTCGCGCTCGTGCTCGCCTCCGGCCTGGCCGCACGAACGCTAGGCCTGCGCAGGGGATTCACCGACGTGGCTTGGGTGGTAACGGCATTCACCGCCGGGCACAGCGTCAGCCTCGCCGCCGCCGCCCTCGGGTGGATCGTTTTGCCTTCGTCGTTGGTCGAAGTGGCGATCGCGGGATCGATCGTCGTCGCCGCCGGGATCGAGCTCGTACGCCGTGGCCCGCCGGATCGTCGCCTGCGCCCCTGGCTCGCAGGAGCGTTCGGCCTGGTGCACGGGTTTGGTTTCTCCTCGGTGCTCGCCGAGGTCGGCCTGCCGACGGCTCAGCGCGTGCTCGCGCTGGCCGCCTTCAACGTCGGCATCGAGCTTGCTCAACTAGCGTTTGTCGCAGCGGTGATGGTGCCGCTCGTATGGGCCGCACGACACCCGGGCTATCGATTAGTAGTGGTACGCGGAGGTTCGCTGGCGATCGCAGCCTGTGGCTGCGTGTGGCTGGTCGAACGTGGCCTCGGATCGTAAGCGCCGATCAGGGCGCTCACAGCCAGCCACGATCTATCAAGAGAGAAAAATGGGAGCGCGCCACCAGGCTTTCGCTCCCGTGGAGGACGCATGCAATACAAAACAGCCATCCTACCAGGCGTCGCCGCCTTGGCACTCACCGCAGCCTGCGGCGGCGGGGAGTCGGCATTGCCCGACGAAGCGCCAACTGTCTTCGAGAGGATCGTGGACAAGGGGTTCCAAAACGCCGGAGCCGTCGACGCCAGTCCGGACGGCGCAACGTTGTCTGTCCCAGCCTACGACGACACAAACGTGCCCACCATCTTCTCCGTCGACGTGGCCGGTCGCTCACTCGCGCCGATCGTCGGAGGCGTACCCCTACTCTACCCGTCGGATCTCGCGACCTCGTGCGACGGTGACACGTTGTTTGTCAGCGATCTCGGGATTCCGAGCGCGGCATACGAGATCGGTGGCGACCCAACACCGGCAGCCGGCGGTGGATCTGTGTACGCCATCGATCTTGCCGGCGGATCCATGTCCCAACTCGCCGCCACGGGGATCGCTCGCGCGACCGGAATCGCGATGGGCACCGACTGCAAGACGCTCTTTGTCGCCGGCTTCACAACGACGGAAGAGCCCGCCGTGTTTGCGCTACCGATCGGTGGCGGCGAAGCCGAGGCTCTCCACGCCGGCGCACCATTCCGCTCGCCCACCGGGCTCCACGTCGACGAACAAGACACGGTGTGGATGCTCGATCACGCCGCGCACGATGAAAACGGCGAGGGCGTCCTGTTCTCGATCACGCGCGACGGCGACGTGAACTTCATCGCCAGCGGCCTGGGCATGGGCCGGCACGGCGGCTGCAGCCTCGCACCCGGTGGCAAGACCGCGGTCATCCCGATCACGGAGGACGGTAAGACGATGCTGTTCACCGCCAACACCGAAACCGGCGAGCTGAAACCCATTGCCGGCCCTGACCTCGAGTACCCCACCGGCGTGGCCGCTGCTTCCGCCGCCCCGGTGATGGTCGTGGCCAGCGAAACCGCGATCTTTAGCGCCATCTACGAGTGAGAAACGGAGAAATCAACCATGAATAACCGCACCACGATTCTGCTCTCAACCCTCGCATCAGCGGCCGGCTTGGTCGCGCTGCCCGGCACCGCGTCCGCATCCAGCCACCGCGAGGCTCCGGCAATCGGCGAGGACCAATTCGCTGACAACACCGACGTATACAGCTTCATCAGTCCAAGCGACCCTAACCGCCTTGTGATGGTGGCCAACTACGTTCCGCTCTTGATCCCGTCGTCGGGGCCAAACTTCTACCGCTTCTCCGACAACGTTCGCTACGAATTCCGGATCGACAATAGCGGCGACGCTGTCCCTGACGTTGTGTACCACTTCGCGTTCTCGACCTCGGTCGCCAACGGCAACACGTTCCTTTACAACGTGGGACCGGTTGACTCCGTCGCGAGCCCGAACCTGAACGTCCGGCAGAAATATGACCTCTTCATGGCCTACCGCGACGCCAACAACAACAAGAAGCTCGAGCAGCTGGTGGCCGGCGGTGTGGTAGCGCCCTGGCATGTCGGCGATCGCACGTTCCCCAACGAAAGCTACGAAGGCGTTGCACTCGGGGCGACCGCGACCGCTAGCGATGGCTCGAAGGTCTTTGCCGGCCCGCGCGATGAACCTTTCTTCGTCGATTTGCACGTGTTCGATCTGCTTGGGGTCGGCGGCGCCCCGACCACCGATGGCATCAACGTGATGTCCCTCGTGCTCGAGGTCCCGATCGATCGGATTTCCAGGCTGCAGCAACGCCCGGCGGATGCCTCGGCGAAGCAAGCCATCGCCGGGATCCAGGCCCGCGCGTTGCGTCCGACCGTCACTGTGCGACTCGGCAACAGCCCCGATATCAACTTCGGCGGGTTCACCCAGGTATCGCGGCTCGGTTGGCCCCTCGTCAACGAGGCCGTGATCCCGCTCAAGGACAAGGACAAGTACAACCGCAGCGAGCCAGCACAGGACGTGCAGAACTTCGGGGCCTACATCCTCAATCCTGAGCTGCCCGGCCTGCTCAACCTCGTGCTCAACGCAGGCTGCGCAGATACACCGCAGGGCGGACGTACGGACATCGTCGGCCTGCTCGCACCCAACGGAACCGCGCCGGCGGATCTGCTGCGGATCAACATCGCCCAGGGCCAGACCTACGCCCACTCCGGCTTCCCCAACGGGCGCAAGCTCGAGGACGACGTCACGGATACGCTGCTGAGCGTGATCTGCAACAACGGTGGACCACTCGGCGACGGCGTCGACAGCAACGACCTACCGTTCACCGAGACGTTCCCCTACCTGGCGTCGCCGCACTCCGGCAACCCGGCGATGTGAGGGATCTACGACGCGGAGTCGCCGTGGGTTCCGCCCCGGCGACGCCGGTTCGCGATCGACACGGACGGCTACCTACGGCGGCAACGCAGGGCGGGCGCCGGACGCTGCGGTTCGCACCCAGAGGCCGCCACTGAGGGCAGCATCCATCAAGTGCGGGGGCGCGGTCCCGGGTGTGGTGAGGATCTCGCGCAGCCGTTGGCGGACGTTGCCGCTCACCTCGGTCCACACGACCTCGTTGGGGGCGTCCGCGCGGGCGAGGATCAGCGTGAACATGCCGGCAGCTTGCGGAGCCAGATCTGCACTCGCGAACGTCAGCTGGGTCTCGTCGGACCAAACCAACCCGGTCGCCGCGTCGTAGTGCGGAAATGCCGCGGGGTGTGGAACCGGGCGCCCGAGCATTCCCCGAAGGATGTCGACCGCACCCACGAAGCCGACGGCGCGCCCCATGTCATCGACCACTACCAGGTGACGGCGGCCGGACTCCGCGATGCGTTCCGCGGCGGTGCGGATCGGAGCATCCGCTGTGATCGTGTCGACCGGAACCGTCATCAAGGCGATCACGTGGGTCGTCGGGTCGCTGACGATGAGGTCCCGGAACGAGACAAAACCGACGGGTGTCCCATCGCGATCGAGCACGGGCGCCCCGATGATCCCGAGGGAAACGAAGAAGCGCTGGACGTCGGCGGCACGCTCCGAGGTGCGCACGCCGAACAGCTCGGGGTTCATGATCTCGGACACAAGCAGAGCCATTGCAGCAGCCTCCTTGGAAGAGCGCCGTGGATAGCGTAACCCTCCACTGGAGGCGACCAAGCGCACAGCTTGCGCGACCTAGGCCGAGCTGCCTGGTCGCACCATGACCGGGTATCTCGGTGCATTTGCGCCGCAAGGCACCGGGCGGGGCGACACGAGGGCCCCCCCGTGCGAGCGCTCACGATGAAGCGAGCCGCGTTTGCAGATCCGCGGTTTCACCTGGATGCTCGTCAGCCGTGAGGGTCGTCGCGCTTGCAATGCTCGCCAGCCTCGGCGGGTCTTGTCATCCCAACGCGGCCGAGGAGGCGGCGCCCGTCGAGCTGTCGGATGCACCGGGTGTCGTGCGCGTCGCGGTGTTCAACGCATCTCTGTTTGGCGATCGCCCCGGCGACTTGGCCCAATCCCTGGCCGCCGGCGATGACACCGCGCGCGCCGTGGCCGAAGTCCTCCAGCGCGTTGCACCGGACGTCGTGCTCCTCGCGGAGTTCGACGAAGATGCGCGGGCGCTCGCCCGCTTCGCGTCGGACTATCTCGCCGCCGCGCAAGGTGACGCAGCGCCGCTCGTGCTGCCCCACCTATGGGCACCGCGGTGCAACACCGGCGTGCCGTCTGGCCGCGATCTCGACCACGACGGGCGCGCCGATGGCCCCGGCGACGCATGGGGTTTCGGCGCGTTTCCAGGGCAATATTGCTTCGCGATCCTCTCGCGATTTCCCCTCCTCACGGACCAGGCTCGCACGTTCGCCGAGCTCCGTTGGGCCACCCTGCCCGGGCACGGCATGCCCCCAGGGTTTTGGCCGGAGGATATCGCCGGCGAGTTGCGTCTCAGCTCCAAAAGCCATGTCGATATGCCCGTGGCGGTCGGAGATCGGATTCTGCATCTGCTCGCCGCCCACCCGACGCCACCTACGTTCGACGGACCAGAGGATCGCAACGGTCGCCGCAACGCTGACGAACTGCGCCTGTGGGCCGAATATCTGTCGAACGATCCCTCGGCATCATGGCTCATCGATGATCGCGGCCAGCGCGGTGGTCTCCCGATCGAGGCATCGTTCGTCGTGATCGGCGATCTCAACGCGGATCCAAACGACGGGGACAGCCGCCCCGGTGCGATCCAGCGCCTGCTCGAGCACCCTCGTGTGGGCGCGAGCTTCGTGCCCACCAGCGTCGGTGCCCGCACAAAGAGCGAAACCGATGGAGGCATCAACCGCACGCATCGCGGTGATCCGGCCGCCGACACGGCCGACTTCGGCGACGAACGCCCGGGGAACCTCCGGGTCGACTACGTGCTGCCGTCGCGTGATGTCAAAGTCCGCGGCGGCGGCGTGTTCTGGCCCGGCCCAGACGACCCGCTGGCCCGGCTCTCAGACGTTTCCGACCATCACGGGGTGTGGCTCGATCTGGCTTGGTGAGCCCGGCGCAGCGGCCTTCGCGAGCGGCGCAGCGGGTGGTGAGATGGGCCCTAGCCGCGCGGCCGGTGGGCGTAGCTCAGCTTCGCGCAGGCGTGCGCCGCGATCAGCGTGGCCGATTCGCTCGGCACCGAGCTGTCGACGTCAACGTCGCGGAGCTCGCCGAGCTCGCGTCCGAGGATCGCGGCCGCCGCGTGCGCGTTGGCATGGGCAACGGCGAGCGCTGCCTCGCTCGCGCGGGCACGCGCGGTATGGGGATCGCGAAGGCCCCAAATGATCGTCGAACCCACGGTCGCGCCGGCCATGATGGCGACGTCGAGCAGCACCCCTGTGGCTTCGGGAGGCATCTGGGCCTTCATCACTCGGCGCAGGCGGTAGCCAAGATGACCACTGTCGTCAAAGAGTGGGACGAGGTCGCGTTCGACCTCCGTGACCGTTTCCGGTAAATGCGCCTCGGCCTCGCGGATCGAGTCGAGCACGATCGTGAGTCGCTGCGCGCTCGCGCTCGCTGCCTCGCTGGCGGTCTTGCCCTCGACGACAAGCACCAAGCGAAGCCAGGCGACATCGCTCGATACCGGCACGGTAGCTTCGCCGGTCACGGTCAGCGTAGATTCGGTCCCCATCGGGGTGAGTATATCCCGCACGCTTCAGTCGATGCACGCTTCGATCGATCCGCCGACGCCTTCGCGGTCCACGTCGTGGCACTCGTAGTCGTCGCGACAGTCGGAGTCGAACTCACAGGCGAGCAGGCAGATCCCGCCCGCCCGATCAACGCACACCGCCCCGCCTGGACAGTCCCCGTCGTCGCGGCAGTCGACCGTGCATGTCCCGTGCGGAAAGCCTCTTCCCCGCTGGCATCGCTCATGGCAGTGGCTGTCGCTGTCACAGGCGCCGCCGACCAACGCTCCATCCCAGCCGATGTCGTCGTCGTGGCCACACTGATGGCAGCTGACCAGGCCGAACCCTAGCGCGAGGATCACCCCGATCCACGGGTGGCCACCTGATTTCGCCTGACGGTGAAGCATCGCCGAGATCATACCACCGTCTGTCGACCACCCCCGTAACCGCGAGCCGAGGGGTCGCGGGGACTACGACTCGCCGGTCGCGACCGCGCGCATGAATTCGCGATTGAGCTTTGCGATGGCGTCGAGGCTGATCGATTTCGGACAGACGGCCTCACACTCGCCGTGGTTGCTGCAACCGCCGAAGCTCTCCGCATCCATCGCCGCGATCATCCGCGATGCCCGGGCGGTGCGCTCGACTTGCCCTTGGGGCAGAAGCGCCAGGTGGGACACCTTCGCCCCGACGAACAGCATCGCGCTCGCATTTGGGCACGCCGCCACACACGCACCGCAGCCAATGCAGGCCGCATAATCGAACGCCTTCTCGGCGGTGTTCTTGCCGATGGGAATCGCGTTGGCGTCAGGCGCAGCGCCTGTGCGAACCGAGACATAGCCACCGGCAGCAATAATGCGATCGAGCGCCGAGCGATCGACCATGAGGTCCTTGACGACGGGGAACGCGTAGGCGCGCCACGGCTCGATGGTGATCTCGGCGCCGTCGGGAAACTCGCGCATGTGGATCTGGCAGGTGGTCGTCGCCGCGCGCGGGCCGTGCGGTACGCCGTCGATCACCAGGGAGCACGCGCCGCAGATGCCCTCTCGGCAGTCATGATCGAACGCGATCGGATCCTCTCCCTTACGGATGAGCTCGGCGTTGAGCACATCGAGCATCTCCAGAAATGACATGTGCTCGTCCGCCTGGACGGCGTACGGGACGAGGCGTCCGGGCTCGCGGGAGTTTTTCTGCCGCCAAATGTGCAGTTGCAGTCGCACGAGAGCTCCTACTTGTAGCTGCGCGTCGCTAGCTTCACGTTCTCAAACGTCAGCGGCTCGCGGTGCTGGGCCGGCGCAGCATCGTCACCGCGATCCTCCCACACCGTGACGTGGCAGAACCGTTCGTCGTCGCGAACGGCCTCACCCTCGGGGGTCTGGTGCTCCTCACGAAAGTGACCGCCACAGGATTCGTCGCGCTCAAGCGCATCGATACACATGAGCTCGGCAAACTGCAGGAAGTCGACCACACGCCCCGCATGCTCGAGCCATGGGTTGGTCTCTTCGCCGCTACCAGGCACGGACGCTTCGGTCCAAAATCGCTCGCGCAGCTCGGGGATCGCAGCGAGGGCTTTGCGCAAGCCATCGCCATTGCGACCCATGCCGCAGTAGTCCCACATGATGCGGCCGAGTTCGCGATGGATGTCGTCGACCGGTCGCTGGCCCTTGAGCGCCAGGAGGCGCCGGGTCTGGGCCTGCTGCTGGCGGACGACCTCGGCAAATTCCGGTCGTTCGACGCCGAACTTGCCCTTGTGCATCGTCGAGAGATAGTGACCGATGGTGTACGGAAGCACGAAGTAGCCGTCGGCCAAACCCTGCATGAGCGCGCTCGCGCCCAACCGATTGGCGCCGTGATCCGAGAAATTCGCCTCGCCGAGCACATGCAGACCTGGAATCGTGCTCATGAGGTTGTAGTCCACCCACAGGCCGCCCATCGTATAGTGGACTGCCGGGTAGATCCGCATCGGGACTTCGTAAGGGCTCTCGCCAGCGATGCGCTCGTACATGTCGAACAGGTTGGCGTAGCGATCGGAGATGACCTTGCGACCGAGCCGCGTGATCGAGTCGGCGAAGTCGAGGTACACGGCGTTGCGCCGACCACCGACCGCGATGCCGACGCCGAGCCCGTCGTCGCAGACCTTCTTGGCCGCGCGAGAGGCCACATCACGCGGGACAAGGTTGCCGAAACTCGGGTAGCGTTCCTCGAGATAGTAATAGCGGTCGGTCTCGGGGATCTCCGACGGTTTGCGTCCCACCAACTCGAGCCGCCGCGGCACCCACACCCGGCCGTCATTGCGTAGCGACTCGGACATGAGCGTGAGCTTGGACTGGTAGTTCCCGCTCTGAGGGATGCACGTGGGATGAATCTGCGTGAAGCACGGGTTGGCAAACCCAGCGCCGCGCTTGTAGCAGCGAAAAGCCGCCGTCACGTTCGAAGCCTTGGCGTTCGTCGACAGGTAAAACACGTTGCCGTAGCCACCGGTGCACAACACCACGGCGTCGGCGGCCCATGGCCCGATCTCTCCGGTGAGCAGATCGCGGGTCACGATGCCGCGCGCGTGGCCATCGACCAGGACGAGATCGAGCATCTCGTGGCGGACGTGCATGCGGACCTTGCCGGCGTCGACCATTCGCATCAGCGCCGAGTAGGCGCCGAGCAAGAGCTGTTGCCCTGTCTGACCGCGTGCATAGAACGTGCGACTAACCTGCGCGCCGCCGAAGCTGCGATTGTCGAGCATGCCGCCGTACTCACGCGCAAATGGCACGCCCTGGGCGACGCATTGATCGATGATATCGACCGAGATCTGAGCTAGCCGATAGACGTTGGCCTCGCGTGCACGGAAGTCGCCGCCCTTGACCGTGTCGTAGAACAACCGCCAAATGCTGTCGCCGTCGTTCTGATGGTTCTTCGCCGCATTGATGCCGCCCTGCGCCGCGATGCTGTGCGCACGCCGTGGACTGTCTTGGATGCAGAAGCAATCGACGTCGTAGCCGAGCTCGGCCAAGCTGGCAGCCGCGGACGAACCCGCGAGGCCGCTTCCGACCACGATGATCCTGTACTTGCGCTTGTTGGCGGGATTGACGAGCTTGAGCTCGAAGCGGTGTTTGTCCCACTTCTCGCGCAGGGGGCCGGAGGGGAGCTTGGCGTCGAGTTGCATGGCCGTGGCTCGAAGGCGTGGCGATCAGGGTTTGACGAGGTCGAGCAGGCACGCCACCGGAACACTAGCGAACCCGACGAACAGCAACACGCCAAGCGCTGGGCCGACTCGCTCACAGCTGCGCCGCAGCGCACCGGAAGAGATTCCGAGCGTGCGCAACACGCTGCTCGCGGCGTGGGCGACGTGCATCGACACGGCCGCGGTCGCGATGACGTACGTGCCCGTGATGATCGGGCTTTGAAAGCTGCGCACGAAGTTGCCGTACACGTCGGTGCGACCGAGCGCATCTTTGAGGGCGAAGTACTGGGGATGTACCCACCCCAAGGTGAAGTGCGCGAGGTGGTAGATGAGGAAGGCGACGAATACGAGGCCTGACAGCAACATGGTCCGCCCGTACGGCGTCGACCGCTGCGCCCGCTTCACCGCGTAGGCGTGGGGCCGAGCGCCCTTGTTGCGCGCCGCAAGGGTTAGCCCGCTGCGCACGTGCACGACAAGCGCGGCGAGAAGCCCGAAGCGGACCAGCCATTTCAATCCGCCGAGGCCCTGGAGGAACGCGGCGTAAGCGTTGTAGTCATCGCGACCGGCATAGACCTTGAGGTGGCCGGCCATATGGGCCAGCGCGAATCCGACAAGGACCGCGCCGCTCAGCGCCATCACGACCTTGCGCCCGATCGTCGACCCCAGCGGTTGCGGGCGCTCACTCGAATTGGCCGGCTTAGGGTCAGGCACCACTGGCATGGGGCATTTACCATGGGCGCCTGCAGGGGCAAGGGTTTCGCGCGGCGCGCCGCCCGGCACGTAACCGGCCACGCGACGGATCCCGTCGAATGCGCGCGGCCGCGCCCACCCGTCCCCGAGCGACTTGTGTTATGAATGAGCGCTCCGATGGTCGAGGCCGCAACCGTCGTGGTGGTCTGCTGCGCGAGCGATCATGCCGACGCGATCGCGGCGGTGGATCTCCTGGCTGGACGCGGCCGCGACGTGCGACTGCTCGACGGTGTCGACCTCGATCCGCGGGCCCTGGCGAGCGTCCTCACCGAGTTGCACAGCGAGGGCTTGTACGTGCTCGTGCGCGGCGGCGGCCTCGCGCGCGACAAGCTCGACGCGCTGCGCGAGGTGCTGCTGGCCCACCGCGTCCCGTTCGCACGCACTTTGACGGTCGCGGCCGCGACGGCTGACGAGCTTGTCGATCGGATCGAGTCGGGATTCAAGAAGCTTGGCGCCCCGGCCAACGAAGGTCCGTCGATCGCCGGGCCAACGAAGGTCCGTCGATCCACGGTGCCATTTACCGGCGCGACGACGAACAAGCCAGCCGCCCCGGCGCGTGCATTCGCGCCCGCATCGATCGCCGTCGCCCCACCGGCCCGTGCCGAGGCGCCCAGGGACGCGCCTCGGGCAACCACACCATCGGCAAATGCCGTGACACCCATTGCGGCACGATCCGACAACGCCGCGCAGACGTTGTCGATCGACGAGGCTGAGACGCGGGTCGATAGCGTGGTGGCGACGATCGATAGCGTGGTGTCGGCGATCGAGGTCGACGCCGAACTTCTAGAGGATTCGGTCGCCAACGGGAGCTGCCCGAGCGACGATGAACTCGACCTATCGGCGCCGATTGACCTGGCCGGGGTGCTCGATGGCATCGGAGAGGCGCCCGATCCGATCGTGCCCAAGGGCCGAGTGGTTACCCTCGTGGCGGCGACAGTCCCCGTCGAAGCTTTCGGCGACGAGATCGAGCTGTCGTTGCAGGACGGTCAGATGATCGATGCTCCGGATCCGGGCGATCGCGGGCAGCCTGAACCCGTCGATCGCACGGTCGTCTCACCTATCGATCGCACGGTCGTCTCACCTATCGATCCCACGGTCGTCTCACCTATCGATCGCACGGTCGTCTCACCTGTCGATCGCACCCTCGTCAGCCCAGGTCCACCCGACGTCGTGACCCGCCCCGTCGCGGCCGGAAACGTCCCCGCATCCGCGCCGACCGAGTCGGCCCCAGCGCCGGCGGTTGCCGTTCGTACCAAGGCGGCGCCGACAGGAGCGGGAAAACGTTGGCTCGGCGGCGTAGCGCTCTCGCTCGCCGGAATCGGCGTGCTTTCGGTGATCGCGTGGCGGCAGCGTGGGACGGCCGACCTGGCGTCCATCGAACCGGCCCGAGCCGCGGCGATCGCCCAGCCGTCCGCCCCGGCGGCGGAACTCGAAGCAGGTCGCAGTGACGCCTCGCGCCCGTCATCGGCGTCCGGATCAGCGCCAGAACCGGGTCCTGCGCCGCCTGTTACGCCCGCCGCGGGCACCCCCGACAACGCCGCGGGACCTCCCGCGACAGCTCCCGTGACCGATGGCCAGCGCGAACCCAATCCCGACGCCAACGGGGATAAGAGCGCCGCTTCTTCGAAGCCGGAGACTCCACCGCTCGCCTCGCCGACCATACCGCCGCCCACGCGGCAGCCCAAGGCCGGGCGCGTGGCGGCGCCGAATGCAGCAGAGCCGCCGGCCACGACGCGGGTGCAAGCGGCACTGCGGGCTCGTACGATCCGAGCGCTCGACATCCTCTTGGTGGCGCGCAAGATCGCGGGTCCGATGAGCTTCGCCAACGCAACGTCTCATTGCGCTGGGCTCGAGATCGATGGCATCGGCAACTGGCGTCTACCGGAGCTGGGCGAGCTCGCTTCCCTCAGCGACGCGGGCATGATCGGCGATGGCGCCTTCTGGTCGAGAACTTCGGCCGACACATTCGGCGACAGCCACATGGCCTGGAGCGCGCGAACGCGCCAGGGCGCCCAGCGATTCAAGGCGGCGGCCGTTCTGTGTGTCCGCGGAGATCGAGACAGCCCATGAGCGCACACCCCTTGCGCTTGATGGTGTTCGATCGCACGGCCCGCGGTCCGTTTTGGCCAGGCCTGAGCACGGCGTGGCGAACGGGCGGATGGATCTACGAGCACGTGTTGCGCCGCTTCGACGCCTACCACGGGGTGAGTTCATGGCCAGAGGCGTTCACTTGGATCGCCGCCCAGGATCCGGCGCGTCCGATTGCGGAGATCCAATATTGGGGGCACGGCAACTGGGGCGGCGCGCGGGTCGGCGGCGAGATCTTCGACATACGCGGACTATCGAGCGTCCACCCCTACCGACCGCTCATCGACGCGATCCGAGCGCGCCTGCTGCCCGGTGCCGCTTCGCTGTTTTGGTTCCGTACGTGCGAGACGTTCGGTGCCGACGTGGGGCAGCAGTTCGCGCGCGCCCTGGCCGATCGGCTCGCTGCACGCACGGCCGGTCACACCTTCGAAATCGGTACCTGGCAAAGCGGGCTGCACTCGCTCGGCCCAGGCGAAACGCCGAGTTGGCCAGCCGATGAAGGACTGCACGCGGGCTCACCGAGCGCTCCGCTCGTGGCCCGCCCCTCGCGACCGTGGCTCGTGCACACCATCTCGTGCCTGCACGGCCGGATCCCGCCGGGATACTAATCGGAGCCAACTCAGAGGCCGCCGTGCGAACGCGCGCGGCAACGGACGTTGCCGTCTTCGCACTTGAAGCGCACGTGCATGTGATCACGGTGGCCCGACTCATGGCGGACGATCGTCGCGCGGCGCGGGTCGCGATTCATCACGTCGAACATGCCGGCGAGCTCGTCGCCGCTGAGCTCTTTGGCGGCCTCGCGGGCGAGCAGTCGCTGCACGCGGATGCTCATGAAAACCTGCTGGACCTCGCCCGTGGCGATGAGCGCCTTGAGCAACCGCCAGCTCCGCGCCACGTCGAGGTTGCGTTCGTCGGCGAAACGCCAATAACGTCCAGAATCGGCGGGCTCGCTCAGGACGTAGCCGATATCGACATCGCGGCCGCTGCGGTGCGACACGTGTGGTGACAGCTTGCCGCCGTAGCGCGCTGAAATCTCACCGATCCGCACCGGTGGCGCGTGGGCATCGTCGGCGCCGTAGACACGCAGCGCGGTCAGTAACCCCTCGATGGTATTGCGCGCCCCAAAGACGTGGGGCCGGTGCTCGCGCATGACCCAGTGCGCACCTTCCGGGAGTGGAATCCCCGCATGCAAGCGTCCCTTGGTCGGCGCACCGATCGATCGCGTGGGCCGCCGAGAATCCTCGCGATGCACCAACAGTCGGGTCCCTTCGTCGAGCCAGTCTGTGGACCCGAGTTCCGGGTTGAGTTCGCGGAGCTCGCTCGGCCATAGGCCCCAATGGCTGCAAACCTCGTTGAGCCGCATCCGCCGCGGAACCGTCCACCGCACCCCCGAGAGTTCGTCGGCCGAAGCCGCGGCGACCGGCGCTTCGCTTTCGGGCGGGAGCTCGAGCATTCCCGCGGGCTGTTCCGGCGCGACAGGGGCCACGGCGCTCAGCACCGCGTCGGCGCTCAGCACCGCGTCGGGGGCGAGGATCGGCGGCGGGGCCACCGGATGCGCGTGCGCGACACCGAGCGCACTGAGGCTCGCGGCCCCCATGCCCGCCGCTTGCAAGGCATTGGACGAGGCCCTTTCCGTAACTGAGGCGGCTGCCATCGCAAGCAACGGGAGCGCAACCAGAAGCGATCGCAGTCGCATCAGCGTCGCGACCATAGCCGAACGCGCCCAGCCGAGAAAGCATCTCGACGTTTTTCGTGGGGTTTGCGAGCAGGTAGTAGGAGAAATTTAGCCGATGGGAGTCACGGGAATTTCATATCCGCGCCCAATCTCCTGAGGCGCGTGTGCGCCAGGGTACCGGAGTGAACGGCGACCTGCGATCTCGCCAGCCACCGTCGAGATGTGAGCACATCCTCGGTGCGAGGCGGCGCTCGGGTCACATCGCCCACTCAGCCCAGCTTCGGCGCCCCGACGTCACTTCGTGCCAAACAGACGATCCCCGGCGTCGCCCAACCCGGGAATGATGTACCCGTGGTCGTTGAGCCTCTGATCGATGGCCGGCGTGTAGATGGGGACGTCTGGGTGGTGCTCGTGGAAGGTGCGGATGCCCTCGGGCGCGGCGAGAAGGCAGACGTACTTGATCGATCGCGCGCGGGTCTGCTTGATCCGTGCAACCGCGGCGACCGCCGAGTTGCCGGTTGCAAGCATGGGATCGACGAGGATGACCTGCCGATCCTCCATCTGTTGCGGCAGCTTGAAATAGTACTCCACCGGGATGAGTGTCTTGGGATCGCGGTACATGCCGATGTGGCCGATTCGCGCGGATGGCAGCACCTTGAGGATGCCCTCGAGCATGCCCATTCCGGCCCGCAAGACCGCGACGATGACGACCTTCTTGCCCGAAACCATCGGCGCCATCATCGGCGCGAGTGGAGTCTCAATCTCGCGCAGCTCGGTGGGAAGATCGCGGGTAACTTCGTAGCCCATCAGCATCGAGATCTCTTCGAGCAGGGCGCGAAAGCTGTAGGTGCTCGTGTCGCGCTGGCGCATGAGCGTCAGCTTGTGTTGGATGAGCGGGTGTTCGATAAGATGGACCTGGCCGGACATCGCGGTTTGCTCTCCTGAAGGACAATAGAGATCGAGCGGATCAGAAGACGGTGCCGTCGCTCTCGATCGTGATCGGCGGCGCTCCAGATGGGCGGCGCTCCGCCGCGATCTCTCGCCCCGCCGCCCAGCTGCCCCCCTCGAGGACCTGGGCGAGCGGTAGCTCGGCGGCACTGCGTCCAAGCGCGGCCCGCATGCTGTCGGCCACGCGGTCGAGCAGGGCGACGGTCAGGGCGCGCCACTCGACGATCACCGTGTCGCCGGGTCGGTGTGCGAGCGTCGTGATCTCCGCGCGGCGAGGCACGATCACGCCCGCATCCACAAACAGGCCGCCGTTGCGGTACTCGGCCAGCCCCGTCAACGCCTCGAGCCCAACCACCCGCAGACCTGCGGCACGCAGCGGCGCGCACAACGAGTACGTGAGCCACTGGGAGAGCTTGTGAAACGGGACGAGGCCGCCGGTGAGCCCTTCCCCGCCGGCCGCCGGGTGCTGCCAGACATCACCGAGGTTAACCCCACCCAGGGCGATGCGACCGGGCCAGATCGATCCAAGCCCGCGCAGGATCACATCGAGCACATCCTTCGCAGCGACCGCACCGTCGGTGGCGTTGGCCACCAGGTGATCGACGAGATTGCCGGGTCGCGGCGCGCTGCGGCCAAAAAACTCCGGCGCCTGCCGAAGTGCAACCCCGAGGCTCCGCAGAAGCTCCGTGCGCCCGCCCAGCCCGACGAGCGGGTTGGTCGCGCTCACCTGAAAGAACCGCGCTACGCTCGACTGATCGAGGCGGACGAGCGCCTCGGCATCGGCGCGCCACGGATCGCCGGATGTGGCGGAAAACGCACCGCCGGCGAACATGTGCCAGCTCCCCACGGCGAGCCCCTCGGAGCGGGCGAATCGAACCCCATCCTCAACGAAGCCCCAGCTGTCGCCGGCTCCGGCATCGAGCAACACCGAGGTCACGACCAGATCGATCAGGGCTCGCGCGCGCGCCAGCGGCTCGCGCCCGGCCAGCGCGGCCTCGGTCTCCAGCCAGCGATCGCGTCCGCCGACTGCGAAATGCAGACGTCGACCGTGCTCGACGATGTCGCCGCTCGGGTAGCGCCGGGCAGTCACGGCAAGCACACGCTCAACAACCCCGGGTAGTCGGCCCACGTCGACGGTAAAGTGCTGCAGATGTCCGGCTTCGCCGGCCGCCAGGATCGCATGGCACCGCCCGCGGACCGTGGCCGGGTCGCGCAGGATCGCCACCGCTTCGCGGGCATCGGTGGTCATTCGTCGAGCCGCCGACCCTTGGCGACGGCCAGTTCGCTAGCGTCGGGCACCGCGTCGGGGGTGAAGTAGCCGGCCGCCATCTTGGCGTCCATCTCGACCTGAGCGTCCGCCGGAACCAGCTCCGGTGGGATGCGCACCCGCTCCCCGACAGTGATCCCAGCCGAGACGATCGCGTCGTACTTCGCATTGCTCATGGAAACGAGGCGATCGATCCGACCGATCCCAAGCCAACGCAGCACGTCGGGCATGAGCACCTGGAAGCGCGCATCTTGAACCCCGGCCACACACTCCGTGCGCAGGAAATACGCGTCGGCCCGATCCCCGCCCTCCTGCCGCTTGCGCGCGTTGTAGACCAGGAACTTCGTGACCTCGCCGAGGCCGCGGCCCTCCTTGCGAAAGTACACGATGAGGCCGTTGCCACCGCGCTGGGCCGCGCGGATGCACTCTTCGATCCCGTGGGCGAGGTAGGGCCGGCATGTGCAGATGTCCGAACCGAACACATCGGAGCCGTTGCATTCATCGTGCACGCGTGCCGTGAGCTCGACGCCTTCGCGCCCCAGCGTGCTCGGGTCGCCGAACATATATACGGTTTGGCCGCCGATCGGCGGCAAGAAGACCTCGAGGTCGCCCCGCGTGACCAGCTCCGGGAACATCCCTCCGGTTTGCTCGAACAGCGCGCGGCGCAGGTCGGACTCTGCGCATCCGAATCGACGAGCCACGCCGGGCAACCACCACACCGGCTCGATCGCCGCCTTGGTCACGACGACGTCGCCGTTGCTGAAGATGACTTTGTCGTCGGCTTGGACCCGACCCGCTGCGATCGCGTCGCGGATCTCCGGCATGTTGAGATGGGCCTTCGTGACCGCGATCGTCGGCCGGATGTCGAGGCCTTGCACGAGCAGATCGCCATATAGCTCCGCGACCAGCGCGCCGAACGGATCGAGCGAGACGATCGCGTCGCGATCTCCCCATTGTGGGAAGGGGCCGATGCGATCGGTAGGCGTTGTGTTGGTGAGATCGGGCCGCCGCAGCGGATCGAGGCTGCCCGAGGCGATCGCTAGGGCGCGGTAGACGGCGTAGGAACCGGAGTGCGTACCGATGCAGTTGCGCTTGTCCGGATCGGTCGTCGTCGCGATGATCGGACCCCGCTGGCGCGGATCGGCGGCCCCCCAGACGATCGGCAGCGGAGGCGTGCCGTGCCCGTCTGGGTGTGAGGTGAGCTTGATCGGCCGGATCGACTTCGGCTTGGGAGTGCTCGGCTGCCCGGGGTCGGCCATAGGCGGGGGACGATAGCAGAAAGCGCCTGTCCTAGCGGTCGCTCAGGCCTCGAACAGCCCGCATGCCGCCAGCTGGGTCAGGGTGTGGTTCAGCGCCGACCGCAGCGCTTCGCGGATCCGTGGCGGATCTGTGAGTGGGCCCGCATCGTCGCGCAGGTTGATCCGTCCGCCTTCGGCGAGAGCCACGAGATGCTCGAGCATCTCGGTTTCGTCCCTGGTGCCGTCGGCAACGATCACCACCTCGCGCGCGACCGTGTCGAGATCGAGGCGAAGGTGACGCCCGCTTGTGGCGAACGAGTGGCGCAGCGCTTGAACGCGAGCCACCCGCGGCGCGCGAGGTCGGATCGACAGATGCGTCACCAGTGGCGGCGGCTCAGTGCGTAAGTCGATCCCACCGCCCGCGACCAGGCACTCGAGCAGATCGGCCGCCAGCGCCACGCGCGAACCGTCGTCGTCGGCGGCGGGAATCCCAGCCTCCCCGAGCAATCCGCGCGCTCGCGTAAACAGCTCGGCGAATGCGAGGTCAAGGGGCCACATCTGACGCAGAACCACCAGCGCCGCCTTCGTGATCGCGAGCGAGCTGGTGATCTTCATCGAGTCGGCGTTCTCAAACTCTTGGGCGAGGCCCGGCGAAAGATCGATCGGCCCGCCTTTGGCGGCGAAGCCGATCCGAAACGCCATGATCGAGTCGGGGCCCAGTGAACGCCGAAGCGGCACGCCGGCCTTGCACACGAGCGAGGCCCGAAACTGCCGATTGCGCACGAAGTCGGCGTATTGCTCGAGGCTGATGATGTCCGAGGAAACGCGATCGAGCGTCTGCCGAGTATCGGCATCCATGCCCCGGGTGAGCATCATGTGAATGTCGGTCTCCGCCAGATACTGCAGGTCGTGTCCACGCAGGCGATCGACGAACTCGTGGAAGTAGACCGGCCGATTGTCCTCTTCGAGGTGTTCGTGATAGACGTAGTCGTCACCGCTACGGGACAAGAGCGCGAGCTCCTTTTGGAGCAGTAGCGCGTACGGGCCCGACTGCTCGGCGGCGGCGCGAGCGAGGAAGTCGATGAGCGCCCGTGCTTGCTTCACGCGTTGGTCCGGATTGCCGAGGCCACGCACGTGGTAACGCATCATGTGGCGCACGGCGTCGCGCAAATGCCAGCCGGGATACGTGTTGTAGCTGATATAGGCGATGCCGTCAGGCGTCGTGCACTCCTGGCAAATGCGGAGGATGGCCTCTTGCACGGCCGCCGGCACCCACGAATAGACCCCGTGACAGATGACGTAGTCGAATCGTCCCCAACTGGCGTCGACGTCGGTGATGCTCGCGTGGCGCAGCTCGAGGTTGGTCAAACCTGCCGCGCGCGCGAGCTCCTTGCCCGCTTCGACCTGGCGGGCGGAGAGGTCGACGCCGACGAACTCCGAATCCGGCAATCGCTCCGCCATGGGTGCAAGGTTGCCACCCGCGGCGCAGCCGAGCTCGAGCACGCGGGCCCGCCCTGGCGAAGCCGCTTCGACCCCGAACAGGCGGGCGATGCTGCACAGGCGATCGGGATGCGTGCGGGCGTAGGGGAAGCTCGTGTAGGGGACGTCGTCGTAGCTCGTCGGGTCGCTGGCCATGGTTCGCGCGCGCGATCATACGAGCACGCGGACGAACCAGAGCTCGGCGCCACGCAACACGCAACGGCCGCCCCTCCTGGCGGCACGGGCGCGTCGCCCTCTCCCCCGGCACGGGCGTCCAGGCCGCAGCAGCCGCCGTGCGCAGCTTAAGAACCCATGACCGGCGCGCCGATCGCCCGCGTCATAGAACTCGCCCGTATCGGACATGCGTGGGTCGAGGCCCGCAAACCGGGCTGACGTGAATCGCCAATGCCACCCTTGGACAAGGCCCTCATCGTGCCGCGCCGCCGCGCGCGTGCCCTACGCTCCAAACCGAAAAAGACGCGCATCCGGGGAGACGCGCGCATGGTTGCGGCTGCCCTCCTCACGCTGTGCGCGGGAGGCTGCCCCAGCAAAGGTGGGGTCGACAGTGCGAGCGGGTCTGCTGCCACGAATTCGGTGGAGGGAAGTGCCACCGACGCGGGCGAGGACACGACCGCAGGGACCAGCACGGGTTCGAGCACGACAGCCCAATCAAGCGCCGAAGAGGGATCGACGGTCTCCTCATCGACCACCGACGGCACCATGCCGCAAGTGGAGGACTGCTTCGCTGCACGCGACGAAGCCGCCTGCCAGGCCATTGACGGCGTGGACTTCAGCTGCGCTTGGTACAGCCCCGTTTATCCATTCACCTACGATGGCCGTACGTGCACGTTGGCGGAGCCCACCGGCTGGTGTGCGGCCCACGTGCTAATCGATACGGGATGCGCGGACAATGAGACTCTGTTCGCCTGCCAGGATGGCAGTACGATCGAGGCCCTCGTGGTTCGCGACGCGGAAGACGGCACCGGTCTTGTGACCACCGCAGTCGCGCCGAACTGTGGCACCCTTTTGGGCCCAGGGTGGGCTGTGTGTGGCGACGAATTTGATGGATCCCCGCCCCCATGTGCGTGTGGATGCGATCCAGGGCTGCCATGAGGATCGGCCGGGTGGCGCGCCGACGTCGGTATCGAGAGCACCGAACGCGCTGAGTTCGGCGGCCGCCCGAATGCGCGCGAGTTCGCGGAAGTCGACGACCGCATCGACGAAGCGGGTGAAGATGCCTCCCGCGTGGTGAGCAGCCCACGGGCGTCGAACGACCCCCCTGGGTCGCGCGGGTCAGCGTCGCTGCGCGCCCGTCGTCCCTGCCGGCCGAAGGCGCGGCACGCCACCACCAGCTGCCGTTCGTCCCGAGCGGGCATCGCGGCTGCGATCGCGCCCTTACACAATTAAGATCGCCAGGCTTGGACACGCGATTGCGGGCGCGTAGGATCCTCGTCGTGCGTGAGCTTGAGAAGCGCGGCGGCAGTGCGAAGGCGCCCGCCGCTCACTGACCCGAGCGAGCGGGGATAAGAACATGGGTTGGCACTCGGATATCCCCGCGGACATGGGCGCCGCCAACCGTGCGCGGCCGGTCGACACGTCGAACCCGCACAATCCCCAACCCCTGATCGCGCCGACCGGGAGTCCCGGTCTTAACTCCGTCATCGACGTC
>CADEGN010000020.1 GCA_902826865.1 uncultured Myxococcales bacterium
GCTCGCTGGTGTTTCTGAACGCCTGCGGAGATAGCGGCGCCACGGCCGATCCGACCGCGGGGGATGGTGCGACGACCGGGCCAGACACGACAACTGGATCGAGCAGTTCGGGCGCTCTCGCCGAGAGCGGACAGATGGGTAGTGAAGCGTCGACCGGTTCATCCACCTCATCGGCTGGGTCTGCCTCTTCCACGGACGTCACGTCTTCCGCCGAGTCCGGTAGCGAGACAGGCCAGCATACGTGTGAGTCTTGCAGCGCGGAGTTACCCGCGGGCTGGCTCGGACCCATCGCCTATGCCCACGTGACCCCGGGGAGTTCGCCGCCAACGTGCGGCTCGGACATGCTCGAAAGCGGGCCGCACCTCTTCGCCGGCCTCGCCCCGCCGGCACCCGCCGCATGCGAGTGCTCGTGCACGACGGACGAGGACAATGTCTCCTGTAACCGGGCCGTATATACCGGCGCTGCTTCGGGCGAGGCACAGTGCCATGGATCGTACTACGGGATCTACAACGACGATTGCATGAACGTCAGCGTGGACGGCGAGATTCAATGGTATGCCGCCGCCATCTACGGCTTCTACTACGCTTGCAACCCGCAGAGCAGCCAGACGCTTGCGGAGATCTCGTGGGCCTCGGAAATCGCCACGTGTTACGTGTCTCCGACATCGTCCGGTTGTGACGACGGCAAAGTCTGCATGCCACCACTGCCGGAGGGGTTTGAGGCGAAATGGTGCCTCTACAAGGACGGCGATCGCGAATGCCCCGCCGGCACGTACTCGGAGAAGACGGTGTTTTGGCGGGGAGTCGACGACACACGCAGGTGCAGTAGCTGCTACTGCGGGCCGGAGTCAGGTGGTTGTGAGGCAACGGAACTGCTGATCTACCCCGAGGCCGACTGTATGGGAACGCCAGTGGCTGCCCTTTCGCATTCGGAACAGTGCGTCGACGCCACCGGAGGTTCGATCCGGCCCGTCAGCACGCCGCTCGTGTGCGGTGTGACCCAGATGACCGAACCACAGGGTGAAGCGGTGCCGACCGATCCAGTCACGCTCTGCTGCAGCGAGTGAGGAGCGGAGCGGCCGCATCGCCGCCACCAGCACGCGGAAGCCCGGCGGCCCTCCGATCCGGCCTGCGCGCGCGAGGCAGCCCCGCCGATGAAATCTGGGTAGCAGGGACGCACCATCGAGCTGCCGAGTGCGGCCAGCACTCGAACGTCTGCGCCGAGCTTGCGTTCGCCCACGTGCCGGTGTGAACTGCGGGGCGCGGCCATGGAAGTCGGCGGCCAAGCGAGTTCGATGCCGGGATGTCCCCAGGACGCCGCGCTGGTCGAGCTTGCTTCCGGCACGCTCGCCGTGGCGGAGGCCGCGGCCCTACGTGAACACCTAGAGCGGTGTGACAATTGTCGGCTTGCGATCGCCGCCGTGCTTCGTGAAGGGCGCCCACGCGACACCCAAGCGAGGCTCGGGGCGCTGGCGCCCGGCACGGTTGTCGCGGCGCGCTATCGAGTGATTCGACCGATCGGCAGCGGTGGGATGGGCGAGGTTCACGAGGCCTGGGACCTCAACCTCGAACGACGAGTCGCCCTCAAGACCCTGCTGCCACGCGGGGACGACCTCATCGACGTCGAACGTCGGATGGCTCGGCTCGTGCGCGAGAGCAAGGCCATGGCTCGCCTGCGCCACCCCAATGTTGTGACGGTCTTCGACGCAGGCCGCTGGGGCGCACAGGCCTACGTGGTGATGGAGCTCGTCGAAGGAGAGACGCTCCGTTCGTGGGAAGCAAGACCGCACACACACGAAGAGATCGTCGCGATGTTTCTTCAGGCGGCGCGTGGGTTGCAGGCCGCGCACGAGCAGAACGTGATTCACCGCGACTTCAAGCCCGACAACGTGCTCATCGACAAACACGGGCGGCTGCAGGTCACCGATTTCGGCCTCGCCCGGATTGTCCATGATGGCGGCAACGTCGACCCGCTCGATTCAGCGTCGCGAGACCAGCCGGTGCGGGCGGTCACGTCTACCGTCAATGTCAGTGGCTCGTTGACCGAGACGGGCACGGCAGTTGGAACGCCGGCCTACATGGCCCCCGAGCAGTTCCGCAGCCAAGACGCGGGCATTGCCGCCGATGTGTTCGCGTTTTGCGCGGCGCTCCATGAGGCGCTCGCTGGGCAGCGCCCGTTCGTGGGCGATTCTCCACGGGACATTCAGCGCGCGCAGCGAGAAGGGGCGAGTGAGCTCGCGCTGCAGCGTGCCGGAGTATCGGCCTGGTTGCGCGCCGCGATTCTCGCTGGCTTGCAGTACGATCCCTCGCTTCGCCCATGCGACGTCGCCTCGCTGATCCGGACGCTTGAGTCGCCGAAGCGTCGGCACGCGCGCCGGTGGCTTGCAGCGGGCGCGGGGATCGCGATTGTCGGGGCCGTCGGCGTGTTCGGGAGTCGGACGCAGCCGGAGCTCTGCGCGGTCGGAGATCCCCTGCAGGGTGTGTGGGACGAGCGCGTGCGGGCCGGGATCACTCAGAGCGTGGACTCGAAGTCGCGCGATTGGGTCCGCGTCGAAAACGCCTTCGACAAGTGGGCCGAGAATTGGTCGGCGGCCTGGTCCGAGAGTTGTGTCGCCCGCGACGCCGTGCGCCAGGCCTGCCTTGCTGGTCTTCGCCAGCGCGTTGGCGGACTGACCCATGGTATGGCCGCGGGGTCGATCGCCAGTGACGCGGCCGAGCGCGTGTTGCCAACGGTTTCGAGTTGCGCGGTCGATCGAGAGCTCGCCCTGGCCTCGCCGGAACCCGACGAGCCCCAACTGCGGGCGCAGGTGCGATCGGTCCGCGAAGCGATCGCGGAGCTCGAGACGCGGATCGAGGCCGGCGATCTCGGAGATCTGGTCGGTGAAGCCGAGGCGATCGAGGGCCGCGCTCGCAACCTTGGATTTGGCCCGCTGCACGCGGAGACTTTATTCGTTGTTGGTGTCGCCCAATCCGCGGCTGGCCAGCCGCAGCTCGCCCGGGCAACGCATCTCGCAGCTGCGCAGCGCGCTGGAGCGAGCGGTCACGACGTGTTGGCATCGCAGGCATGGCTGGCCCTCGTCGATCTCGAAGCCCAGGACCCGAGCGACCCGCCGCGTGGCCTCGAGTACGGCGCCAACGCGATGGCGGCCGCCGACCGAGTTGGAACAGGCGCGCTCGCTCGCGAGATTCGCAGCCGCGCGCATTACACGCTAGGTGTGTTCGCGCAGGCCGACTTGCGCCCGGGCGATGCGCTGCGGGAATTCACCGCCGCCAAGGAAGCGCCGATCGACTCCGATCCGCGGTTCCAGCTGTCCGTGCTCGAAGCCATCGCGGTGGCGCAAGCGGACAGCGGGCAATACGAAGACGCTCTGGTGACTCACCTCGCCCTGGCCGATCGGTACGCTCAAGAGCTGGGTGGGGAGGATCCGGCCCTCGTCCTGTCCTGGACGAACATTGGCATTGCGAGTGCTGGGCTGGGCCGTTCCAGCGACGCTTTGGTGGCGTTTCAGCGCGCCACGCATACGGCTCGCGAGTCACTCGGAGTGCATCATCCGGACTACGGGATGGCTCTTCACAACGAAGCGGAGTTGCTGCAATCCACGGGTCACTACGGGGAGGCGCTTGGGAAGTTCGTCGAGGCTGAATCCATCGCGATCGAGGCCTTCGGCGCAGATCATTTTCGTGTCGGCGCTGCCGTGGAGCACCGGGCGGGAACGCTCCAGGCCCTCGGTCGCTATGAGGAAGCGCTCCCGCTCATGCGGCGCGCGCTCGCGATCTACGAGCGTCGCGGACGGCGCGGGGATGCCGCCACGTGTCGCGCCAATCTCGCCGATCTCTTGCGCGAGTCGGGCCGGCCCCAAGAGGCGCTGGTGGAGGCGGATGCGGCCGTGCTAGAGCTCGCTGATCTCGCCGAATTCCGGGTGCCGTACGGCTACGCGCTCGCGGTGTACGGAGAGATCCTGGTGGAGCTCGGGCGGGATCACGAGGCGATCGACCCACTTGAGCGCGCGATCGCACAGTTGCACGCTGCCGGCAATCTCACCCTCTCGGCTGTCGCCGAGTTTGCGCTTGCACGAGCGCTGGCACGCGTTGGCGGCGACCGTGCGCGGACACTGGCGCTGGCCGATGCAGCAGAGGCAGTGTGGGCAGCAGAGCCGCTGGCGTGGACGCTGAGGCGGCAGCAGCTGCAGTCGTGGCGCGCGGCGCTGGAGAACGGGCGAGCGTATTGACCGCGGGAAGGGGGGTGCCACGATGATCGGCGCACGTTCCTGGCGGCTTGCCTGCCAACTGCGGTAACCAATCTCCGACGTGCGGGCGCGGGTCACCGTCTTCGCAATACTCCTTGGCGGTTGCGGGCACGCGCGCTCGCGGGCGAGCGAGGGCATCGCGTCGGTCCCAAGGACCGCAGTTCCGACCGAGACCGCCGTCCCGACCGAGACCGCACCGCTGACCCCCGTCGCGCCGCCGCCACGCGCGGACACACGCCCTCGGGTCGCTATCCTCCCCGAGGATCCGCCACGCGCCGTCGGTGTCGCCGATGTCGTCTCCCTTTCCGAGGAAGAGCGAGCGATCTTCCACAACTCAGTCGAGCATCCTCCGACCAAGGCGCGCGGCGGGATCACCAAGGCGCTCGAGGACGTCTCGTACATCATCGGCAACGAGTGGACATTGGACGCATTCGCACCGGCGATCGCTGGTAAGGGCGGCGGTTACGTAGGGGTCGGGCCCGATCAGGCCTACCTCTTTGTCGGCTGGCAGCGACCGGAGTTTGCCTGGCTTGTCGACTACGACGACAAGGTCCTGCGCGTGCACACGCTGTACGCGATCTTGCTCGCGCATAGCGAGACTCGGGCCGAGTTTCTCGCCGCGTTCGAACCAGGGGCAAGCGAACGAATCGCCAAGCTGATCGCAGCCGATGCCACCGATAGTCGGGTACGTCGTTTGTACCGCAACAACCGCGAGATGTTCCGCTTTCGTCTGCGTACGCTCGAACGCGGCCTGCGCAAGCGCGGTGTGGCGAGCTGGCTAACCGACGATGATACGTATCAATACGTGCGGAGCATGGTGATGGCTGGCCGCGTGCGGCCAATGCGGGTCAACCTCCTCGAACCTGACGGCGTCGCCGGCATCGCGCGCGCTGCTGAACGGCTCGGGCTGCCGATCCGCGTGGTCTACCTGTCGAACGCCGAGGAGTACTGGGACAGCTACGATCCTCAGTTTATCGCGAACATCGACGCACTGCCGATCGACGACGCGAGCGTGCTGCTTCGTACGACGTTAATCTGGAGCATCAACCGCGACTACATTTACAATGTGCAGTCGCTCGCAAACTACCGCAGGTGGCTCAAGGTGGCGCATGACGTCGGCGACATCGTCGGCAAGAAGCCGCGCGGCGACCGTGGCCGGATCAACGTCGTGCACACCACGCATGAGCCAGCGCCGACCCAATGACATCGATCGGCGGCATTCGCCGTGGCGATTGAGCAGCCCGCGTCAACCCCCCGTGCTGCCACGGGCAGTGTCCGGATTTCTCGCGTCCATTCGCGGTGCCTCGGGCGCGAGCGGCTCATCGCGGATAGCGGCAGCCTGCTCGAGCGTGGCTGCGCAGCGAAATCCGAAATGGTGAAATGGCCGGTTGTTCGGTGGCTGCGGACGGCGGTACCAGCCCACCGCGTAGGTCCCACTCCAATACCATGATCCTCCCTTGACCAACTTCTCGCCGTGGCCAGGACACTCATCGACGCCACCGCACGGACCGCGCGGATCGACACCGCTGCAGTCCGCACCACAGGCGGCATAGTCGGCGCTGTACCAGTCGGAGACGTATTCCCACGCGTTGCCCGCCATGTCGAATAACCCGTAGGCGCCGGGCGGCCGCGATCCGACCACGAATGTGCGGCCTTTGTTCGGGGTCGAGCTTCGCGCCATGATCGTGCCGCAACTGCGCCCGCGGTGGTCGCGAATCACTGCGTGGCGACACGTTGCCTTCTCGTCGCCCCAGGGGAACGCGTGGCCATCTGGTCCACGTGCGGCCTTCTCCCATTGCGCCTCCGTGGGCAACTGCTTTCCGTGGGCCTCGCAATAGGCCTTGGCACCGAACCATGTCACGCCGACGATCGGTTGGTGCTTGCGCGAAAAGTCGGGGTAGAAAGGTCCGCCCTTGGGACACCTGCCCGCGGCCACACACGCCTTGTACTCGGCGATCGTGACCTCGAAGAGGTCCATGTAAAACGTCTGGAGCCAGATCGTTGCGGCCGGGCGTGCATTGGCGTCTCCGTCGTCGGTGCCGCGAACAAACGGTCCACCCGAAATGCAGGCCATGTTCGCCGGCGCTGCATCACAGGCCGCGATCCTCGTGCCGCCGGGCAACGTGTCCGCAGGCGCCGTCGACAGCAGCGCAAGCGCGAACGTCAAAAAGAGCCCAATCACAGTCCCCCGTCGGTGGGCAGTGCGCAAGCACCGACCCACTCGTAGAGGGAAGGCCCGGTGCCCACCGGCCAAATGCGGACGCATTCATGCTCGGGATAACCTGGACAGGCGGCGCCGGCCGCTGGATCGCGGGTGTCGCAGAGCGGCGTGCAACATCCGCTGGTCGGGCAGTTGGCCACTTCGTCGTTGTTGGCGCACAAAGATACCGGCGGGCAGTCGTTGGTGAACACGCACGGATCGCCGGTTTGGCCGGTGCCAGGCGAGACATCCGCGAGGCACACGAAGTGTTTGCCGATGCGATAGCAGGCCTGGTCGCCGGGGCAGTCGTTGCCGAACGGATCGCAGTCGCTGCTGCACAGCTGTGGCAGTACATCGGGGCCGCCCACGCAGCGAGCCTCGGGATCGGCACACGTGGTTAGCCGATCTTCGTCTTCGATGCAAAACGCTGCGCACGTCCCGAGAAGCTCGGTGGTGTCGTACAGCACGCAGAACGCCCCGCGTTCGCAGTCGTCGTGTCCGCTGGCGGGAAACTCCGACACAGTGCACGGATCGCCAACCGTGCCAGGAGATGGGGCGAGCGGCACACAACGGGTGGCGTCCTGGCGGTTGCCGCCGTCGCTCGCGTAGGGCATGCACTTCTCCCCGGCCGGGCAGCTGTCCGCGTAGAGCGTGCAGCTCGTGACCGGGCCGCCGTCGGGCTGGGCGATGAAATCCGCGGCCGTGGTCGGACTGGGTGTCCCGGACTCCGTGCTGCCGGTTGTACTCGAGGACGTGGTTGCCGCACCGGTTTCGGGCGCGGCCATGCCGTCGACAGTGCCGCCACACGCCAGCCCCAACGTGAACGCGATGCCCGATCTGATTCCCAGCCGCACCGGGCGACTTTACCAGAGCAGCGCCGGTCACCACTCGACGAGGGGAGAGCGGCGGCTCGGGCGTTGGTCGCGGACACGTTCTTCGGGGGGTGGTAACGCCTCGGGATGGAAGTAGCCGGCGTCGCCGGCGTCGCTTGGGTCAAACCCGACGTCGGCCACAAATGAGAACGTCTGAACCAGGGCGAAGGCGGACCGGTCGAGTTCCTCGAGACGAAGCCCGGAGGGCAAGATCCGCCGGCTGGCCGCTTCCGCGCGCGACCAGAGGCGTTCCTGGTAGGCAGTGCGTTCGACTGTTCGCCGCAGGGCGCCGACGACGTCGCTCAGGTGCACGCTCGGGCGATGGAGCTCGGGTGTGTCGAGGAAAGCGAATACCTCGCGCATTACCGTTGGCCACGCGCACGCCAGCGCGAGCAACCCGACAACCGCGCGGTGGTTTTCATCGTCGCGCGGGGTGCGATCCACCTGACGATGCCAGATGATCTTTATCAGCTTGAATACGTTGATGAGCCGCTTCGCCGAACGCGGGCTAAGGTTCAGACCGCCGGCGCAGGTCTCGAGCAACACGACTTCATCGGGGGTGAGCCGCATGAGCGTGGTTGGCAGCTGCTGCCATTGCAGCCGCTGGTCGGGATCCGTCGGCGGGCGCACCGCGGCGTCGCGCAGCGCGCGACCATCCCGGGGCGGACGCGACGGTTCTCGGCCGGGGTCGATCGGCTGGGGGATCGCAGCATCGGACTCGGCGATGGCGACCTGGCCCCGCAGGTAACGCGAAAATCGTCGGGCATCCACGCTTGGCACGCGAAACGGGATCTGGATGATCTTCTCGATGTAGTCGAGCCCGGACGGGGCACCGTGCCGCGAGAGTACCCCGTCGTAAACGCGCTCGAGCGCGCGCGAGACGTAACGAGCATCGAGCGCCAACACCACGACAAAGAGCTCAGTCTTTAGCAAGAGCTGCGTGGCCTCGAGCACTTCTACGACCCGGGCCGGTGGGCAGCGATCGAGATCGTCGATGAACAGGGCCACCCGCGCCGGCCCGCGCGGGAACAGCTGTCGTACTCGGTGCATGTCTAGCTCGAGGCGGCCGGTGATCGTGCGCGAGAGCTCGCGCAGATCGCCCTGCACGCCCTGCAGTGGACCGAGGCGCGCGTCGTATGGATCTCCGAGAACCCGCGCACGGACGAACTCATGTAGGGATGCAAATGCGCCAAACGCAAGCTCGCCCTTGGCTTTGCGGACGGTGGCCTCGACCTCGGCGACCCTGCTCTCGAGTTCGCGGAGGTCGTCGTCGCCTTCGATGATCTCCTGGCGACGCACCGCTTTCGCCTCGCTATGGGTCGCCGTCACGCGATCGACGACCTTCTGGAACTCCGCATAGTGTTCGAGCAGCTCGCCGACCAACGCCTTGCCGGCGTGCACGTAGACCCCGACAAGTGAAACAATCGCGGTGACGGTCGCCACGATCCCACGGACCAGCTCCGTCGATGCCACCCACCACAGTGCTCCACCGATCGCGAGTACGACGCCTACGACGATCGCGAACTCGAGGGGACGGCCGAGGATAAGTTGCGGGATCGCCCGCAGCCGCTCTCCGATGGTGAAGGCAGGGTCGACCGTGCCGTCGGGCGAGATTTTTGCGCGGATGATCTCCCTGATTCGTTCGTAAAGAGTGCCGGCGCGCGCGCGTAGGAGCGAGCCGTAGGCGAGCCAGGCCTCTTCTTCGGCGGCCTTGCGCTCGAGTTCGGCACGGCGCTGTTGGGCTTGCAACTTGAGCCGATCGAGGTCGCGGCTCTGTTGTTCCAGCCGCACCCGCTGCGCCTCGGTCCGCTTGCGAAGCTCGGCCCACAGCGGCCCCGGTCCCTCGGTGGCCAACGTCTCGAACGTCGCGAGCTCCTTGGCGCTGAGCAGCGAGAGGTACTCACGTCGTCCGGTCGGTTCCATCTCCGACAGCACGCCCCAGAGGGGACCGCCCTTGCGGATCTGCTGACGCCGCTGCTCGTCGACCACGCTGGGCTCGTCACCGTCGGCCGGGGGAGGGCACAACGCCGCGGCGAGTTGTTGCTCGAGGGTGAGCTGGCGCTCGAGCTCGGTAAAGATGGTTTGCATGAGCGATGCCCACAGGTCCGCCTTCGCGAACGTCCAGGCGTCGAAGTGGACGGTGTAGACGTGGCCAACATAGGCAAAGCCAGCATCGCGATCGCTGGGCCACGCCATCTCGGCCTCGACAGGGAGGCAGCGCAGCTGTCGCATGCGCTCGGCGATCAACCGCAACGCGAATGACTTGCCGGAGCCCCAGCCCCCGAGCACGCCCACCACCAGAGGCGGCTCAAGCTCGCGAAGCATCAGCATCTCGGCCACCGCGCCGCACTCCGTGGCCGTCTCGAGCAAATCGGCCCCGCTGACGTCATCATTGGCGAACGCTTGCGGCCGGACCGGGCGTCCGCCGGCGTCGACGAATGCGGCGATTCGCTCGGCCACAAGCACGACGCTGCGCAAGCTAATCGGCGGCGGCAGCGACTCGATGCGCATCATCGCATCCACGACGGCGCTCGCGCGCGCGAAGTCAGGGTCGCAGAAGATCGGCATCGCGAGCGTCGAGAACCCGAGGTTGTCGGCGCGGATGACGGCCTGACGTGCCGCGTCCTCGACATCCGCGGCCGCGGCGGTGCGCAGATCGATTCGTACCGCGATCACCCGCAAGCCGAGGATCGGTGGGCGGGCGCCCGGTAAATCGACCTCAAGCACGCGAACTCGCGGCGCATCTTCCTCGATGGCGGCGAACGCGTCGCGGATCCGCTCGGCTAGACGGTCGCCGGCTGCTGCTGCGAAGGCGTCAAACCACCGCCCGCTTGGGCGTTTGGGATCGGCGCCCACTGGAAGCACTACGGCGTCGCTGCCAACCGACCATGGACTCGCCGAGGCGAACGAGGAGATGTGCGCGCGTCCCCATCGGACGAGGTGCCGGCCGCGCGGAAGCTCGCGCTCGTCGCTGTTGTCAGCGGCCATGCTCGAGCTCTCCGAGCTGGACGTGATCGGGGAAGGGATACACGGTCCATTCGTCGTCTTTTGCCACGTGCAGTCGCTTGTAGAACATCGGGTGAATCACGCAGTCGTCGTCCGACTGTAACTCGAGGCGCCGGCGCGAGAAGTACTCGAAGTCCGCCGAGATCACCCTGCGCTCGTGGTTGATGCGACGCACTCGGCCGACCACGCCGAGCTCGGAGACGAGGCGACGGAAAGCGTCAGGCGAGTAGGTACCCGCTGGCCAGCTGCCAGCCGTTCGACGCGCGCGCTTGTCGAGTGAGCTGCCGGAAAACCGCACCGGTGAGCGCACGAGAGCCCCGATGATCTCGCTCGCGCTTTTGTGGATGCGGCTGTAGGAGTTGAGCACCTCGGTGGCCAACTCAAGCTCGGCCTGGCCGACGGCGGCGACGATCTGATCGCGCGTGAAACGCGGAAATGTGCCCTCATCGCGGGCCCGGCGGGCGATGGCATTGCAGATCACAACCAGCTGCCGCGGGCGCATCTGCGTGTGGCGCAGAATATAAGCAAACGTGTTTTCCTCGCCGCCGACGGCGTTGCGAAGGGTGTCACCGAACGCCGGGTTCCAGACATGCTGGAGCACGCTCTGAAACTTGTCCCAATCGATCGCGGCGGCCATCGCCTCGGGGTCGACACCGTTGAGGTACGTGTGAAAGCGCCATGAGACCAGGCGCAGGAGATCCCTGGGCCGCCAGTCGAGAAACACCGGGGCGTGGGAGAACTTCAGCGGGTTGGCCAGTACCTTTTCCTGCAGGTGTGGGAACACTTCGGCGGTCACGAACGCCTTCATGTGAATCCCGTCGCGTACATGCTGTGTTGAAAAAGTGCTCGCGCACTGGATCAGTCCGGCGATCATCAGCATGATCGAGTCATCGTAGACATCGTAGTGCTCAAGCGAGTCGACGGAGACGATGATCGGGTGTTTGCGCGTGAACGCGAGCAGCGCTCGACGCCCGCTGGCAAACCCAGGTTCGTGTAGGCGCGCTCGCACCGCTTCGAGTAATCCGTGATCGGGGACCTCGGCGAGCTCGTCGCCGAGGCGACCAACCGCGTCGACTACCAGCTCAGATGGCGTCCGCCGTTGGGCGAACGGACACGCGGCCTCGATGTCGGGGGACTCGTCGCGGTATTCCTGCAGCAAGAGCACCCAGATCGCCCACTCCCACACGCGCTCGATGACTGCGAGCCCCCGGTCGATCGGTAGCTCCCGGCTGTGGAGCAACCGGCCGAATACGTCCTCATAGATCGTCGGTTCATCGACGTCGATGCATCGCGCGCCGCGCAGGCGGTGCTGAAACCCGAAGTAACGGGAAAGCGAGGTCTTCCCGCAACCTCGACGGCCGACGATGAGATAACACGACGAGTCGAGGCAGGCCGCGTTGAACGGCGTGTGCTCGAAGTACAGGCGCGCGTAGTCGCGGCCGAGCTGCTCCTTTTCCTGCTCGCAGGAAACCTCTCCGAACGGGTTCTTTAGCTGGATCATCCGGGGCTCGGAGTCGGCGCGGCATGATAGGCGGCGGCGTCTGCGGCGAGCAAGGAACGGAACGTACGGGCGCGCTGACCCGTGTGACGATGCTGGCGGGGCTTGGGATCGTGTCGAGCTGCGGCGACACTTTGAGCTTGGAAGCATGTGGGTCGGGGAGCAAGCCGCTCTTCGTGAAACGGTAGAACGCGTCGCGGATTGCAACGTTCCCGGCAAACCCGCAAGCAGCGGAGGGAAGCGTCCCATCGCGCGGCGGACGCGGGTCTGGCCGGATGGACAGGGGTGTCGCCTCCCAGCAACTAAGTCCGGCCCTGCTTGTGATCGCGGCGCGATCGCAGTACCACGCCTAACGGTGATTGACGCGATCGAACTGGCCCGGCCCGACGATTGGCACGTCCATCTCCGCGATGGTGAGCTCCTCCGTGCGGTTGTTGGGCACACCGCGCGACAGTTCGGGCGGGCGATCGTCATGCCCAACCTGCGTCCCGCGGTGGTGACGGTGGCTGACGCACTCGCGTATCGCGATCGGATTCTCGGTGCCCTTGCGCCAGGAGTCGATTTTCAGCCGCTCATGACCCTGTACCTCACCCCGGGCACTACGACCGCGGATGTCGAGGCCGCCGTCCGCGCGCCGCACGTGCACGCGATCAAGTTTTACCCGGCCGGTGCCACAACCCACGCTGAAGCCGGCGTCCCCGATGTGCTCGCTTGCAGCCAGGTCTTGCGGGCAATGCAGCACCACGGCCTTCCGCTGCTGTGCCACGGCGAGAGTATCGATCCTCACGTCGACGTGTTTGATCGCGAGGCGACATTTGTGCGTGAGACGCTGCCGCGACTCATCGATGCGTACCCAGGCCTGCGAATCGTCCTAGAACATGTAACGACCGCCGAGGGTGTGGCCGCGGTTGAAGCGGCGCCCGAGAACGTCGCCGCCACGATCACGGCGCACCACCTCGCCTACGATCGGAATGCCATGTTTGCCGGCGGGCTGCGGCCGCACATGTATTGCCTGCCGGTGCTCAAGCGAGCGCACCACCGCGCCGAGCTGGTGCGCGCCGCAACGTCGGGGTCGTCGAAATTCTTTCTCGGCACCGATAGCGCGCCGCACCTGCGCGGTGCAAAGGAGGCGAGCTGTGGTTGCGCAGGGATCTTCACCGCCCATGCGGCGCTCGAATTCTACGCCGGGACATTCGCTTCGGTCGGGGCGCTCGACCGCCTCGAGCAGTTCGCCTCGAGGGCCGGTGCGGAGTTTTATGGTCTACCGGTCGCCAGCGAGCGCGTGCGTCTGGGCCGCGAGGCCTGGACGGTGCCAGCGAAGTACGATGTGGGTGACGGAGAACTCGTCCCGCTGGGCGCGGGCGAGTCGCTGCCCTGGCGCCTGCTCGTGTGATCGCTTCGCGGGTGATGGAAACGAGACCCTCCAACCGGTAGGCTGCGCCGGCGATGAGCGAATCGACCGCGTTCCGCCATGTGCCGCGCACCGGCGTCATCTACGTCACCCAGGCCGCCACGAAGCGGGGATTCGATCCCAACGATCCGCAGTGGTGCAACCTCGGCCAGGGTCAACCAGAGACCGGCGATCTCCCGGGTGCCCCCGCCCGGGTTTTGACCGTCGAGATCGATCCAAACGAACGCGACTACGCTCCGGTCGGCGGGATCGTCGAGCTGCGCGAGGCCGTGGCCGAGATGTACAACCACTGGTTTCGCCGTGAGCGACGATCAAAGTACACGGCCGAGAACGTGTGCATCTCGGGAGGTGGCCGCGTCGCCCTCACGCGCGCGGCCGCCAGCCTAGGTGAGATCAATCTTGGGCACTTTCTGCCCGATTACACGGCCTACGAAGAGTTGCTCGACATTTTTCGTGCGTTCACCGCGATTCCGATGCTGCTCGAGCCCGAGCGCGGCTATGCAATTGAAGAGGCCGAGCTGCGTCGCGAGGTGCTTGGGCGCGGTCTGTCGGCTCTGTTGCTGAGCAATCCGAGCAACCCTACGGGCAAGGCAGTCGTGGGCGATGAGTTGGGAGCTTGGGTTGGGCTCGCGCGAGAACTTGACTGCACGCTCCTCGTCGACGAGTTCTACTCGCACTACCTCTGGACCGGTGCCAAACCCGGGGAGCTGGCGATGGAAAGCGCC
This sequence comes from uncultured Myxococcales bacterium, assembly GCA_902826865.1. Taxonomy (GTDB): domain Bacteria; phylum Myxococcota_A; class Polyangia; order Nannocystales; family Nannocystaceae; genus Xiheibacterium. The sequence continues at coordinate 13,960 of CADEGN010000020.1, forward strand.
GCTCGTCACGTCGACGACGTCGATCTCGATCCGGTGGTGATCTTTGATGGCTTGACGAAGAACTGGCGATACCCGGGATGGCGGGTGGCGTGGACTGTTGCCCCGCGCCCGATCATCGAAGCGATCACCAGCGCGGGGTCGTTTCTTGACGGGGGCGGCACCAGGCCCCTGCAGCGCGCTGCTGTCGGTTTGCTCGCCCCGGAGGCGGTCGCCGCGGAGACGCGCGCGATCACGGAGACCTTCCGTCACAAACGCTCTCATTTCTTGGCTCGGCTCCGTGACATCGGTATCACCTTCGACCGCGAGCCCGAGGGAACGTTCTACGCCTGGGGCAATCTCGCTAGACTGCCGGCACCGCTGCGCGACGGCATGGCGCTGTTCGAGCATGCGCTCGAGCGCAAGGTCATCACCGTGCCCGGCGCGTTCTTCGACGTGAATCCGGGGCAGCGTCGGTCGCGGGCCTCGCGTTTCTCCGGCTACACCCGGTTTTCATTCGGACCCGGGCTCGACGTGCTCGATCGAGCCTGCGACCGCCTGGCGGAGCTCGTCGCGGCGCACGCTTGACGAGAGGGATCCGCAGCTCCGTAGCGGAGCGCCGCGGGCGAGCTCAGGCGCACAACATCTGCCCAACGAGCGTGAGGCACTCCATGGGGCTCGGGCAGGTCTTCCCGCCGGAGCAATCGAGCGCGCACACCTGCTGAGGATTCCCGCCGATCTGCACCGTCACGCACGCCGGCGTGGCGGTGCCCCCGGGGCTCGCGTCACAAACGGTTGCGTCGGGGCATCCCGTGTTGGTGCAGAAACCGTCGCCCACCTGCACGACAAAACACGTGATGAGACCGAAGCACTCCGCGGGGGTTTCGCACGCGGAGTACATGCCATCGGCCGGTTGCCCACCGCCCGAAGTGTTCGCGGTGTCGGCCGCGGCGGTATCCTCGGACCCAGTCGTATCCGTCGAGGCGACCGACGTTCCAGCCATTGTAACACCGCTGCTGCTCCCGACGCCTGAGCTGCCAGTGTCCGACTGCAACGCCGACGTCGAACTGTCGCCGGGCGTCGTCGTCGTCGTCGGTGCCGACGTGGCCGGGAGGTTCCCGAACGTGGCTCCGTCCTCACTGTCGACCGTGCATGCGATTGCGAGCAGGCACGGGGCCAAGCGGATGAACAGGTCGACCAAGCGAGCGCGGGCGCTGGGCACGTCCACGGATTATGCGGCAGAGCGCGGCGAAGCGCCAAGTTGACGCGAGCGCGCTCAACCGCCCGTGGACCCAGTACCTCCGCTGGAGCCGGTCTCCGTGCCGCTGGCGGTGCCGGTTGCGGCGGTGCCGCTTTCATCGGCGGCCGTCGTCCCTTCTGAACCGCCCGAACTGCCGGTGCTGCCGCCGTCGCTGCACGTGATCAGCGCCACCTCGTCCACGAAGAAGTTCGACAATCCCATCCCCGGAAAATCCGCGGTGAAGGTGATGGTGTGCGAGTTACCGTCCGCGAAGTCGGTCGCGTCGAGGCTCAGCGGCGTATACTGCGGGAAATCTGCCATTTCGGCGTCGCTGGCGGTAAAGAGGTTGACGCCGTCGATGTCGACTGTGAACACATCATCCCCGGTGCCTGACGAGGCATTGACCTCAAACCAAAACGAGAGGTACGCAGAATCGGCGGCGGCAATCGTCAGGGTTTGGGACACCGACGCGTGCTCAGGCATGTCCTCAACGCCACCGAACCACGCCCAAAACGTCCCGGCGTAAGGCTCGGCCCCGGGTTCGGTGGTGCAGCTCGCGTCACAGATCGGCGAGCCGAACTGCGACGACATCTCTGTCCACGCCTCGCTGGGGGACCCGGCCTCGAATCCGGGATCGGCGAGGACGTTGGCTGAGCAGTCGCCGCTTGGGCCGGCGGTGCTCTCGCCAAGACCGGTGTCGTCGAGCACGGCGCTGGTTCCGTCGGATCCCGAGGTGGTGAACGTCGCGTCAGTGGTCGGGAGCGTGTTGCCGTTGGTGTTGCCGTTGGTGTTGGTGTTGGTGTTGGAAGCACCCGTATCCGTGTCACCCGCGTCGTCCTGACCGCCGGCGGAGATGATGCACCCGCCCGCGAGGCTGACAGCAAACGCGAGAACGGGGCGGCTAAGCTTCGTGATGGTCATGACGGCCTCTTGGACTCCCGGCGGATGCCAGAGATTCTTAGTTACGTTTGTAGCAAGCTGGGCACGAACGCGCTCGAGCCGCGCCGAAACGGCCCGGCGTGTGCCGGACGTCACCAACCCTCGTACACGCACGCCGCCGGTCCGCGGCTCGGACTCGCCAGACACACGCTTCCGTCGCATCGCGCTCCGACGGCACAAGTGAGCGTCCCTTGGCAGCTTTCGCCGATCCCGGGCAACTCCGCGCAGCGGCCCGCCGGGCAGTAGCGTGTGTCGCACTGTGCGTGGCCCGTGCAGGGCTCGCCCACCGCTGCCGCGGCGCGGCACGTGCCGGTATCGAAGTCGCACACCGCGCCCACCTCGCAACGGCCGTCGATACACGGCGCGTCCACCGGCGGTGGCGCAACGCATAGGTTCCTCGCGTAGTCGCACACCGATGCTTCGACGCATGGTCGGCTGGCGCACGACTCGCCCTCGGGCGCGGGTCCCTGGCAAACTCCATCACAAGATAACCCGTCGTCGCACCGGCGATCGACGCAGGCTTCGCCCAGCTTGGCGTAGGGCTCGCAGCGATCACCCAGCTCGTACGCGCAGTAGAGTCCGGGTTTGCATTCAGTGAGTCCGCAGGATTCGCCGGCGTCCGCCGCCTCCGCGCAAACGGCGATGTCGCTCGAGTAGTAGTCGCAGAAGTAGCCCTTGGCACAGAATCCACATTGCTCACCCGGTCCCGCCGGCGGCTCGCACTGGCCGTTGCAGATCAGATGGTCGGCGCAGCGATCGAGCAGCTGTCCCGAGTTGTCCCAGCAGATCTCCCCCTCGGGCAGCCCCGTGAAGACGTGGCACGGATCGCGGCAGATCCCCTCCGAACACGTGAGGCCCTGGGCGCAGTCGCTCACGAGGGCGTCGAACCGCGTGCACGTCGCCCCGAGCTCGCGCTCGCCGTGAAACGGGGCGCAGTAGCTGCTGCACAAATGGCTACTGTCGCGTCCGGGGCCGGCGCACCCATGGGCTGTGATCGCGTCTGCGATTCCGTCGGCGCAGGCAGGGTCGTACGTCAATCCATCGGCGCGCCCGGTCATCAAGCGCGCGAGCCAGGTGTCGTTGAGCTCGGTGAGGCAGGCGTCCATGTCTTCGCGGCCCGGACATCCGCACTCCGCCGCGAGCTGACAATGGGCGGTCGCGATGGCATCGAAATCGGCCCGCGCGGGATCGGGGCCGTCGATCGCCGTTGTGCAGCCGACGAGGGCGAGAACCCACGCCACCGCGCCTCGACACACCAACCCACTTGCGACTAACCCAAAACGAGAATCCATGTCGAGAATTTGCCAGTTGGCCGTCGGTGTGGCAAGGGCGAGCACGCGCCGGTCATTTCGTCGTCGGCCGTGTCCGTGTTATCGGCAGCTCGTGGGCCGCTGCGCGCGTCGTCGGGGGCAGTTCCGGCGTACCGCGACCTCGCGGATGGGCGGAGTGTCGATTGCCGTGGCGGTCGCGCTCACGAGCATTGGCGCGCAGGCCCGGCCCGCGCGCGCAAAGGTGGTCGTCGGCGGGACATCAACCCCGCCGCCGCGAGCCGCTCGGAAAGCGCAACCCGTGCCAGCCGGGTGCCCCCGATTGCGTGCACTTTGTTGCAGTGGTGATGAAGCGTGCGTACGGCCGGGACCTGCGCGCGCGTTATTGCTCTCGCTCGGCGCGCTTGCGGGAGCGGGGGCGGCCGGGATCCTGTTTGGGTTGGGCGATCGGCTCACCAACGCGGACGCGGCCACGTTGCTCGTCGGCGGCGGTGCGTTGGCCGGCGCCGGGGCGTTGCTCGGGATCGTGGCCGGGCGAGCGCTCCCTGACTCGTCCGCGCTGCCAGAACGCGTCAGGCGCGAGACGATCGGCGTCGACATCCGCGGCAGCGGTACCTCGGTTGCAGATGAGCGCAAACCACCGATGATGTCGCTGCGGGCGGCGCCCACCTGGTGGTTCGCTGATGGTCGCTCGCGCTTGCGTTGGTTGCTTGAGATCGGTGGGTGGGCGGGTACCGCCCAGGACACGGACCCGCGTCCGCAGGCCGCCCCGTCTCGGGCCGGCGCCACCACGCGCCCGGTCACGCTGGAGCAGCGGCGACTTGCCATGGGGATGGCGTTCGACTTGGCCGTCGCGTTGCCGTATCCGGTGCTTCGTCGCAGCGCGCGGCTCGGTCGTGTGGAGCTGCGGTGGCGTCCGGAGTTCCAATACCGCCGCGAGTGGCTCGATCTGCACGGGGTCTCCCGGATCGTCGAGCGCACCATGTTGTTGCCGCTGAGCGTGGGTTTGCGTTGGCACGTCTCGCCGCGCCAGCGTTTCACGTTCTACGTCGGTCCTCGCTTCGATGTTGTCTCCTTCGCGAGACCGGACGGCCGCGGCATCGCCCGCGGTCGGCCGAACGTCGCCCCGCTCTACGGCGAAGCTTGGTACGACATCGACTTCGCGTTCACCGAGCATCCCCGCCGCGACCATCGTCCACGGCGCGCGATGGTCGTTGGCATGCTGTCCCTTGGTTACGTTCACTCGCGGTTCGACGGGCGCGGGTTCAACTTCGGACCCGTAATTGGGTTTCTCGGGCCAGTCCACATGGAGTGGACCACGCGTATTCGTCCGGTCGGCTCGCGCACGGCGTTTCAGGCGGCGGTTGGCGCTGTCGTCGGCAATGGCCTGGCTGTCACCGGCACGCTCGGGGTGAGCTTGCCCGACCTCCACTCGAAGGGTCGACGATGAAGCTTCTGCGAAACTCCGCGCTTCTGCTCGCCACAAACCTCGCGCCGGCGGCGTGCCAACAGGCCGAGTGCAGCAACCCCGACTACGGCAACCCCGACTGCCGCGTGTTGGCCGAGAACGAGCTTGCACGGCTCGGAACGCCCGGGGGTGTGGAATTGCGGTTTCAGCCGCCGGGCGCCGATCTCACCGGTTCGTGGATCGCGGGCGGGCACTTCCGTCAGATCGCCCCGGATCGCGTGCGCGCCCGGGTCGCAGGACCCGGTTCCTTTGCCATCTCGATCGAAGCTGGCGGTCCGGGCTCGGCTCCAATTGTCATCGAGCTGGCGAACGTCGATCCCGCGGCCATCGTCAGCGTGGGTCCGCCCGGTGCCGAACTCGAGTTGCCCGCGCCAACGAGTGGTGCCACCGTCCGCGACATCGCCATCGATTTCGCAGACGGGCCAGTGGTGTGGATCCGGGGCCGACGTCCCTGTCCGTCTCGATTCAGCCTGGCGTTCACTGCCGACATCCAAACGAACCCCGGTCAATTCGCACGCATCGCCGAGCGCCTGCGCGAGGAGTCGCGCGCGGCGGCTGCCACGGACGCGCCACTGGTCGGGCTGGTCATCGCCGGAGATCTTGCAGAAGCGGCCCGCGACGATGAGTACGAAGCGGTCGCGGAGATCCTCCAGGGCTTGCCGATCCCGACGGCCGTGACCGCAGGCAATCACGACATCTTCCGGCCGCTGCACCCTCAGTTCAACCGCAACTTCGGCCCCGGCAACTACACGTTCGACGTGTGTGATGCCCATGTGGCGATGTTGGATTCGGGCAGCGGGGCGATCGCGCGGTCGGTGATGGCACGCCTGCCTGAATTTCTCGATCGCGGGGACGCGCGCTACCTACTGGCGGTAATGCACCATCCACCACATCCAGGCACGACCGGGGCGGGATGGTCACGCGAGGACATGGCGCAGATCCTGCTCGCGGAGCTCGCCCTGAATCGTGCGGATCTCATCGTTGCGGGCCACAACCACGCCCTCCACGACTTTCCAGGGATTCGCATCGGCGACGTCGGTCTCCATGAGGTGATCGTCGGGACCGCAGGTGCGCTGCAGGGCACGGGCACGCCGCGCTATGGCTATCTGCGCGTCACGTTCGGCGACGGCGTGTCCGCGTGCTTTGTCGAGGTCCCCCCCGCGGGCTACGATCGGGCGGCGAACAAACCGTTGCGAACCCTTGACTACTGCGACGACTGATCCCGCTCAGGGCGGCGTGAGCAGTCCTTCGACGACGGCGGCCAGCTCGTCGGGCGAAAGCACACCCGTCCAGCGCCGACCATTAATGAAGAAGGTTGGTGTCCCCGTGATGTTGAGCGCCGCACCCCGGGTGACGTCCGCACGCACTCGCGCGATCGCGGTGGGGTCGTCGAGGCAGGTCGTGAACGCGGATCGATCGAGTCCAACGGCCTCGGCGTAGGCAAGCAGATCATCACGGTCGAGATCAGCTTGGTGATCGAACATCTGCTGACCGTACTCGAAGAACTTGCCCTGGCGGCGCGCACACTCGCCGGCAACGGCGGCGGCGCAAGCGTTGGGGTGGAGCTTGTCGACATCAGGGTTGCAGCTCGAGTCGAGAGGGTAGTGGGCGAAGGCCACGCGTACCCGACGACCGCTCGTCTCGGCGTAGTGCTCGACGCTCGCCCACAGTCTGCGGCAGTACGGACATTCGAAGTCGCCATACTCGATGATCGTTACCTCAGCGTCGGCCGGTCCGCGGCTTGCGGCATCATCGGCGATCACGATCAGCACCGCGGGTTTCGCCTGAAACTCCCGGACGAGCGCTGGGACAAGCGCGTCGAAGCGCTGCTGCTCGAGTACAGTGCGTCGATGATCGTAGTACTTCATGGTCGAAAACAGCACAGCACCGAAGATCCCAGCGGCGACGAGCGCCGGAGTTCCGAGGGCGTCGTCGAGCATGTCGCGGATGCCGAGATGCGCGTCTCGGCTGCGCCACGCGGCCCAGCCGAGCGCGGCGTTGATCCCATACCAAAGCAGGCAAAACGGGCAGTATGCGCCCTCGACAAAGGACAGGACCGCCATCGCGATCGATGCGAGCACGCTGACGTACGCCAGCAGCACAGCCGCGGAGCGATAAGGATCGTCCCAGCGATCGCGTCGGCGCCAGGCGACCGTTGCGACCACGGCAGTCACCAGGGCGCCGGCAAAACCGATCGTCGCCACCGGAATCCCGGCGACATCGCCGAAACGTCCAGCTGTCACCGCGCAGCCGGTCGAAGAGAATTTGTGGCACGCCGCCGCTAGTCCGACGGCGCCGACCTCGTAGTCGAGGTGCACGAGCGTGAGATACAGGCCGTCGATCGCCCCGAGCAGGGCAAGTACGGCCAGAAGAAGCAGCGGCCGACGGGGGGCGCTCACAGCGGAAACAGGCTAACAGGCGCAGGGCAGCGTCGGCAACGGCCCAGCGTGGTTGCGCCGCTTCGTCGCGTTCGGAACGCCCTTAGATCCCGAGGATGATGCGTCCGCTCCGCGCCGGTGTTCCTGCGGCCTCGTCGTGGGTGAGCACACGAAGCTCGACGTCAACGAGGGTAGGATCCTCGGCGAGCAAGCCAGCGATCGGCGCAACCAGTCGCTCCTCGATGACGCGCTTCAGCGGCCGCGCGCCCCGGGTAGGGTGCCAGCCCGCGCGGGCGACCACATCTCGGACCTCGTTGGACACGTGCAGCCGGATCCGGCGGCGACCGAAACCGGTGCGCGCAGCGAGCTTGTCGAGTTCGAGCTCAACGATCCTGCGGATGTCGGCGTGATCGAGGGTACGAAACGGGATCACGTGGTCGATGCGATTGAAAAACTCCGGGCGGAAGTGGGCCCGGACCGCGGTGGCAAGATCGCGTCCGTCACCGTCGTCGTCCGCGAAGCCAGGGCGCGCGGTCGTGCGAATCCCGATATTGCTCGTCATCACGACGAGCGTCATGCGGCCGTCCACGAGCCGTCCGTCCACATCGGTGAGCCGACCCTCACCGAGCAGGCCGAGCAGAAGGTCGAACACCTCCGGGTGGGCCTTTTCGATCTCGTCGAATAGGAGAAGGGACAGGGGGCGCTCGCGCAGGCGCTCGACCAGGCTCCGCACGCCGCGACCGGTGGCGAGCAAACGCTGAGCAGCGCCAGAAAGCATGTACTCGCTCATGTCGAAGCGAAGCATCCGATCGGCGTCGCCGAACATGTAGCGGGCGAGTTGCTTGGCGAGCTCGGTCTTGCCGACGCCCGTGGGGCCGACGAAAAACAGGCTGCCGATCGGACGCTCCGGGTCGTTGAGGCCAGACTTGAGGCGCGTGAGCACCCGCGCTGCGACGGAGCACGCGGCGTCCTGGCCGATCACGCCGGCGCACAGCGCCCGGGTGATGTCCTCACGACTGGCGACGTGGTTATCCGACACGAGTTCGAGCGGCAGGCCGGTGCTCTCGGCGAACGCCTCCGAGATCGCCGCAGCGTCGAGCACCAGCGCGTCGCCTTCGCGCGTGCCCGATGGGATCGCCTCGTCACTCTGATTTGCGGCAGGATCGGCGACAGCGCCTGTTGTCGCTGTCCGTTCGCCGGCGCCGTACATGCGGCCGAGTGTGTCGAGGAAGCGGAAACCCTTGCCCGGAAATGCGATGTCGCGCTGAAAGAACTCCAAGTGAGACACGAGCCGTCGCAGTCCCGCCCCATCGATCCGCAGCTCGGGAGCCTCGCGGGTCTGGTAGATGGCCAAGATCGCCGGCATTGCGGCGGCCGCCAATGGTTCGACGCGAATGACCTCGAAATGCGCGAGCAAAGCCGGGGCACGCTGGCTCAGGCGTTGAAGCTCTTCGACGGTACACTCCGAGATGATCGCGACTTCGTCGGCCAACACCGCGGGCGCGAGCAGGTCGGCGATGGACGAGCGACCGCTCTGCGGGGCGAGGAGCGGGGCGAGGCGGTCGAAATATAATAGATCGCGCTCGCCCGAGAGTTCCGCCACCAGTTCGAGGCAGCGTTTTTCCCACATGCCCAGGTAGGTCATGCCGGCCACGATGCGATCGGCGGAGCTCGCCCAGAGCCTGCGACGCTCGTCACCCTCGCGACGCCCGAGCTCGCGCGCGAGCACGCGAACGCGCGTGGTTTTGCCTGCGCCCGCAGGACCCACGAGGAGCAGCGACCGAGGACGTTCTCCGCCGACGGCCTCGAGTTCGGCGCGGACGTCGACGGTTCCGACGATTCGGCGCCCCGCACGGCGTCGCTCGCGGTCCACCAGGTCCTCCGCGATCTGGTGGAGGACTGGTGTTCGGTCGGTGCCGGCATCGAATCGCGAGGACGTCTTGGCCCGGGACAGCGTCGGCATCCATGCAACGACGCGCTCGTGGGCGGCGTCGCGGAGGGCGTACACGCTGGCAGCACGTTCTCCGAGCAGCGCCGAGAAGATCGTCTGCCGCAGCACGTTTGGCGCGATCTCGAGATCCTCGATCATCAGCATCCAGTCGAGGGCCGGTACCAAGACGTGATACCCACCACTGGCGATCGGAGCCCACGCGTAGTGGACCTGTAACCCAAGCGGTTCTCGACCGATCACCACGCGCTTGCGGAAGACGGTTTGCGGGTGAACAAAGACCTCGAGCTTGCGGACGGAAAGCTCTTCGGTCCAAAGAAAAGGCCCGCGGTCGCGAACGTTTTCCTCGATGCCGAGGGCGAGCTGCGACAAGACCTCGTCGTCGGTCCGGCCGTAGGCGGTGGGCGGCGCCATCTCGGTGCCGATCTTGGCCAGGAGCCGACCGGTGATCCGGCCGTCGTGGTGGGTCGTGAGGTGCACGCGATAGGTTGGGCGGGTCATTTCGGCGCCTCAACGCGATCGCGATCGAGCGCGAGCATCCACATGGTTGGCAGCGCATCGCGTAGGTTGCCGACGTGCCGCTGCAGCGTGTGCGCGAGACTATGGTCTGTGATCGTGATGGGCACCGGGCCGTCTTGGTGGGGACCGTCAAAGTGGTAGGTGCGTACGATCGGCGGGACCGAGTCTGGGTTGTCGGGCAAGCTCGGATCTCCACGTTCGAGGGCTTCGATGAATCTATGGCGGGCGTGCGCGAGCCGGGCGATATGTTCAGCTGGGGCGAGGGAGAGCCCGCGATAGACACGGACACGCACCACCTCCGTCGATCCGGACATCGCGTGTCGCACGTGGCAGCCGTGCTCCCCCGCGAGGAAGGTCGAGATCGCCGGGCCGGCGATACGCAGCGCGGCGATCGCAACCGCGCACGGCAGCGGGCCCGCGTGGGGTACGGGTTCGGGCGTCTCGTCACCCTCGCGAACGATCGCCATCGCCTCAACCAGACCGCGTCCTGTGGCGTATGCGTCCGCGAGCCACTCGAGCAACCCCGGTGCGGCCGCCGCAAATCGGCTGCAGTTGGCGCGACTGATCCGCGTGAGCTCGAGCAGGACTGTATGCTCGTCCGGATCATCGGCGCGGCCGATCGCCAACTCGAGCAGGCGAAGCTCCGTCAGTTGGGCGACGACGTCGTGGGCGGTGCGCAGCGGAAGTACGGGCACCATTGCTCGGGCATCCATCGTACGGAGGTGGCTGCGCCGGCCGAAACTCTCACCCCCCAGCCGGGCGTTCCACGCTACCAGCAACTTCGGCTTCGCGGAGTTCGTCTTCGATCGGGTCCTCGCCCGGCTCAAGTACCGGATCATAGCTGCGCTGAAGTTCCAAGCGTTCGCGCAGGGCGCCGAGCTCAGCGCGGATGCTGTCGATGTCGAAGGCAAGCTGGCCCGCGTTGGCATCGCCAGCGCTGGACGGGCGCAGGAGACTCGCGAGTGTCAGCGACAGCCTGCTCACGTCTGCTCCAGCAAGCAGGGCCTCGACGCGGTCGAGCGCGGCCGGGATCTCGTGTCGGAGCTCGCGGGCACTGCGATCGAGCAGCCCGCCGAGTCGGCCGGGACGGCCGCCGATGGTTGCCTCACGCAGATGTTCGGCGTGAAGATGCAGACGTCCATCGCGGACGAACAACCAAAACACCCGCAGCGCCGAAGCGCGCTCCGCCGCGATCGAGTCAGCAAGCCAGGCACCGATCGCATCTTCAAGCCATCGTTTGAGCGAACGCGCGCCGTCGCGGTGCGCAAAGCCGTGGCGAACGACAAAGGCGATCACCCCGGGACTGTGGCGCACAAACACGTTGCGCTCGACCAGGCCCGCGCGCGAGAGCATCCGAGTGAGCTCGCGCTCGGCGATTCGAAGCGCCACCTCGCTGGTCAGGGCGGCGAACGGGACGATGCGGTCGATGCGATTGAACAACTCGGGCGGGAAAAACTGGCGCACCGCCGCGTCAACGTCGGCGCGTGAGGCTACCGGTGCGTCGCCGAACCCCGGCGCCGGCGCGCGCGCGGCCCCAAGGTTCGATGTCATGAGCACCACGGTGTGGCTGAAGTCGATGGTCTGTCCGTTTGCGTCCGTCAGGCGAGCGTCGTCGAAGAGCTGCAACATCAGCGCAAGCACCGACGGATCGGCCTTGTCGATCTCGTCGAGTAGCACCACACAGAACGGCTGGGCCCGTACGGCGCTGGTCAAGGTGCCGGTCGGGCGCGAGCGATCGCCCAACAGACGAGCCGGCGCGTCCGGGCCCGCGTACTCGCTCATGTCGAGCCGGACGAGGCGGCCGGCATCGCCGTAGAGATACTCGGCCAGGCACTTGGCGATTTCAGTCTTTCCGGTGCCGGTCGGTCCGCAAAGCAACAGCACGCCGTAGGGCCGCCCGGGATCCGCGAGCTGTGTGCGCATTCGCAGGATAAGATCGACAATGGCGGCCACAGCTGGCGACTGGCCAACGATCTGCGAACTGAACGCAGCCTCGACCGCCTCGCCCGCAAGACGCGTGTCGGGCACGAGCAGCGCCGAAGGCACGCCGGTGCGCGTGGTCAACATGCGCACGAGCGCGTCTGGGCCGAGGGTCAGGGCGCCATCGTCGTCGTCGAAACGAGCGTCAAGCGTGCCCCGCACCACGGCGTACGGCGGGCTTTCGCGGCTGTGCGCACGCGTCCAGCGGCCGGCGGAGGCGAAACGCTCGACGGCGTCCTTGGAGTCCCGCAGGCCTGCACCCGTGATCTCGCGATAACGCATGATCGCACCGATCTTGTTGCCGCGCGCGAGCTCGGCTTCGACCCCGGCGAACTCGGCTGCTGTGTTGCGGCTGCGGACGAGCTCGCTGATCAGTCCAAGGGAGCGCCCAGGTTCAACGATGCCGCTCGTGAGGGCCGGCCCGAGTTCGGTCAGCGTGCGAAAGGTACGCGGATCCAACGCGCCGCCGTGATCGAGCTCGAGCGCGCGCGTGAGGTCGAGGACGAGGCGCTGGGTAGTGGCCGTGTCGGTCGGGTCGATCCACAGGATCGTGAACGCGGCCACGAAAGCGGGGGCGTCATCTTGGAGGATCTGCAGCTGCTCTGCGGTACACTCGGCGACGACGACGAGCTCCCCCCGGGCGATCGGACCGCGGAAAAACGTCGCCAAGGAGCGGTCGGCCTCGCGACTCTCGCCGATCCGCCCCCACGCGTGGAGATCGTCGACCCAGAGGATCGCTCTTTGGTCACGACAAGCATCGAGCAGGTCGACGCAACGCTGCTCCCACTGACCGAGATACGACATGCCGGCGATGATGCGGTTGCCGCGGATCTTCCAGACCGCATGTGTGCGGTCGAGGTTGCGATGGGCGTCGAAGCCGTCGGCTGCCAAGAGGTCGTGGATCATCCGATTTAGCAGCGCGCTCTTGCCTGCGCCGCTCGGACCCACGAGCAACACCGAGGCCTTGCGCTCGCCGCAAACAAGGTGCTGCAGCTGCTCGCGCCAGGGTGAGCGCGGTGAGCAGGAGGGCAGACGATCGTCGGCAGCGCGCTCGGTCTGGTCGCTGCCGAGCTCGCTGAGCAGGGCCGCGCCGCGCTTGCCCGCGCCCTCGCCGAGCACGTTGAATCGCTCGCGGTCTTCGCGTTTCTCCAGGTGGTCGAACACGCTCCGACAACGGACCGAAAACGCGACCAGCAGCAGGCGATTGCGTTCGCGGCTCTCGCAGCGCAGTTGGTCGAAGTCAGCCTTGTCGAGCTCGGCCCAGGCGGTGCGAAAGTAGGCGCTCGCTTCATCCGCGAGCTCGCGGTGGAGGTCGTGTGCGAACCACTCTTCGCTGCGCAACGGGTGATAGGCGATCCACTGCGGTTCACCGTCATCGTTGTCGATGACGCCGCGGGCACGCGGCTCGAGGACCAGGGGGATCCTGGCGCGAAGCACGGTTTTGCGGTGCTCGATCGCGACCTCGAGCGTCACGAACTCGAGGCGCCGGCCGGGGATCGGTTCGAGTTCTTCGAGCTCGTGGGGCCACAGCCGCGCCACCGCGACGCGTAGATGTGCGATCAGTTTGCTGCGCAGTTTTCCGGCGTGCACCCCTCGCTCTTGCCGATCGTGTCGACCGAGCCCAACCGTGGTCCACACCAACCGCGGGCCGATCTTGCGCTCAAACACCGTGACCGCGAGATCAGTCACGCCCCGTCCTCCATGAGCGGATCGCGACCGTCCGCGACCCGCGCGACAATTGCCCCAAACAGCAGGCGCTCAAGCAATCCAGGGCTCTCGAGATCTAGGTTGGGTGTGGACACGATCCCGTCGCGCGCGAGCGAGATGCTGCCATCGGCAAACACCTCGCGCGCAGCGACGAGCTTGGGCAGCTGCTCTTGTGGTGTCGCTTGCGAGAGGCCGTAGCGGTCGCTGCTAAGGTCGTCTTTGCTCGGATGTGCGCTCCAGGCGAGCACTCGCACGCCTGTGTGATCGGGGCGGGCACGATCGACATACCAGCGGCGGTGAAGCCCTGCATCGCAGCCGAGTAGACCTCCGGCGCAGGTTCCGGACGCGCGAATGAGCAGCGCCTGGCAGGCGCTCCACGTCGGATCGTCGTGGGCAAGCAGCTGATCGCGTAGCTCGGATGCCTTGCGTGGCGGCCCCCACGCGACGTCGTGTGGCCAATCGCCGCCGCGCTTGGGATCGAGGTGACGGTGGACGGTCATCTGCCAGCCGCGCTGTTCACCGATTCGCACGACTTCGTCGAAGTGTTGCAGCAACCTCTCGGGGCTGCCGAGCCGACGGAGCTCGAGCGTGATCGCATCCGCAGCACGAACAGAGAAGATCGTGATGACAAACTCGCGCTCAAACGTGGCATGGGCGGCGCGGGCCTCCTCGACTCGTTCATCGACGAACAGTCCTTCGCCAGCTGCGGCGAGCGCGAGCTCTTCGATGGTGGCGAGCGTGCTAGCGCATGCATCGAGGCGGGCGAGGGCCTCACGAATTCGCTCGTGTTCGCGTAGCGAACCCAGCATGTTTGCTTTGGCGTGGGGGCCCGCGCTCCGCTGTCCTCGGGCGAGGTCAGCGGTTAGATAGGCGATGCGGGCGCGCGTCTCCACGATGGGCTCGAGCTGCATGCATGCGTCGACGTTCCGGCGCAACCGGGCAATTTGTGCGAGAGGAGCGAGGTGTGGAGTGAGACGATGACGGGCTCGGCGGACGATCGCCAAGGCGATCGCGGCAGTGCTGCGTCGGCCGATCACCTGGCCGCTTTCCGCAGCAAGGGATCGATCGACGTCCGCCGCGTCGACGCCAGCGACGACAAGCGCGCCATCGGCATCTCCCCCGGCGTTTGAAAGCAGTCGGGCGATCGGGGCGACGAGCTCGTCTTCGAGGCCCCGCCGCAGAGCACGTGCGCCGTACGCCGGCGAGTAGGCGACAGTGGCGATCCGTGCGAGGGCGTCGGGCGTTACCCGCAGCTCGATGCTCCGATTCACGAGCCCGCTGCGCTCGCGAAATCGCTTCAAGGAGACCTCGGCGACGGCGGCGATTTCCTCCTCTCTCAGACTCGAGAACGGGATCACCCGATCGATGCGGTTGACAAACTCGGGTCGGAAATGGCGGTCGACTTGCTCGACGTAGTGGCGGCGCTCGGCCTCGGCATCGAATGCATCCGCGCGGCCACCGAAGCCTGAGTGCGAGCGTCCGCGATGGCTCGCACCGAGGTTGCTGGTCATGATGACGATCGCGTTGTGAAACCACGTGGTTTGACCGCGAGCATCGGTGAGGCGTCCCTCGCCAAGAACCTGAAGAAGCAGGTCGAAGACCGCCGGGTGAGCCTTCTCGATCTCGTCGAGAAGCAAGACGCAAAACGGTTGCTGGCGCACGCGGCGGGTTAGCTCGCCGTCGTCGCGGTCAGTGCCTCGGATGAGCCGCTCGGCTGCGTACGGGTCGGCGTACTCGCTCATGTCGAAGCGAACCAGGCGATCGCTGGCACCGAACAAGATATGCGCGAGTGTCTTGGCGACTTCGGTCTTACCGACGCCGGTCGGCCCGACGAACAGGAAATTCGCGAGCGGCTTGCCCGGGGGTTGCAGCCGAGCCTTAATGGCGCACAAGGTGTCGATCACGCGAGCGACGGCCTCGTGCTGGCCGATGACGCGCCGGCGGAACTCGTCGTCTAGCGTCGCGCGACGCAGGCGTTGGTCCTCGCGCAGCAAAAACATCGGGATACCGGTGCGCCGGCCGAACGCGCGGTGTACGTCGTGGACGCCGATGGTGTAGGGGCTTCCGTCGGGCGTTACGTCGTGCTCGTGCACAGCGCGGAGCTCGTCGAAGAGGCGCACTGCCTTGCCTGGCTGGGCTTGCTCAGGGAAGTAACGCTCGCACAGCTCGAGAAGTGGTTCGATGGCCTCGGCGGCGAGGGCCGGGCGGTCGGGGTGGCGGCGGCGCATATGATCGTTGCGAGCGCGTAGCAGCGTCCGGGTTGCGTCCAACGACAGTGGCTCGATCGCCAGTCGCTGAAACGCGGCCATCAGCGCGCCGTGGTGTTTCTCGTGCTGTTCGAAGGCCTCGGGCGTGCTCTCACCAACAATGCGCACGCGACCGGCCGAGATCCACGGTCGCATCGTGGCGGTCAGGTCCTCCATCCCCCCCGGACGACCCGCGAAGAGGTCGGCGAAGCTATCGAAGTACAAAATCGCGTCGACTTCCTCGGCGGCCGCCATCACCTTGGTAACGCGATCCTGCAGCTGACCGAAGCCGGACTGACCTGCGACAAGGCGCGCGCCGGAGGTCGCGAACACAGGCCGGGTGCGGAACTCGACGATCCGCTGGGAGAGGAGTTCCTCGATCACGCTGGTCTTCCCGCAACCCGAGGGACCGACGAGCGCGACGCATCCTGCCCGGTCGCTGCCGAGCAGGGCGGCGAGCCGACGAATTTCGCGATCGCGACCGATCCGCGGCGGGAGGTGACTGCGCAGCGAGGGACGAAGCATGTCGTCCCCGATCTCAGCTAGGAGCTTGCGCGACTGCTCGCGTGAGCGTTGCCCATGCTTGGCGCGGCGGGCCGCCGTCCGCTGACCCAGGTCGGAGAGGTCGCTGCGTTCGACGACAAGATCGACCGCGAGTAGATGGATCTCGTCGGCAGGAAATAGCTCGAGGAACTGCAGCGGGGTGGGCTCGCGGGCCGCGACGATGCGTCGGACTTCGTCGCCGACACGGGTGCAAAGGTCCGCACCGGGCGCTACGTGGATGATGTGCCGTAGGGGCAGGATGTGAACCCATGGCGGCGACGGTTCGGCGCTGTCGGCCGCTGGGCCGTGGCGCGTCAGTACGTCAGGCACGAGCACGCATGGGATCGCGATCGGACGATCGATCGCAAACCGCCGGGGCAAGTCCGGACGGTTCACGCGCACGGGGATTTCGACAAGCGAAGTGTCCTTGGGGAACACGAACCGCGCGAGCTGATCCGCCGGTAGTTTGGCGAGGTAGTCCGCGAGAAACGTGGCCTGCGTGGTCAGGGCCTCGTCGAGCGTTGCGGTGACGCAAACCAGGCGAGGATCCGCGAGCGGATGGGCATAGAAGCTCGCCGGGCCGCGGCGTCGGACGACGACCAAGGGGCTCAGATCGATGCGACTGCCCACGCGGGTGGAGCATACCCGCGGCGATCGGAGTGCCGCTCGCGCTGGCCGACGGCCCGTTCGTGGGCCAGGGGCGGCCAGCCGGTTGGCCGGGTTGGGGCGCTGGCACGCCGACCTCCGCGGAACATCGAGGGCTGCGACCTGGCACGGGGCTCGCACGACGAAACACCCCGTGGCCCAATCTCCGATCGACATGGATCATCCGACTCCTCCGACCATCCCGTTTGAGCAGCTCGAGCTACTCGGGGTTCGGCCCAGGCGGGTGGGAGACGGACTCGCCGGGTCTCTGACACGCGCGCAGTTACGCTGGACAGGCGCACGGCTGCCCTGTGCCGGGGCCATCGAGTTGCATTGTCCGAGCTGCGGCGCGCGCGGCCAGTTTCACTTCCGTTGCGCAGGGCAATGCCACGATCGCTGCACGCACGGCGAGCAGGCCGCGTCGTCGCTCATGCGCGTGATTCCACGGGTCCCGGTGCGGCATTGGGTGCTGACGGTTCCCGCAGGTCTTCGCCGTGCTGCCGCGACGGATCAGAAACTTGCCGCGCTGCTGTGCCGAACCTTGGTCAGCGAAGTTGGCCGCCACCTCCGTGCGGCATGTGCCGCGCCCGATCAGCCTGCGGAGGCAGGCGCGGCGAGCTTGATCCATCGCGCCGGATCATCGCTGGATCTCAACGTGCACGTGCATGCGCTCGTTCTCGACGGCGTGTATGTTCAGTCTCCCGGGGATGCGGCGCAGTTCGTTCCCCTTCCCGACGAGCCGAGCGAGGCGCAGTTGCAAGCGATCACGCGCGGAATCCGGGCCCGACTGCGGGAGAAGGGCGCGCGCGTGGCCGCACTCGCGGATTGGAGTTTGTCGCAGGCGAGCAGCGACGGACCGATGGCCGCGACGGCCATCCGAAAGATCCGCGCCGATGGTCCTATCGCCGCACGGCGTAGCAAGGTCGCCGCGGGGTCGGCGGCCGATGGCTTTGGTGTGCACGCGATGGAGCGGGTCGACGCGTCGGCCCGTGGCGCGTTGCGTCGACTGGCGAACTACCTGGTGCGCGCGAAGGTTGTCTTGGCCGATCTTCGCGCCGGCGCGGGTGATCGCGTGATTCAGCAACTCGCGGTGCCCTGGTCGGATGGAACGACACATGTCGAGTTTTCCTCGCGCGAGCTCGCCCGCCGCCTCGTCGCCCTCACGCCGAGCGAACGGATCCATCGCGTGTCGTATCACGGCGTGCTTGCGCCTCGGGCCGCGGCCCGCTGGCGGTTGCACGCGCAGCAACTTCCGCTCGTGCCCGATGTGCCGATCCGACAGCCCCTTGTCGCAGGCGAGCCGTCGGCGACTCCTCCTCCGAGCCGCGCCGCGCGGCGCTTCCACCCCTCGACGTGCGGTCGCTGCGGGGGCCGCCTGCGCGTCGTCGCCGTGGAGGAGCGGGCTGATCCGGCCCTCTTCGCGTGTGAACACCGCAAAGGGCCTGCCCACGCCGCCGCGGCCGCCCGTGCCCCGCACGTAACCGCCGTCTTCCCCCCAGCTAGTCCAGGCGACCGCGCGCGTACACGCTCGTCAGGGGCACGCCGTGGAGCGTGACCACCTCGGTGGGTGCGGTGGTGCCGAGATGATTCCACAACTCGACCTCGTGGGTCACCGTGTGCAGTTCGTGGAAGTGCAGGGCAGCGTCTGCCCGAGTCGCGGGGGCGCTCTGGAGGCCGAAGGGCCACCGGCCCTCGCGGGTGTATTGCTCCCGGGCAAGGTCGTGCACATCGTGGATATCGATGAGCTGATGACGCGGGCCAAGGCGCGGGTTCAAACCTGGCAGATCGTCGGGCATCGCACAGCCCCAGAACCCGCGGCCGAGGCCAAGATCTGCGGCGCCCCGCGCCCCACCCACAAGCGGTGCGTATTGCGAGAGCCCGTGGGGGTGACCACTTCGGGTTGCGAGGACTGCCGGAGCGAGCACCGCCGCGACAAGCGCAGCCTGCAGCCCTGGACGCCCGCGCCAGCCCGAGCGCGCCACCAGCTCGGCGCACGCGTGCCCGGCGGCCAGGGCGAGGAACGGATACGACGTGATCCAGTGTTTGGTGCCCCCAAAGATCGGTGTGGAGGGGAGGCTGATAAGGACGAGCGGGAACAAGGCGAAACCAAGCAGCAGCGCACCGTCGTGGCGGTTCCAACCGTCGGGGATCGGGGTCGCGAAGCCGGGGGTTTGGCTGACGGCGGCGTCGCGCGCACCGAGATCTCGGCGCAGCATGAAGGCGAATCCGATCACTCCGGCGGTGAGCAGGACGAGCGGCACCGTTGCGAACGTCAACACCCAGGGATAGGCGATGGGCATCGGCGGTTGGTTGTAGTTTTGCCCGAGAAATTCCATGTTGTAGTAGGCGTGGCTGCCATGGAACGCGAAGTACTCCAAGAGCCGTGGCCAGGGATCGCCCCACAACCACGGCCACAACGCGAACGCGACCGGTGCGGCAAGTAGGGCCATACTCACGAGCGGAAGCGGAAGGAGTTGCCCGCGGACGATCGTTCGGTGCTCGCGTGCCCGGGCCCAGGTGAGGGCGCCGTAGTAGTGGAACGCCAGGAGTGGCCCGACGAACAGGGCGTTGTGCTTCACCGCGATCGCGAGTCCGAGGATCGGCCCGAGGGCGATCGCCCATCGTCGGCTGCTGAGCGCACGCCGATACGCGAGAACGACGGCGAGGATCGCCACCGCCACCGGTACGTCAAACGCGTGCAGTCCGGCGTGGAACGCCACGTGCGGCAGCGTGATAAACCCAAGTGAGGCGACGAGCCCGGCCACGACGCCACCGCTCGCGGCGGCCGCGAGGTAAAGCAGCGCAACGGCGAGCGCGGCGAGGATTTGGGCAGGCAGCCGCATGGCTGCGCCCTCCTGCATCAGCGAAAATGTGCCGCCTTGGTCGACGGGACCCTGGGGCTGCCTACCCTCCGCCGGGGGGATCGCGAGCAAAGACGCCGACAATCCCGCCAGCGTCTTGAGCAACGCGGGGTGCTCGTGATTGACGGTGAACCTCGTGTCGATCCGTTTGCGCGAGAGCGCTGCCGCTCCTTCACGGCGAATCTCCGAAAACCATGCCGCGTAACTGCGGCTCGCCGCGAAGTAGATGCCTTCGTCGCGGGCATATCCGACCTCGCGGTGACCCAAGGCGAGGATCGCGAACGTCCCACACGCGAGCACCGCGGCGATCGCTTTGTGCCACTGCCGACCGAGCGCCTGCACCGGGCCTGGTTTCACGCAACCAGGAGAATACGCCTTCTGAGTTGCGGATGAACGCGCAGACCGTCTAGCGGCGCCGCGCCGGCTCAACTACCCGAAAGCTGATGCGGACCTTGCCGCGGCCGAGCTCGCGGCGCGCGTGCATGGCCAGGCGTTCACCATGGCGCTGCTCGTGTTCGGACCGAAATGCGGTGATCATCGCGTCGAGGGCTCGATCATCGGCGTAAACAAAGTCGCGATGGACGAGCTGATCTTCGTCTTTCTTCCCCACGCTCATGGACGGTAGCAGCGGCCGTTGAAATCATCTACTCGGAGAGGGTCCGCCACTCGAGGCACACGCTGCGCGTAGGTGTGGAATCGTAGTTCGTGCCTTGCCAGGTCCCCGACAGCGGCAGAAACACGCGGGTCGTTACGCGGTGACGACCTGGGGTTGTCGTCACCGCGAACGGCCACCAGCCCTGGGCATCGGCGACGGTCCAACGCGCGAGCTGCTCCCCGTCCACTGCGATCTCCACGCGAATGGGGGCGTCCTGGCGCAGACGTGCATTGAAGTCGCCGAATCCCACGTGGCCACGAAGGACCGTGCCGGTCGTCACGTCGTCGAGCTCGAGCTCGAGCCGAGCGCCGTCGCGCAAATTGAGGGCAAGGCAACGCCGCGGGCGGTAGTCGACCTCGACGGTACGTGCCGCGATGTTGCCCTCGGGGCAGCGGAACTCGCCGCGGCCCCGGCAAGCCCCTTCATCGGTGCGTGCCCGCATGGTGCTGGTGCGGGCGATGAGTCCATCGTGCAGGGTCGAGGGACGGGCGTGCTCCCATGTCGCGACGCGAAACGGCCCAACTTTCTCGCTCGCGATTCGGCGCGGCGGCGGCATGTCCTCGAGTTCGCGCGCGAGTGGCTCCGTCCAGTCGTCGCTGAGTCCCACGACCGTCACGCGCGTCACGCCCCGGAGATCGGGGCGCGCAGCGGATCGGAGATCTGCGAGCGCCGGCACGTGCATACGCGCGAGCGGCCCAAGCCAGTCATCCGCGAGCACGACCAGCTCGGGGGCGGGTGCGCTGGCGAAATGGGCCGCGAGCGCTGCGAAATCCTCGGAGTTGGGGCGATCGCGGTAGGCGAACAACCCAATTGCGAACTCGAGTGCGCCGACGGCCGCGAGCACAGCAAGACCGCGCCGCGCCCAACTCATGGTTCACCTCCGGCGAGCTCGAGATCGAAACCGAGTGGCGGTGCGTCACCCTCGGAGAACACGCTTACCCGGAGGTCGAAGCTCTCATCCGGAATACGGTCGAGGACGAGCATGCGGCGACCAGCCCGATGCGGGATCGGTTCTTCGAAGGCAACGGTCCACTCTTGGTCGCTAGCGCGGGTGCGGACCTCGATGCGGAGCCGATGACGCCCCTCACGGGGCATTCGTGCGGCGTCGTCGTCGAGCGCGACCCAGCCCCGCAAATCGCCGGTCGCTCGGATGTCTTCGAACACGACGATCGCCGGTTGGGCTGGATCGGCGTTGCGACGGCGCGGAGCGATCACCGCGGCGCGCACGAGCATGTCCGTCTTGAGCGGACCTGCGGAGAGTCCGTAGGCGTCCGCGCGGCCATCCGCGACCCAGGCGCTGGCACGACCGCGTTCCATCGCTGCGCCCCGCAACCACCGTACACAGGCCAACGCGAGCACGAGCGCTGCGAACCCCACAACCATCCACGGGCGCAGCCTTGTCGCGGCCCCGGTGAGCCCAGACAGCCACCGCGGTGCTCGTTCGCGCCGCAGGCCGAGGAGGGCGAGGGCGGATCCAGCAGCCGCGAACACACTCACCAGCAGGGCCGCTACGTCGCGCGGCAGCCAGCGACGAAATCGCAACTCATACACGCCATCTGTGGCGTCTGCGGCGATGAGCGTCGGTTCGCTGCCGTCGTCGCCGTCGGCTTTTCCCCCGCGCAGTTCCCCGTCCATACGCATTTGCAGGGTAGCGATCGGTCCGTCCCCGATCGCGGGGACCTCGTACCAATCGACCGCGATTCCGTCGCGGACGAGCTCCCAACGCGGGTACCCGGCGACATCAAACACCAGGCGGTCGCCTGCCCCACTGCCATGGACGCGCACGCGCACGTCCGTGGTCGTGCGATCGTCGGCGATCACCTCGAGCGCACCGATCCCCTCTAGCCGAGCACGAGGCTGCGGCCGCCAACTGTCGCGTTCCCATAGCCGGAGCGCGCCAAAGCTAGCCACGAGTTCGGCGTTCCGCACCGCGCCGCGTCCGCGCGTGACGACGAATCGAACCCCGAGGCGATCGAGCAGCGCGGGCGTATTGGCCTCGGGCTTGTGCACGAAGTTGTCCGCGGGAGTGAAGCCCTGTTTGTACAGGGGAATCCCCGTGGTCAGGGGCGCATCCATGAACCAATGCAGATTGCGTGGCGCCGCGACGGTCATGCGCCAATTGTCCTTGTCGTCGAGCTCGCGCAGGTGCGCCAACAGTGCGGCATAGTCATGGTCGAGGCTCGGGTCATCGGGGTCGCGAGCGCGTTGGACAACACCCACACCGTGGCGGCGCATCGAGTCGAGTTGCGCACGCGCCGTGAGAGCGATCGCGGCGGTGGTCAGAGTGGCCAAAGCGATCGCCAACGGACGGCCGGGCCGCCGGCCAGATCGCCAAAGCCCGCGTGTGAGGGCGATGGCCAAGCCGACAGCGGTGCCCGCCGCCAGCATCAGGCCGGGCTTGGCCGCGATCAGAAACCGCTGCCACTGCACCTGGGCGAAGCCCGCGGAAAGGTGGTCGAGTCGAAGGGTCCAAAAAACGTCTTCGCTGGCGGCGATCCACAGGGCGACGCCGATCGCGGCGGCCATCCGCGCGGCGCGGTTGGTCGTTACCACGCTCGTCGCGAGCCCGACGGCAACCAGCAGCGATACCCAGGCGGGCATCGCCTGGGTGATGTGACCGCGCCAGGCCTCTTGCAGCATGCGTGACAGTGGCATCCACAGCCAGCCGTAGCTCGCTGCCCAGCCGCGCATGCTTGCGGCCGGTACGAGCCACCAGGCACTTAGCGCGACGCCGATCGCAGCCGCCCCGGCCACGATGGCCGTGGTGCGTCCTAGCTCGCGCCAGCGCCCGCGGGCCAATACGGCGATCGCGATCGGGAGCTCGATCACGAGCACGGGTGCGCTGACCGGGTGGGCGAGCAAAGCACCAGCGATGGCAATCGCACCGCGAACAATCGCCCGGGCGCGGGGTAGGGGCGCGGTGGCATCGACGGCGAGAACGAGCTCGGCGAGGGCGAACCAGTTGAGCGCGTTGGCCAGCGCCTGCGGCCACACGCCATAGCCGATCGTGTAGGTCCACCCTCCTTCGCGGTAGGCCCCGACGTCGCACAGGACGAGCAGTGCAGCGATCGTTCCTGGCGCGACCCCCATGCCGAGGACACGACCGAAGCGCATGAGTGCCCACGCTTGGGCTAGGAGCACTAAGGTGATGCCGAGCGCATACGCTTGCGGCCAATCGAGCAGGCCGAGTGACATCGCGCGAAAGCCCACCACCAGCGCATCGCCGAGCACCGGGTAGAGCTCTCCGACCGGGGTGCCGAAGAACCAGATGTCGCTCCACCCGCGCAGCTCGCCGCGCGTCAGGCCCTCGGCCCACATCCAGATGCGCGTCAAATGCACGGTGTGATCGGCGGACAGCGGCATGCCTCCGATGGGCATCGGCCAGGCCAGCCATAGGCCGAACAGGGTCACGAGCGCACCGGCAAGCCAGTGCGCTCGTCGTTCAACGGGCGAGCGGTTCACCGAGCAACACCGTCCAGGGCAGCGGCGTGCGCCGCTCGAGTAGGCGAAGTCGCGTGCGGGCGAGACGCTCGAGGCCGCCGCGCGTGAAGTGCTGCACATGACCGGGCGTATTGCCAAGGCGCGTCAAGTAGCGGCCGCGTAGCATGTTGAGTGTGCGCCACACCGGATCCCACGGCGTACTGATGAGCACCCGACGCTGCGCCACCCTGGCTAGCTCGGCCAGGCCCGCACGCGGATCGTCGAGGTGCTCGAGCACTTCACAGCACACGACCAGCTCAAAGCTATCATCGGCGAACGGGAGCTCGTAGATCGAGGCGCGGCGCGTTTCGATGGCTGGATTGAGATCGGCGATGACCCGATCGATCTCGAGATCGCAGATCGCAAATCGGTCGGGCCGCGGTCCCTGCTGCCACAGGTGGTGAGCGAGCCTCCCTTCGCCGCAACCAACCTCGAGGACCGAGCGCGGCGCGGACGAGCGGTAGAGCTCGGAAACCGCCCCGAGAAAGCCACGCATCAGGGCGCGAGCGATCGGGTTGCTCGTGCCGTACTTGTCGTAGACGTTGCCGACGATGTTGCCTTCGGCTGAAACCGGCGGTCTCACGGGGCGACCTCCGTTCGATCGTCGCGCCCCTGCACGAGGCTGACGCCCGAAGAAGTGGACCAAGGTGGCGCGCCAGTGCTCTCGACACCGTCGATCACCGCGCCCGCGGTGCCGGCGAGCTGAGCATCGAGCCGGCGCACCCGTACCAGTACCTCCTCGGTCAGCCGACGGTTGGTCGCAAGCAAATCGCCCAGCAAGGCCATGAGCGCGACGATGAGTCCAAGCACCACGGCACCGACGCCGACGAGGAGCGACTGGATGTGACCGCTGTAGTCAGGGTCCTGCGCGTAGTAATAGAGGAACCGAATGCCCAGCGCCGAGCCGAATGCGAACAACAAGACGGCGAAAAACCCGAAAGTTTGGACCGGCCAATAGAGGTTGTAGGCGCGGAGAATCACCGCGCCATTACGGCGGACATACTGCGGGACGGAGCGGAAGAGCCGTGACTCGCGGGCCTTCGGGTTGGTCTGAATGCGCACGTTTTCGATGGCGAGCCCGAGGTGACCGGCTTGAATGATCGTCTCGAGGGTGTAGGTGAAGCGGTTGTGCACAAACAACCCGTAGATCGCGCGCCGGCTGAGGGCCCGGAAGCCGCTCGTGGAATCCGCCACTGCCGTGCCCGAGGCCCGTCGAACGACGCGCGAACCCCAGCGCTGCAAGATCCGCTTCGGCCACGAGAAGTGCTCGATCGTGTCGGTCTGGCGATCGCCGATGACGACATCGGCGCGGCCGCCGAGGATCGGCGCGACCAGGCGCGGGATGTCCTCGCCGCGGTATTGGTTGTCGGCGTCGGTGTTGACGACGAGATCGGCGCCGAGTCGAAGGCAAGCGTCCAGCCCGGCCATGTGCGCGGCCGCCAGGCCACGATTGCGCGAAAACCGGACGATGTGGTGCACGCCCACCTCGCGGGCCAGCTCCGCAGTCTTGTCGGTGCTGCCGTCGTCGATGACCAGGACCTCGATGCTAGAGATCCCCGGGATCGAGCGCGGGAGATCGGCAATGGTCTGCCCCAGCCATTGCCGCTCGTTGAGGCAAGGGATCTGGATGAACAGCCGCACGTTCGCCTTTGGTTGTACCACGCCGCCGCCCCGGTCGCGGTAGCATGACCCATCGATTCCTCGGCACCGCAATCGATCACAGCCGCCGCGAGCGCCCGGGCCCCCGTTGCCGGCCCGCAGGCGCCGTGGCCGACCTTCGCCCGCGTCGCCATCGTCGTGATTGCGTTCGCCGCCCTCATCCATGCCGACGGCTGGTCGTTCGTTTGCGACGACGCGTTCATTTCGTTTCGCTACGCCCGCAACTTGGTCGAATATGGTGAGCTCGCCTTCAATACGGCGCCGCTCGAGCGCGTTGAGGGATACACCAACTTTGCCTGGGTCCTCGTCGTGGCGTTGGGCCTCGCCATCGGTGTGGCGCCCGACGTGTGGACGCTGGCGATCTCGCGCGGGGCCTTGATCGCGCTGCTCGTCCTTGCAGTCCTGTGGGCCGACCGACTCGGCCGCGATCGAGGGGTCCCGCGCGACGGTTGGACCGCGGCAGCGGCGATGACGGGTGCGGCGTGGCTGGCAGCGAGCCCGGAATTTGTGGTGTGGGGTGGAAGCGGCCTCGAGACCGCGTTCGCCACCGCTTGGGTTGTGGCGGCGATGTACGCCCTCGATGGCGAGCGCTTGGAGATCGCGGCCGGATGCGCTGCGCTCGCGGTGCTTACGCGGCCGGACGCCATCATCCCGCTCGGTGCATTCGCCGCGGTCTGGCTCGCGCTGCAGGGTCCCACGGCGTGGCGCGACGCCAAGACCCGCGCTGATTCGCCCGGGCGTCGCGTCGCAGTCGCGCTCGCGATCGCGATCTTGCCCGTGCTGGGCCACCTGTTGTGGCGCCGGGCGTACTACGGGACGTGGTTGCCCAACACCTGGACCGTCAAGGCCCACGGCGCACGCTTGCGCGATACCTGGGGGATCGCCTACGTGCAAGCTTGGATGTCGGCGGTGTGGTTGCCTGCGTTCGTGCCGGCGCTCGCGTTGGTGCGCAAGCGTCAGCTGCCCCTGCTTGCGGCTGCGCTCGCGACAGTCGCCTACGGTGGCTGGGTGGGCGGTGACTTCATGGCCTACTCGCGGTTCTACCTGGGGGCCACGGTTGCGATTTCGGTGGTGCTCGGTGCGGCCGTGGTGCGTGCGACGGCTGCGCTCGCGCGGCGTCGGCCACCGGTACGGCTCGTCCCTGCGATCCTTGCGGCCGGTTTCGTTCTCACCGTGGCGAGTATCGCCGCCGGTCGACGTCGCAGCGATCGCGAACAGCCCGAGGGTTGGCTCGACGGCCGCTGGGAGGGTGTGACCGCGATGGACCGCTTTGCCCGCGTGGGGCTCGCGGCGGGCGCGGCCCTGCGTGAACGCGTACCGCCCGACACGCTCATCAGTGTTGGCGCTGCCGGGGCCGTGCCTTGGGCGTCCGGCCTGGCGGTCGTCGACGCCTACGGCCTCGTCGATCCCGAGCTCGCGCGCTTACCGGAAGCTCCGCTCGTGCCCGATCGTCAAGCCCGCCCAGGCCACCAGTTGTACGCGCCCGCGGCCTATATCCGCCGCCGCGACCCCGATCTTCTGTGCCATGTCGGGTTTCGGGGTCGGCAGCGCCCGAGCGAAGCCCAGGCTGCCGGGCCGTTTCGCGCCGGCTATGTTTGGGCCTGCGTGCGTCCGGCGATCGCTGCCGACGGCTTCGATCCAGGCATCTACTGCTGTCGGCGCCCGCGCGATCGCATCGTCGGAGTGTTTGGCACGGACGCCGAGGAGCGCGGATGAACGAAACACGCGCGCTGGTCGTGATCAGCCGGGTCGTGATTGGGCTGGCCGGCGCGTGGTTTGCCACCATGTTGGTGGTATTCGCCTTGCGGATCACCTTTCCGCTCGAACTCGAGTGGATGGAGGGCGGCGTCGTCCACCAGGCGATGCGATTTCAACGCGGTGAGCCGCTCTATCCGGCGCCGTCGTCGGCGTTTGTGCCGTTCCTGTACACGCCGGTATATCCGATCGTGCTCGGCACGCTCGGGTTCGTCTTCCCGCTCGGGCTCGCGCTCGGTCGCGTCGTCAGCGTACTCGCTTGGCTTGCGATCGGTGCCGGTCTGTGGCGGGCAGTCGCGCGCGAGATGAAGCCAACGAGCCACCGAGCCGCCGCCGCGGGTTTGTGGTGTGCGGGTTATGTCTTTGGCTTTCGCTGGATCGATTTGGCCCGGCCGGACGCCCTGTTCATCGCTTTGACGCTGTGGGCATTGGTGTTGCTCCGCGAGTCGTGGGGTCATTGGCGACGCGCAGCGGTCGCAGGATTGCTCATGGCGCTGGCGTTTTGGACCAAGCAAACCGCGGCTCCGTTTGTGCTTGCGAGCGCGATCGCGGGGTTACTGGTGGCTCCGCGGCAGTTGTGGGCTTACGTGGCCGCGATTGCCGTGGTGGATGGGGGCGGCCTTCTCCTCGGAAACGTCGCCAGCGATGGATGGTTGTGGACGTACATCTTCGAGTTGCATCAGAGCCACGCGTTCAACAGCGAGCGGTTCTATCGCAAGATGTGGGGCATGTTCGTGCATGCCGCGCCGATGCTGACAGCGCTCGTGGCCGTCGTCGGCGTTGCGTTTCTCTCGCCGTGGTTGATGCGCAGCCGCAAGCTCGACCGAGCGGATGATCGCCGGGCGAGTGCGCGGTTGTCTGCCCACCGCGGGCTCCTCTTCTGGGGGATTATCGCCGCTGCTGCCGCGCTCGTGAGTGCCCTGGGGTACAGCACGCAATGGGCGGAGCCGAACGCGTTTTTGCCGGGGATTTGCTTCGGAGCGTTGTGGCTCGCCGTTGCCCTGCCAGAGCGCGGCTGGCTCGCCGTTGTTGGCCACGGGCTGATCGCCGCCCAGCTCCTCTTTTCCCTCGCCATCGAGCCGCTGTATCAACCCATTCAAAGCCGCGGGTTCGCGGGTGTGGGGGCGAGCTATCGCTGGCAGGACGTCGCTCGCACGATCCCGAGCGAGCGACTGCGTACGAACGCAGAAGCGATGCGCGAGCGACTCGCCAGCTCGCGTGCAGAAGTGTTCGCGTTGCAGCGCCCGTGGTGGGGTATCGTCTCTGGTGGCGAAGGTCACGTTGGCTCGATGGGGTTGGCCGACGTAGCGCCCACCGACCGCCAGAAGATCGAGCAAGAGATCGCCGCGGCGGTGCGAACGCTGGCCTACGATGAGATCTGGTTCGAGGGCGAACCGCCGCCGTGGATTCGGCCGGCATTGCGGGGGCGCTATTCGGCATCGGTGCGACTGCAGGGCAATGATCGCGTGCGGCCGATGTCGGGTTACCTCTCGGAGGCGGGGATGGTTGCGCCTCATCAGGCCGACCAGGTGCAGTTCATCCCGATTCGCGCCCCAGTGCTTCCCCACGGCACGCAGGTGTACGTGGATTTCGAGGATGGGACGCTTCAGGGTGTAACGACCCACGGTGGTTTCGGGCGCCGACCGGTGTCCGGTTTCACCGGCGAACTCCCGCAGCCTGCGGGCACAGGCGGCGAGTTCTGGCTGTCGAGCGCCGGTCCGAACGGTCGACTGGAGGAGCGCGGCGTTGCCGACTCGCCGCCGATCGCGTTGGCCGCCGGTCAGCGTCTCGAGGCCAGTGTCGCGGTGCTCGGCGATTCGGCCGACCTCGCAGTCACGGTGGTCGACGATCGGGGCGAGAGCTTGGCCGACCTCGCAGTGCCCGTCGCCGTCGCCGTGATGGAGACGGCCTCGTGGAGCGCCGACATTCCGCGGATCGTCAGGATCCGAGTTCGTGACAACGCGACCGCAGGTGCGATCGCGCTCGATGATCTGCACGTCCGCGCGCCGTAGGTCCGTCGCGTGGTCCGTGGAGGCGCTCTAGAACCCGCGCCCGCGGCCGTGCATGCGGATGACGTCGCGCTCGAGAACAACGGTGCTCTCGCCGCCACATGGGTAGGCCAGCTGCAACTCGACGCGGGTACCGGGCGCCCCACGGATCGCGGGCGCCCAGCCGTCGGGAGTGCTCGGGACCTGGCCGTCGACACTCACCAGTCGCGCTCCGACAGGCAGCTTGCCCATTGCAGGTGTGCCTGGAAAGACGTCGCGGATGACGACATCGTCGCCATCAGGCACGAGCAGAATGCCAACACCGCCGTAGGTGTACGAGTGCCCAATCACATGGCCGTCACAGCGAACGGCGGTCGCCTGCCGAACGAGGGCGGCCGAGCTCGCCACAGTTCCGGCAAGAACGAGGGAGCCGAGCACGGCACGACGGGCGGTGCGCCAACGAGCGAGGATGGTGGAGGACGGTTCACGCATGGGACGCCTGACACTCCGGAGACAGGGGACGCGACGAGTTTCCCATAGAAGGATGGCGTTCGCAGCTGCGCAGTTGCCGGCACATGGCGGAACCCCGCGCGTTTGGCACCAACTTGGGCCGCGGGCACCAGGGGGTTCGCCCAGGTTGGGCGCCAGGTTGGGCGGGTTGAGTTGGCCGCGTTTGCATCGCGATCCTCGGGCCGTCGTCCCGTTCCGGGTGCGGGGGATTTCTCGGGTTATTTCGCGGTCGTTGGGGCCGTCGGTAGTGTCGCGCCTGGGGTCGGTCGCCGCGATTGCGCCCGCACCTTGTAATGTTCGGCCCGCCAACCGTCGGTCGTGGGCCGGCCTCGTGAAGACGATGAAGACGCTCTCCCTCAACGCCCCTCACCTTCCCACCGTCCGCCGCCGCGCGGCGGGGGTTACCGCGTTCATGCTCGTCGCGCTCGCGGCGTGCCGAGCCGAGAATGCACCCGCCAACGCTGCGACAGCTCCGTCGTCCGCCTCCCCGTCGGATGTTTCCGAGCCTGCCGAAGAGCCGACCGCACTCCCGGACGCACCTGCGACTGCAGACGCCAAGGGCGGCGTCACCGCTGAACCGGGAAAGGACGCGACGTTGGCCCAGGCGAAGCCGACGACCGCTGAGCCTGCGGTCGCGCCCGCGGGCGCTGCCGAAGATCCCGCGGGGCCGCCCGCGGACGCCCCGCCCACCGAACACAAGGTGCTCATCCTCGGCGACTCGCTTGCGGCCACGGGCTTCGGCGCTTTGCTTGAGCGCAAGCTCGACGCGCATCCGCAGATCGTCTGCTACCGCAAGGGCAAGAGCGCGTCTGGCCTCGCCCGCCCAGATTTCTTCGACTGGCCCGCCGAGGCCAAGAAACAGATCGAATTCCGCAAACCGGATCTCGTCATCGTGATCATGGGGGGCAACGACGGCCAGGACTTGACGCGGAAGAAGGGCAAGCGGGTCGCGTGGTCGGACGCCGAGGCGTGGAAGGCCGACTACCGCGTGCGCATGGACGAGTTGCTTGCCGGGCTCGTGGCCGACAATCGCGAGGTTCTCTGGTTGGGCCTGCCGAAGATGGGATTGCGAAGCCTGGAGGCGAAGCTGGAGATCATCCGCGCGGTTCAGACGGAAGCGATCGCGGCGCAGGGAGATCGCGCGCTGTACGTTGATACGATTCCGATGGTGACCGACGACGGTGGCGAGTTGCTCGCTGAGGCGAAGGTGGGCAAGTCCCGTAAACCGCAGCCCATCCGTGCCGACGATCGCATTCATTTCACGATGTCGGGCTCTGAGTACTTCGCGGATCAGGTGTACCCGAAGGTACTCGACGCTCTCCAGGTCGCCGATACATCACCAGCTGACTAATCGGCGTTGTCCTCGCCGAAGATTTCCCTGCGATTGCGGCTCGGCGGCCGCTGGCATGATCTGTGATACGCCGAGCGGCGTTGGAAAACGCGGTTTTTTGCCCAGGGGCGGGTTGCCTCCCGGCCGAAGCCGCGGTTAGGCTGGCGCCTCCGATCGACCCCAGTGATCGGAAGCTCTTGCCACGATGCCGACGCGCAACGCAACTCGCGCCGCCCTCCTTCGAGCTACGGTCGGATGCGGCGTGATGTTCGGCGTGTGGACGACGGGGGTGGACGCCGAAGCCCGGGACCGGGCCGGGACCGCCCAGGCGAACGCGGCCAATGACGCCGCGGCGCCGCAGCCGGGCCGTGCCGGCCCGCGGGTCACGCTTCTGCAGCACCGCGTGGTCCCCTACGAGAGCCTGGAAGACATCGCGAAGCGCTACGGCGTGACCGTCGAGGAGCTCAAGGCCTGGAACCGCATCCTCAAGGGCAAGGTGCTCAAGGCCGGGTGGAATCTCAAGATTCGGGCGCGCATCGTCGCGCCGCCCCGCAAGAAGACCACGTACACGGTTGCCTACGGCGACACGTGGGGCGAGATCGCCACCCGATTCAATGTCCCCGAGGGTGACCTCCATCGGTGGAACCCGAAGGTCGCGCGGCAGTTCCGCGCCGGTCAGCGCCTCACCGTCTACACGAACCCGAAGCCGCGCAACATCATCGCCGTCTCGGCCAAGGGCGAGCCGAAGGCGCCGGAGGAGGAATTCGCGGAGAACGACGAGCCTCTCCCGAAGTTCGACGTCCCAGGGGGGGGTGTCTCGATCGGCTCACCGAATCGCGGGCGACTGTCCGGTGGGGTGCAGCTCCCCGACAGCGATCTGTACACCGTCCGGCGGCCTGAGGAATCCTGGGGAAGCAGTCACACGATTCTCCAGCTGCAGACCGCGATCGCCGATTTCCGCCGCGATTCTGGCTACGCAGGGGAGTTGCTGATCGGCGCGATCAGCCTCGAGCACGGCGGTCGCTTTCGGCCGCACCGGTCGCATCAGTCGGGTCGTGACGTCGATATCCGGCTCCCCAAGCGATCGGGTGCGTCCCGCAAGAGCGACTCCCAGAACGATATCGATTGGGGCGCGAGCTGGCAGCTGATCCAGAGCTTCGCGGAAACGGGCGAAGTTGAGTACATCTTCCTCGACTACAACCGACAGAAGCGTCTCCTCGAAGCCGCCAAAGACGCCGGTGCGACGCGATCTGAAATCGAGAAGATGATCCAGTACCCGCGCGGCCGCTCTAAGAACGCCGGCATCGTCCGCCATGCCGAGGGCCACCTCATCCACATCCACGTGCGGATCAAGTGCCCGCAAACGCAGGCGCGCTGCGAGACCTAGGAGCGTGACCCCGTAAGGGGTCACGCTCCTCCGTGCCCGACTATGAAGTGG